>NZ_LWLN01000001.1:2400000-2757919 GCF_001953745.1 Natrinema saccharevitans
GACGAGTACGAGGACTACGAGAAGCGAAACTTCACGCCGCATTTCCTCGACGTCGACCACGTCGACGCCGACGACGTCGAGGTGGTCCGGGCGAAAAGCGACCTGGCGGTCTGATCGGATCGGACGAACGCGTCCGCGGATCGTGTCGATCCGTTCGACGGAATCGGGGTGCACTCGAGTTGTCTCCGGTGGCTGTCAGTTTTGTGGCTCGATCGCAAAAGGGAAACCGTCGCCGTCGCCACTGGAGAGTACGCTCGAGAGTCCACGATGAGTGATTCCCTCGCAGAGGCCGTCCGAACGCGGGCTCGTGCCCTGCTCTCGACCGCGCGGTTCGGGCAGTTCGTCGGGGTCGGGGCGGTCGGTGCGACCGTCGACAACGTCGTGCTGATCCTGCTGGTCGAGGCCACGTTCCTCGGGCCGGTCGTCGCGAAGGTGCTGTCGTGGGAACTCGGGATCGCGGTCATCTTCGCGATCAACGAGCGATGGACCTTCTCGGAGTACGGGGAGGTCGGGCTGGGGCCGCTGGCGAGGCGGTTCCTGCGCTCGAACGTCGTCCGCTTTGGCGGCTTTCTCGTGACGCTCGCCGTGTTGACGCTTTTAGTCCGTCGCTACGCGATTTGGTACGTCATGGCGAACGTGGTCGGCATCGGCGTCGGCTTCTTCGTCAACTACACCTGTGAGAGTCTCTACACCTGGCAGGTCCATCAGGACTGACGGTAGAAACCCACATACGGCAACCGAATCACAACCCTTAACTAGCACACTCGGGTATGAACTGGTAGCGGGATGGGATAGCCAGGAGATTCCGGCGGGCTCATAACCCGCAGATCGGTAGTTCAAATCTACCTCCCGCTACTTTTCAGGGATTCAACGACGAACGACGAGCATGGCGAGGAGTGAGTCCTGAATCCCGGACAATACGACGAGTAGATTTGAACAAGAGAAGACGCACGCAGCGAACGAAGTGAGCGAGTACGTCTTCGCGTAGTTCAAATCTACCTCCCGCTATATTCTGACGCGAGCAAGTCCGCGAGCGTCGAGTATAGCACGGCGGTAGTTTGAACCAGACAGCACTCGAGCAAAGCGAGCGTGCTGGCGTGGTTGAATTCTCTCCCGTGAAAATGTTGCTGTGAACGAATCCGCGAGCGACGGGAATCACAGGACGAGCGCTCGACATCGAAAGCGTCGGTCCGACCACGGTTCGAACCGCTCCCGCGATGGCGGCTCGAGGCCGCGGTCGATGTCCCGTCTCCGCTCGAGACAGTCGAGAGGCGGGATCTACGAGTCCTCGGCGAGGTAATCGCGGAGCCGGCGACCCTGCGGGTAGGTGAACGTGACCGTCCCGTGGAGGACCGACGGCGTCGAGAGGGGGTCGACGGGAGCGAACCGCTGGAACCCCGACTCCGCGGGGAAATCGAAGTCGATGCGGTCGACGTCGGCCTCGTACAGTTCGCTGACGAAGGGAATCGGGAACTCGAGGAGTTCGTCGATCTGTGCGCGGCCCCCCGTCGGGTCCGGGAGCTGCCGGTGGGCGTAGTAGTGGAGGTGGCCGGTGAGCGTGTCGATTTGGTCGTCACCGACGCTCGCTTCGGCCTCGATGACGGGATCGCCGTCGACCGAGAGCGTCGAGACGAGTTCGCCGTCGTCTTCCGCCCACGCACACGAGCCGGGAAGGCTCGGTATACCGGCGTTCTCTCGGGTATACGCCTGCATCTGGGGCGAATCTGTCCAGTACCCGACCCAGAACCGGCCGGGAACCGGCAGTTCGCCCTGCGCGTCACTGACCGCGTGACTGTCGTGATCGGCGACTTCCACCGTCAGATAGGTCAGCGAGTACGGATCGAGGTGTGCGGTCTGTTCGGCCGACGGCACTCGATACATGTTCATCTGGACGAGCCCGTCCGGGTGGGGCTCGAGGCCGGGCGGCAGCGCCGCCTCGAGGACCTCGGGGTCGGCCTCGTAGCCGACGATGAGCATCCGCGCGTTCTTGATGAGCTGTGGCGGCGAAACGGTCGTTCCCTCGGGAATTCCGGAGGGGGAGTCGTGGTCGGTCATGCGTTCACCTGTTGGCGTCGACGCCTGCGTCCTCGGGTGTGAAGACCTCGGGGACGGGCTCCTCGCGGACGCCGCGGATGTCGTCGAGAACGGGCTTGAGGTAGGCCCGGAACAGCGCCGGGCGCTCGCTCATCGGGAAGTGACCGGTCGCTTTCATCTCGTGGGCGGTCGCTCCCTCGCCGATGGCGTCGGCGGCCTCGCGGGCGTCGGCGGGGTTGGTCAGGTAGTCGTACTCGCCGTTCATGAGGTACAGCCGGACCTGCGTGGCGTCGATCTCGGCGGCGGACTCGCTGTAGTCGTGATCCATGGAGTAGTAGTGAAGGTCGCCTTTGAGGACGCCGTTGGCCCCCTGTTCGTACAGGTAGAGCGTCTCACGGCGCGCCCACTCGGGGCCGTGGGGAGCCATTAGCCCCCACGTCGCGTGGGAGTTGACGTCGTTCGCGTTGACGTGTGGGTGATCGAGCCACTGGATGTAGAACCCGGGCGTGATCAGGCCTACCTCGAGGCCGATCAGCGCCCGGAACCGCTCGGGGTACCAGTCCGCGAGTTCGAGCGTGACCGTGCCGCCCATGCTCGAGCCGATGAAGACGGGCTCCTCGAGTTCCAGCGCGTCGGCGATGGTGACGATGGTGTCGGTGAACCGCTCGGCGGTGAGGTCGTACTGGTCGGCCCACCACGATTCGCTCGACGGCGGGACCGACTTCCCGTGGCGCGGCAAGTCGTACGCGATCACTCGGAAGTGGTCGGTGATCTCCGAATCGGTCAGCACGTGGCGCCACTGCTGGTTGTTACAGCCGGCCGTATGCTGACAGAGCAGTGGAATGCCGTCTTCCGGCCCGGCCGCCTCGTAGTAGATGCGGTGGTCGACGCCGTCGAGGTCGACGGTGACGTACTGACCCGTAATCGGCTCGTCCGTCGGTTCCTGCGGTCGATGTGACCCCTCGGTGCGTGGTTCGCCGCCGTTGTGGGTCGTCCGCATCAACTCGAGCGCGCGCTGGACCGACCGGAAGTTCTGGAAGATCGTCTTGTGATTGCCGACGAGGTCGAAATATCCCTCTTCGCCCTTGACCGCGGTCCGGTAGAAGGAGGCGAACACCTCGTTGTGGTGGGCCGCCGGAACCTCGCTGACGAACTCGTCCCACGCCTCGCGCGGCCCGACGACGCCGAACGACCACGCGTCGTCCAGGCCCGGCGGCCGGACGTCTCGCACCTCGCCGTCTTGCATCTCCAGCAGAAAGTGGTCGTCGCCGATGCCGACGACGAAGTTCTCGTCGAAGGCGTCGCGACCGTGCTGGGTCATCTCCGGGTCCGCGTTCACGACGTCCCGGTACTCGTTCCACCACTCCTCGCTGGCCAGTTCGGTCGGTGCCATGCTATGTCTGTTGTTCCCTACCCACATAGAGTAGTATGATACTGACCCACTATGTCCGAGCGGACACCCACGGGATCAGAAGCGAATCCGTGACGAGAGACGAAACGAACTGCCCTCGTGACCCACGCGGGTTCGGTCACCGGCCCGGATTTCGGCAGTGATCGTGTCGGTTCCGGTTCAGACGGCCTCCTGCCGGTCGCGGCCGAGCCGGGGGAACCGAAGCGAGCAGGCCGTCAGTAGAGGGTACACGGGAAAGGAGTCGCCGTGTCGCGTCGTTTTGAGAACGATTCGCTCGCGCGCGGACCCGAGCGCGAAAGTTCCGAACTGGCTGCGACCGGAGCGAAGACTGCAGCGATCCGGTCGCTCCACCCCTCGAGTACGTACGGTGAGTGCCACGAGAACGGCGGACCCGACGGTTACGCGTTCCTGGCGACGAACAGTTCGTACTCGTCGTGTTCGAACGACCCGAGGATCGTCCCGTCGATCGTCTTGACGTGAGTGTAGAGGGCATCTTCGTCCTCGGCGGACGTGATCATACCGTCGGCGCGGGCGAGATCGTATCGACTGGGAATCAGAATCGATCGCTCGGTCTCCGGGTCGATCAGCTCCGTAACGACGAACATGAACCCGTCGATTTCGGTCCCGTACACCAGATACTCGGTGAACTCGTCGCTGTCGAAGACGTCGGTAAAGGTCTCGACGTAGTTGTTCGGAATCACGTGGACGAGCCCGAATCGATCGTCGCCACCCATATCGCGGCTTACGGTATCGGTATGTGCGGCCACGATGGTGACGACCTCCCAACCCTCGTCGCGACGCTCCTGAGCGATCGCTTCCGCGTCCTCGAGCGTCTGCTTCCAAGCGTCCGTCTGGATACCCTGCGGATCCCGACGTCGGAGCGAACCGGGATCGGCAGCGCCGATATCGTCGTGCATACACCACTGTCAGCAAAGGAGTCGGTTAACTCTTTCCGGAGGTGGCACCTCAGCCGACCCCGAATGCGGTCTCCATGAGAAACGACAACAACAGCACCAGGAGGCTGCCGAGCAGGAGTTTGCCCGGCGGCGTGAGCCGCTTTTCGGACGGCGGCAGTTGGATCCACCGCAGCGGCGGCAGCGTCCGGACGAACGACTGAAACCGCGTCGAATCGTGGGCTGCGGGTATCGATCCGGTGACGCCACGGTTCGACGGCGGTCCTACGTCGTCGGGGGACGTCGGCCACAACCGTACCGTCGCGTACGCGAGGAGGAGCCATCCGGCGACGAACAGCAGGGATTTCGCACGGACGATCCCCCCACCGGTCGCGATTCCGATAATCAGGGCACCGATACCAGTGAGTGCCGCGACGGTGATCGCGTACGTAATCGCGTCCAGTCCGACGCGCCCGAACATTCGAAGTCGGTCACGGACTGCGTCGGTCGGTGGCATCGTCACCCGTGGCGGTTCTCGATGACGGCGTCCGGGGACCGATACTCGTCGGAATGGCGGTGACAGTAGCTCTGGTGCCCGCCGTCGCTCGTGTCGTGATACGCCGGCGGTTCGTCGTCACAGACGCTGCCGAACGCCTCGTTGAAGACGGCGATCGCCTCTCCCTCGTCGTGGTCTCGAGCGAGAGTCGCGATTTCGTCCAGAACCGACTGGACGCGTGCCGGCACCTCCTGATCCCCGAACAGTTCGTCGTAGGTCTCCTCGACCGTCCCGAAGCGCGTGTCTTTCCCGACTGCCGCGCGGAGTCGATCGCGAACCGAGCGGTCCGCGCGCTGGCGCTCGCTGAGCAGGTCGCGGAGCGTGTTGAGCCGATTCCAGAGTTCGTCGTCGAGGTCGCGATACTCCGCCGGGCGGATTCGTGCCGGACAGCGCGTGCTGAACGGACAGCCGGCGGGCGGGTATCGGGGATTCGGCGGCGTTCCGTGGAGCGTGATACGGTCGCGCTCGACGGTCGGATCCGGTTCCGGGATCGCCGACAACAGCGCGTGCGTATACGGGTTCGCCGGATCGGTGAACAGGTCCTCGGTCGGCCCGATCTCCATGATGTTCCCGAGGTACATCACCGCGACCCGATCACAGAGGTGGCGAACGACGGAGAGGTCGTGTGCGATAAACAGGTAGGTCAGCCCGAACTCGTTTTGCAGATCCTCGAGCAGGTTGATGATTTCGGCCTGCACCGAGACGTCGAGCGCCGAGACCGGTTCGTCGAGGACGACGAAATCCGGCTCGAGAGCCAGCGTGCGGGCGATACTGATCCGCTGGCGCTGGCCGCCGGAGAACTGGTGGGGATAGCGGTAGTAGTGTTCGCGCTGGAGGCCAACGGTATCGAGCAACTCTTTGACGCGCTGGCGACGCGCTTGCGGCGTCTCCCACTCGTGAACGTCCAGCGGCTCACGGACGATTTCGCCGATCGTCATTCGGTCGTTGAGGCTCGAGTCGGGGTCCTGAAACACCATCTGGGCGTTTCGCCGCCACTCGTGGAGATCGTCGCCCTCGAGGGTCGTGATATCGACGCCGTCGAACCGGATCTCGCCGTCGGTCGCGTCCTCGAGTTGGAGGAGCGTTCGCCCCAGCGTCGTCTTGCCACATCCGGACTCACCGACGAGACCGAGCGTCTCGCCACGGTGGATATCGAACGAGACACCGTCGACGGCCTTGACCGGCGTTCCACCGAGGAGGCCGCCGTCCTCGTAGTAGGTCTTCAGCCCCTCGACTTCGATCATCACGTCGCCGTCGCTGTCGGTCGGTACGTCGGTCTCGGTCGCTATCGGCTCCTGGCTCAGTTCGTGACTCATTCGGTATCGCCTCCGGTCCGTCTCGCGTTTCGTCGTCGATGCTGGTCGACCGCCTCGTTCGTCGAGCGGTCGCCGGGGCAGAGCAAACACGCCGCGGTGTGATCGTCGGTCCCCTCCTCGACCGAAACCGGGACGGGATGAACGGCGTCGCACTCGTCGAACGCCTTCGGACACCGCGGTGCGAACCGACAGGACGTCGCCGGTTCGTTGGGTGTCGGGACGTTCCCTTCGATCGTCTGGAGCCGGTCACCGGATTGTTGTCCCGGGATCGACTGGAGCAGGCCACGCGTGTACGGATGCCTCGGATCCGCGAACAGTTCGTTTACGCCGGCCGTTTCGACGATTTCCCCGGCGTACATGACGTTTACTCTATCGGTGATCTCCGCGATCACACCCATGTCGTGGGTGATAAACATCATCGAGAGGTCCCGCTCTGCCTGTAGCTCGGCGAGCAGGTCGAGGATCTGGGCCTGAATCGTCACGTCGAGTGCCGTCGTCGGCTCGTCGCAGATCAGCAACTCCGGTTCGCAGGCCAGTGCCATCGCGATCACGGCTCGCTGACGCATCCCGCCGGAGAACTGGTGTGGATACTCGTTGATGCGGCGACGAGCGTCGGGGATGCCGACGGCCTCGAGCAGCTCGATCGCTTCCTGCGTCGCCGCCTCGCCCCGCAGTCCCTGGTGGAGCCGGACCGACTCCTTGATCTGGTTGCCGACCGTGTAGACGGGATTGAGACTCGTCAGCGGGTCCTGGAACACCATCGCGATCCGTCCGCCGCGCATGAGTCGCCGCGGTTCGCCGCTGAGACGCGTGATCTCGACGAACCCGTCGGCGATCTCCGTCGGCGTATCGGGATTTCCGTCCGTGACGAACACGCAGTCGTCCTCGTCGACGAGACCGAGTTCGTCGCCGTAGCCGGCGGCGACGACGTCCGCAAGCGGCACGTCAGCGGCGCTCTCGTAGCCGAACGCCGCCGGCGTGATATCGACCGTCTCGCGGTCGAACAGGGCAACCGGGTCGTAGTCGGCCGCCACCGCCTCGAGGTCGACGGTACGATCCGGGAACTTCGAGGCGTACTCTCGAACCGTCTCGAGGTGGTTGAAGCGGACGCTACTGCCCTGGAGGGTTCGTCCCGGCGAGTCGACGAGACCCATGACCGACCGGGCGGTCACGCTCTTGCCCGATCCGCTCTCGCCGACGATGCCGACGGTTTCGCCCCGTCGGATGTCGAACGAGACCCCGTCGACCGCTCGGATCGTCTCCTTGTCGGTGAAAAACGCCGTCTGGAGGTTCCGAACGTCGAGGATGGGTTCGGCCGACGTCTCCGCCGACATTATCCACCACCTCCGGCGGCCGCGGTACCGGTGTCGTCGGTCCCGCCGGTATCAGCCTCCGGATCGATCGCGTCCCGGAGACCGTCACCTAGCGCGTTAAACGCGGTGACCACGAGGACGATCATCAGTCCCGGGATGGTCGCGACGTGCCACGACGACGTGCCGACGAACGATCGCCCGTCGTTGATGAGTCGTCCCCACTCGGGAGTCGATCCTTCGATACCCAGACCGAGGAACGAGAGCGCGGCCGTGGAGATGATGATTCCACCGAGCAGGAGAGAGCCGTAGATCATTATATACCCTGCAATGTACGGGGCCATGTGTTTACGCATTGTGTTCACCGGTGACTGTCCGTAGCTCCGTGCGGCGTCGACCCACTCCTCTTCGGCGACCTGTAACGACGGGCCGCGGATCGTCCGCCACATCCCCGGCCAGTAGACGAACGCGAAGATCAGCCCGAGGAGAAGCCCGCCGTTGAGCGGTTCCGCGATCGGATGGTTCCCCTGATTGAAGATGACCGATAACATCATCACGAGCAGAAATGCCGGGATCGAGATGATCGTGTCGCTCGTGATCACTGTCAGGACGTCGACGATCCCCTTGTAGTAGGCGGTCAGCATCGACATCGTGACCGCGATCAGTCCACCGAGACCGATCGCGAGCAGCCCGATCACCAGCGACGTCTGCGCGCCGTAGGCGATATGGGTGAGCAGGTTCTGTCCGGACGATGTCGTTCCCAACGGTGCCCAGCGGTCGTAGTCGTCGTAACTCATCGGACCGATAGTGTTTTGCCCGTTCGATTGGCTGTTGAGGTTCGCCTGCCCGGGCGTGGTCGTCGCGACTTCGCCGTCGTCGTTGAGGTACTCGATCTCGTACTCGTAGGGAGAGGCGATGTTCTGGTCCGCCGTGGTGGGGCTGACGGCCGGTGCCCACAACGCCGTGACGATGAACATGAGTACGACGATCAGCCCGAACAGTCCCCAGTAGTGGGTTCGGAATCGACGGAGCGTGTCGTCGCGCGGCGTCCAGTCCGCCTGCCGGTAGTGATCCCGAAAGAGCGTGTACCCTTTCCAGGTCCAGACGATCACGGTGAGAGCGTAGGCGTAGACGAGCAACGTCCGAATCCCCCACGCCACTGCCGGCGAGAGGCCGAGGAACGTCCCGCCCCAGCCGCCGCCGGGCGTTCTGTGGCCCTGATTGGAGATGACTTCGCGGCTCGTGAGCGTCGGAATCGACGACAGGGTGTTGAACACGCCGTCGATCGCGCCGTTGACGAGTCCGCCGACCGGCGTGAACGCAAACAGAACCGCGATCGTGGCCAGGACGGCGGTCAGGACGGCCCGCTCGAGGAATCGGACGAGACGATCGCTCAAACCGACATCGAGCCGGTCCGCGGCGGACCGGGACGTGAATCTGGTGAGGAGAACGGAGATTCCGAACAACAAGAGCAGCGTGATCGCGTCGCTCACGAAGTAGCTGAGTATCGGAACGGTCGCCTCGCCGACCGAGTCGCCGATCCAGCTGGGTATCAACCCTACCAGACCGATGACGTACTTGATTGCCCCCACGAGCTGCTGGGCCCAGCCCATGTATCGGCCGAACTCGAGGGCGACCAATACGACGGTACCGAGCAGCCAGAACCGCGCCGGCCCGGGATTGTCGGCGACGCGTTCGCGGAGGGACCTCGATTCGTCTGTCGTCTCGTTCGGTTCGAATGACTCACTCACACTCATCGTTCGTACCCCACTCGTGGATCGATAATCGTGTACAGGAGGTCCTGAAGGATGTTCAACAGGATAATGACGACCGTGAAGATAAACAGCAGCGCTCCGGCAAGCGGCAGGTCTCCCTGGACCGTCGCCTGGAAGAAGATCTTCCCGAGTCCGTTGATGTTGAACAGATATTCGACGATGACCGAGCCACCGATCAGCAGGAACGCCTCGTTCGTGATGACCGGCACCAGCGGAATCAGTGCGTTTCTGAAGACGTGTTTCCAGATGATGACGCGGTTCGTCAGCCCCTTCGCTTTGGCCGTCTCGACGTAGTTCGAGTTGATGGTCTCGAGGATGGCGGTCCGTCCGATACGAAGTTCCGCGGCCATCGAGGCCGATCCGAGGACCAGCGCCGGCGGGAGAATGAGTTTGATGTCGCTGGCGAGAGTCCCCCAGTCGATGCCGTTAGCCGTGACGAACGCCAGCTCGGGCGTTCCCGTGATGCTTCTGATGTCCGGTCCGAACGTGTACCAGTCGAACCCGAACCAGCCGCCGCCTTTGGTCTTGCGGAGGGTGGCGAGGAGGATGATACTCAGCCAGAAGTTCGGCATCGCCTGCCAGAGGATACCGCCCACGGAGGCGATGTAGTCGCCCCCGCTGTTGGGCCGCAGCCCGGCGTAGAACCCGAGCGGGATGCCAATAAACAGCGGGAGTAGGATCGCCCAAAATCCCAGCCAGAGCGTCGGCGGGCCCGCAAACGAGATGACTCGGGTCACCTCCATGTCGCCGTAAATAACCCATGACTTGCCGAGATCGAGGGTCAGGAAGTTCGTCACGAAGTCTAGGTACTGTTCCCAGAGGGGGTCGTTGAGCCCGAGCCGTTCGCGCATTCGTTCGGCCTCGGCTCCCGACGCCTCGGGACCGAGTCGAGCGGCCACGGGGTCGACCGGTCCCATCCGTAGGAGGACGAATATGAACGTCATTACGAGAAAGAGGACCGGCACTGAGAGCAGCAGCCGTTTGAAGAAGTATCTCCACCGACTCATAAGCGCTCACGAACGGTTCGGTGGTCGTTTTTCGAACAATTTTTCATACGTGTACACCGATTTGACTTTTCCACACGCATCTAAATATTTCGCTTCTCATTGTTTTAAGAACGGGTGCCGGATGCGGGGTCGAGTCGCCGTTAGGACTCGTCTTCCAGGTTCGCCTGCCAGTCGAGGTAGTAGCCGGTCGCTTCGTTCGGCATCTTCGACGTGTCGGTGTTCTTCGGCTCGAAGCCGAAGTGGCCGTACGCGACGTCCGGCCAACTCCAGATCCAGCCGAGCGAGTACATCTCGAGGTCGCCGTCCTCACCGCGGTCCTGGAGCGTCGAGAACTCCGTCGTCGTGGTATCGAGTTCGATGCCGACCCCGGAGAGCCTGCGCGCGAGTTCGTCGGCCATGTCCTGGAACGCCGGACTCGTCTTGTAGACGGTCGCTTCCATCTCGAACGGGTCGTCCTCGGTGAAGCCGGCCTCCTCGAGGACCTCCGTCGCTCCGTCGCGGTCCATCTCGTTGACGCCGTAGGGCCACTCGTCGACCCAGTCCTGATAGCCGTCCCGTCCGGTCGGCCACATCGCCGGCGGCGTGAAGCTAAATGCCTCGAAGCCGCGGTTCTGGAGGATGTCGTTGACGAACTCCTCGTGGTTCGTGACGTACGCGACGGCCTTACGGACTGGTGCGGGGACGTTCGTGACGTTGAACGCGAAATAGTACGTGCCGAGTTCGGGGACCGCGAGGTAGTTCGTGGTCTCGCCGTTCTCGAACTCCCCGTACGTACCGAACTCCCGGCCGTTGTCGTCGGTCTCGGCGTCGATGAGGTCGGCGTCGTAGTACGAGGTCGGAATCTCGAAGAAGTCGGCGTTCTTCTCCATCGCGTAGGTGAACTTCGATTCGGGGTCCTCGTTGATCTCCCAGTGGATGGATTCGACGCTCGCGACGGTCCCGTAGAAGTCGTCGTTGCGGACGAGCCGTACACTTTCGCCGGGGCTGAACTCGTCGTACTCGAACGGACCGGTCCCGTTGGCCATCTCGGTCCGGAACTCGTCGTGACTGACCTCGCCGTCGTACCCTTCGACATCGCCGACGATGCCCTCCGGAACGATGGAGAATCCAGTGTGAGTGAGAACGTCTAGGACGGCCGGGTTCGGCTCTTGAAGGGTGATCTCGACCGTGAGCTCGTCGACGACGTCGATCGCCAACGAGTCGGGGACGATACCACCGTCGTCGGTCGTCTCGTGGTCGATACCGAGGCCGCTCGTCGAACTGGTAACGAAGTTCGACCGTTCGCTGAATTCGGATTCGGCGAGCCGGCGGAACGAGTACTTGACGTCGTCGGCGGTCAGGTCCGTCCCGTCGTGGAACTGGATGCCGTCTTTGAGCGTGAAGGTCCACGTCTGCCCGTCGTCGGACGTCTCGAAGGACTCGAGCAGCTGGTTCTCGACCTCGGCGACGCCGGCCGGATAGTTGGTCAGCGTGTCGTAGAGCTGGACGATGACCTCGCCGGACGCGGTGTCCGTCGACATGATCGGGTCCAGTTCGTCGAAGGAAGCGCTGATCAGGTTCAGTTCCGAATCGCCCTCGACTTCGGTCCGGTTGTGTTTGACGTGGTGGCGACCGAGGGCACCGACCCGGGGGAGGTCGACGTTGTCGTACCAGAAGAACTCGCCCTTGCTGTGGTACATCGGGAGCATGACCATGTCGTCCCGGGCGGCTTCTTCGATCTCGATGTACGCCTCGGTACGCGTGTCTTCCGCGTCGGGACCCGGGTTGTCTACGATACGCTCCCAGGCGTCCTGTGCTTTCTCGGCGTGTTCAGTCGTCTCGAAGTCAGTTTCCTCTTCTTCTTCCTCGTCCTCGCTGAGGAGGGCCGAACACCCAGCGAGTCCGACCGATGCGCTGCCGCCGAGCAGAGCAAGCATTTGCCGTCGCGATCGATCTACATTCGGTACATCCGGTATGTCGGACATAAACATGGGTTACCAATACAATCATTATAAACTTGTCGACAACGAGTAGGGGTTGAAATGGTGTTTATCGGACCGATCGACACACAAATGCACAGAAGAGATCGTTCTAGAGGTGAAAACGGGAATTTGGCGGTACATCGACTCGAGTCCGGGCCGGTTCTCGTAAGGCTAACGCGACGTATCGAGACGTCTCAGTCGTCGCCTTCTTCGTCGATAATGACGACTTCGCCGTCGACGACGTCGACGTTGATTAGCGTCTTGACGTCGTAGCCCGCGTCGTCGACCTTGTTCTCGCCGCCGACCTTCTTGATGACCGCGACCGTGTCGATGACCTCCGCCCCGATCTCGTCGAGGGCGTCCAGCACCGCCGCGAGGGTCCCGCCAGTCGAGAGAACGTCGTCGAGAACCAGCACCCGCTCACCCTCCCGGACGTCGTTGATGTACATCTCGTTCTCCGAGTAACCGGTCTTCTGGGAAATCGCGACCTCGTCGTCGAGGCCGTACTGTCGCTTGCGAATTACGGTCAGCGGGATGTCGGTCATCAGCGAGACCGCGGTGGAGATGTGAATGCCCATCGCCGCCGGGGTGACGATCCGGTCGACTTCCTCGAGCTGGGCCTTCCGGATGATCCGGATGACGATCTCGCGTAGCAAGGTCGGGTCGAGCTTGGGGAGTCCGTCACTGATCGGATGGACGAAGTAGTGATAGCCGTTCTTCTCGATGATCGGGGCCTCGAGCAGGGACTGCTTGAGTTGATCCATGTCGTCGGTGGGACGGTAGCGGAGTAAAACTTGACGATACGCGCGAACGAGATCGCAGGCATCGGACGCCGATCGCTTCCCCGTCTTGCCCCGTCTCCGCAGGTCTCGGGCCCCCTTACCGCTCGCCGTAGCTGAGTTCGGGCGGCTGTTCGCCGTGACCGAGCCGCATGTTGCGTTCGTGGTAGATGTGTGCGACGGCGGTGACCGTCACCGTCACCGCGATGATCGCCGTCCAGCCGAGGTTCGAGACCGTCGTCAGCGGATAGATCTCCAGCCACAGCGCGGCGACCAGCGCACAGCTGATCGCACCGAGCGAGAGGTACAGTTCCCGCCAGGCGAACTCCCGGCCGGGAACGATCTCGAGGTAGACGCTGATGTCCCGCGTTCGCTCGGTCGGCTCGATGACGCCCCGATCGGAGTCGAACTCGAGGATGCCCGACGTGTCCATCTTCGGGAGGTGCGTCTGCTGAAGCGTCGTATAGACCCGCTTTCGCTGTTCGGGCGTGACGCCCTCGAGGGTCGTCTCGTACTCCCAGGCGGCGATCTGCTGGGCGAGGTCGCCGAGTTCAACGGGGCGGTCGTCCTGCTTGAGAAACTGGAGGACGTACCGCCGCCGTTGATTGCGCAGCACTTCGAAGATCTCCCCCTTGGTGAGTCGGTCGTCGACCTCGTCACTGTCGTCGCTCTCGCTGCCGTCGTCCTCGTCGGCGTCCGGCGGACGCTGTTGTTGGGCCACCGCGATCACCTCGCGCTGCCGGCCCCGGCCGGCAGCGCGTGTGGTTCCGTACCCGATCGTATTCCCATCGGTTCGGGCGATGAACTGCACCTATATAATTCTCCTGAACCGACCTGTCCGATTACTTCGACGTCGCGTCCGTGCCCAGGACCGCCGCGATCGAGTCGGCGATCTCGCCGCCCAGTCCGGCCTTCGTCCCCTCGTAGCGGGCGGCGTCGCCGGCGTGAACCAGCAGCGCCTTCGTCCGGTCCTCGCCCATCACGCTCGCGTCGTTGGCGACGACGAAGGCCAGTCCCGCCCGCTCTAAGGTCTGTCGGGCCTGCTCGATCATCGCGTCCTCGTCGCCGGAAGTCTCCGTTTTGAAGCCGACGATCGGCAGGTCCGGGTAGTCGGCGCGGACCTCGTCGATGAGTTTCGGCGTCGGCTCGAGATCGAGGGTCAACTCCTGGCCCGAACGGATCTTCTCCGCGCTCTCCGCGACGGTGTAGTCCCCGATCGCGGCCGCCGACACCAGCGCGTCGGCGTCGTCGCAGGCCGTCCGCGTCGCCGCGAGCATCTCCCGGGCGCTCTCGACGTCGCGGACGTCGGCGTACGGGACCTCGGACCCGTCCTGCACCAGCGTCACGTCCGCGCCGCGAACGTAACAGGCCCTCGCGACCGCCCGCCCCATCTTGCCCGACGAGCGGTTCGTGATGATCCGAACGGGATCGATCGACTCGCTGGTCGCGCCGCTGGTGACGACGACCGACTCGCCTTCGAGGGGGCGATCGCCGGCCGCGCGGGCGACGTCGCAGACGATCGCCTCCTCGCTGGCGATCTTGGCCTTCCCCTCCTCGAGGCGCGGATCGACGAAGTCGACGCCCCACTCCGAGACGGTATCGATGGCCTCGAGGACGCCGGGGTGGTCGTACATCGGTTCGTGCATCGCCGGCGCGATCACGACCGGCGTGTCGGCCCCGAGCGCGGTCGTCGCACAGGTCGTAACCGGAGTGTCGTCGACGGCCCCCGCGATCTTGCCGACGGTGTTCGCGGTGGCGGGCGCGATCAGGAACACGTCTGCCCAGCCGTCGTAGCCACAGAGGTCGACGTGTTCGACGCCGCCCGTGATCTCGGTGACGACGTCGTTCTCGGTGGCGAACTCGACGGCCCAGGGGTGGACGATCCCCCGCGCGCTGTCGGTCATCACACCGCGAACCGTCGCCCCCCGGCGTCGCAACTCGTGGGCGAGTTCGACCGTCTTGACGGCCGCGATCGATCCCGTCACCCCGAGCGCGACGTTGACTCCCTCGAGCATGCCGGGTACTTCGGAGGGGGTCCCTTTAGGCGTACCGTCGTCCCGCGATCGTGCGTCGGTCCAACCGGCGGCCGCCACCGAAAACAGTTAGTGACTGTGATAGTAAGTCCACCCAATGAATTTGCGTCGATCGTCTCGTGACGACCGGGGCGTCTCGGTCGTCATCGGGACCGTCCTCCTGGTCGGGATGGTCACGATGTCGATGGCAATTCTCGGTGCGGCCGTGCTGAGTACTGACTTCGTCGACAGCCCCCCTCGAGCGGATCTGGTGTATCAGGAAGACAGTAGCGGCACCGTCGCGATCGGTCTGACCGACGTCCAGCGGCTGACCGCCGACGGCACGGAGATCAAACTCGAGGGCGAGGGAAGTTGCGGTACGTGGGACGGGAGTGGAAATCTCGAGAAGGGGGACGTGACGACTGTCGACGGGAACGACTGTCCAGATGATCTCGAGAGAGGAGACGTGTTACAAATAATCGGCTCGGAGACGCTGGTCGATACCTACGAGTTACGTGGGCGGTTTGCCGATCACGGGTGTGAAGTAATCGACAGCGACGATTTCGACGACGGATCCACGATCGAACTTGACAGCGGCGATTCGATCTCCTGTGAAATGACGGACGGCGGTGATCGACTAGATAACGGGCTACAGATCGACGAGGGAACCACGCTAATGGGCGAGGTCAACGTCACCAAAACCGTGGAACTCACGACAAGCGGGACAAACGAGATCGCCGGTGATATCACTACGCAGAAGGGCGTCGATGTCAAAGACGGAAGCGTCGTCGATGGCACTATCAAAGCGACGAAAAGCGTCGACGTGTTCAAAGATAGCGAAGTCAGTGGGTCGATCGTTGCTGACGAAGATGTGTTAATAGATCAAGACGCCATCATTGACGGAGAGATCTCCCTGACAGGTTCGGGCCGCAGTGTCGAGGTCGAAGACGCGACTGTCGATGGTGATGTCCACGCTGACGACAACGACGTGACGCTCAAAGGCGATAGTGGCGTGATCAAGGGCGACGTCACCGGGGAGACGGTTGAGTGCAAGGATAATTCAGAGATCAACGGCGACATCACCGCAAACACGGTAAACGGGTGCTGAAGCCGCTCCGAGAAGATCAATCCCGTTCGACGCTCGGGTGCATCGTCGGCGCTTCGTCTAACGGTTCGTCGAACGCCTCGAGCAGCTGTGCCCGCGCCCGTTCGTCCCGTCGGTGCCGTTCATTGTCGTCGATCTCCTCGCAGCCCGGCGGCACGTCGCGGCCGCGGCCGGTGAAGTAGCCCGCCGGGGCGACCCAGTCGTGGTAGAAGTTCGCGTCGGAATCGTGGACGACGGCGAGGCCGACCTTCGCGCCGTGGCCGGCCGCGACGATCGCCTGGTGGGGTTCCTCGGCCAGTCGGCCCGCGGCGTAGACGCCGTCGACGGCCGTTCGCCCGGCCGCGTCGGTGCTGACGAAGTGCTTGCTCCCCCGCTGGATGCGACCCACGTCCAGCGGCACGAGGTAGTCGCTGTCCGACCACGAGGCGGCGATCACCCGGCGGGCCTCGAGCGGCTCGCCGCCCTCGGTCTCGAGGCGGAACCCGGACTCGAGATCGTTCGTATCGATTAGTTCCGAGCGCGTTACACGCCCGAGTTCGAACGCGGAACCGGCGTTGCGAGCCTGCTCGCGGCTCAGTCGCAGGTAGCGGCGGGCGTCGACCCCGTCGGGGAAGCCGGGGTAGTTCTCGAGGCTGGCGTTGCGCGCCAGAATGGATTCGCCCCCGTCGATGACGAGGGTGTCCAGTCCCGCGCGGGCGGTGAAGATCGAGGCGGCGAGGCCGGCGACGCCCCCGCCGACGATACAGACGTCTCGCATGACCGTCCGTTGACCGGACGGTGTATAGAAGGTTTCCGTCGACCGCGGCGACGGCCGGGACCGCGCTCGAGCCCGCCTCGACGCGAGTCGCGTCGGGATTGGGGCACCGGAATCCGAGACAGATAGTGTGTCTTCCCCGACAGTATTTTGAATCGAACCGGTGAACGATCGAGTATGTACGTCGCCACCGCGTTCGTGATCGCGCTCGCGGTCGTTCCGTTCCTCGGCTTTCGCGCGTACGCCGTCCGGGTCGAAGGGCTGGACGAACCGGTCGAAGACCGACTCCACCGCCTCAACCGCGCCCAGCAGGTCGGCGGCTTCGCCCTCCCGATCGTGGCGATCATCGGGCTGTACACGCTCGAGGTGATCGACCGAGCGCTCGCCGCGGTCGGGACGGGCGGTCCCGAGCTCGGCGGCCTCGCCGTCCTCGAGTTCGGCGCGATCGTGCTGGTCTCGTTCGGGATCGTCACGCTGCCGCTCGTGGGGATGGCGCTCGGCTCCTACCCGACGGTGCGTTCGCTCCGGGACACGTCGGCGTCGCCGTGGCGGGTCGTCAAGGGAGTCCTCGCGGTGATGGGGATCACCGCCGTCTCCGTCGGGGTCGCACTGGCGGGCTTTTTCGCGATTCGGTCGGTCTTCGGATCGTCGCTGCCGGTCCTGATCGGGGGGCTCGGGGCCGTCGTCTTCGTCGGCTTCGGCCTCTCGCCGTACCTGATCGTGATCTTTCAGGACCGGGTCCCGCTCGAGGGCCGGCACCGCGAACGGGTCGAACGGCTCTGTGCGGACCTGGGCTATCGCCCCCGCGGGCTCTCCCTGCTCGAGGGCGAGTCGACCAAGACCGCAAACGCCCTCGTCGCGGGCACCGTTCCCGGCCTGCGGTACGTCTTCCTGACCGACTACCTGCTCACCGAGTGCGACGACGACGAACTGCGCGCGATCCTCGCCCACGAGTTCGGTCACGTCGCGGGCCGGCACCTCTGGCAGCGCGGCCTCCTGACCGTCGCCGTCTTCGGCGGCTGGATCGTCGGTGCCGAGTTCGTCGGCTTCGGCGCGCTCGAGGAGGCGGTCGGCTTCCTCGGCTTTTTCCTGCCGTTCATGGGGCTCTACGCTGTCTACCACGTCGTCCTGCTGGGCGGGCTGGCGCGCTGGCAGGAGTTCCGGGCCGACGCCTACGCCGCCCGACGGGCGGGCCGCGAGGCGACGGTCGCGGCCCTCGAACGCCTCGCGGACGCGAACGACACGCGCCGCGAGGCGGGGCTGTTCTACAGTCTGGCGACCCATCACCCGCCGATCGGGGACCGAATCGAGGCGGTCAGTGACGGGATCGATGCGATCGACGACGCCCGCGGGGGCGAGACGGCATCGAGTGGCTGAGGGCAGGCCGCACGGTCGCGTCGCCCCGTCGATCGGATGACAATCCTTACTTTCGAACCCGTCGTACGGCCGCCGTGGACCGAATTCTCCTCAGCACGCTCGCTCATCGGTCGCCCGAGGAGGTCTTTCCGTACGTCCGCTCCTTTACCGACTACCCGCGGTACACGGACCACCTGAAGGAGGTCCGCGTCGACGGGGACGGCGGCGTCGGCTCCGTCTACGAACTCGAGTTGGCGTGGTGGAAGCTCAGCTACACGGCCCGCTCGCGGGTGACCGACATCTCGGCCCCGACGTCGCTCACGTGGCGGCTCGTCAACCACCTCGACGCCCGCGGGGAGTGGCGCGTCGAACCCGAGCCGGAGTCGGCACCGCCGGACGCCGAGACGGCCAGCCGGATCTACTTCGAGGCCGTCTACGATCCCTACTCGGCGAGCGCGGACGCCATCTCGCTGCCCGGGCTCGTCTCGCTGGACTGGGTCGTCCGGAAGGTCGAGCCGAAACTGCTCGAGGAGGCACGAACGGTCGTCGAGCGGCTGGTCGCGGACATCGAGGGCCGACGGCGGGACGTCGAACTGACCGTCCACGAAATGCCCTGAACCGAACGAATCCGGTGAGGGGTTCGGACCGCCGGCAGCGGCCAACCCGCCGACTTCGCCCGCTCGAGTCGCTCGTCGACCGCTGCCTCGCCGCGAGGTGCAGGCCGAACCGTCTTCCCGTTCGACGGCGACAGCCCCGACCATGAGCGCCAGCAGCACCGGCTCGAGTCCGCGGGGGGTGAGGCGTCGGTGCGCGTGATCGTCGTCGGCGCGGGCGAAGTGGGCTCGAACATCGCGGCGAGTCTCGAGTCGGACCACCACGTCGCGGTCGTCGATACGGACGGCGACCGGGTCGAGGAGCTCACCTACTCCCGGGACGTGTTGGCGATCCGTGGCGACGGGACCGCGATCGGGACGCTCCGGGAGGCGAACATCGCGGACGCGGACCTGGTCATCGCCAGCACCGACATCGACGAGACGAACATCGTCGTCTGCGGGGCCGCCAAAGCGGTCGGCGATCCGTTCACGATCGCCCGCGTCAGGCAGACGACCCTGCTTCGGACCTGGGAGAGATCGACGGGGGCTTTCGGCGTCGACTTCATGGTCTGTACGGACCTCCAGACCGCCGAGACGATCGTTCGGATCGCCGGACTGCCGGGCGCACACGACGTCGAGACGTTCGCGGACGGTCTCGTCCGGATGGCCGAGTTCGAGATCGGGCCGGAGAGTCCGATCGCCGGCGAGACCGTCTCGGCGGCCGACCGGTTCGAATCGCTGACGTTCGCGGCCCTGTTGCGCGAGGACGCGGTCGTCGTGCCGCGGGGCGAGACGGTGATCAGGGCCGGCGACGCGGCGGTCGTGATCGGCTCCGAAGCCAGCGTCCGGGCGTTCGCGAGCGCCCTGACGCCGGCACCGGCCCTCGAGGACGCCAACGAGGTCGTCATCGTCGGCGGGACGAAGATCGGCGTCCAGACCGCCCGACTGCTCGAGGCCGAGGGGTTCGAATCCCGACTGATCGAACGCGACCACGAACGGGCGCGCGAACTGGCCGAGCGCCTGCCGGGGACGCTCGTGCTGGAGAGCGACGCGACGGACATCGACTTCCTCGTCCGGGAACACGTCGCCGAGTCGGACATCGTGATCGCCGCGCTGGAAAGCGACGAGAAGAACCTGCTCGTCTCCCTGCTGGCCAAGCGGATCGGCGTCGAGCGGACGATCGGCGTCGTCGAGTTCGGCGAGTACGTCGACCTCTTCGAGACGGTCGGGATCGATGTCGCGGTCAATCCCCGGCTGGTCACGGCCGAGGAGATCACCCGCTTTACGCGCAGACGGCGGACCGAAAACGTCGCCATGCTCGAATCCGACCGTGCGGAGGTCCTCGAGATCGAAATCGACGCCGACAGCGTGCTCTTCGAGCGTTCGATTCAGTCGGCAATGGCCGACCTCCCCGAGGGTGTCGTCGTCGGCGCGATCAGCCGCGCGGGCGAGTTGATCACGCCTCGGGGAGAGACGGTCGTCGAAGGCGGCGATCACGTGGTCCTGTTCGTCGACACCGCCGTACTGGACGCGGTCACGGACGCGGTGTGATGGCTACAGGCGAGCAGTGACGCGCTCGGCGACCTCGAGGCCGTTGTGCAACGCCGCGTGGAGTCGGGACTCGCCGGCGACCCAGTCGCCGAGACAGTAGAGCCCGTCGGCCTCGGCCAACTGGAGTGGGTCGCGGGCGACGCCGTCCTCGGGGAGGGCGTATCGCCACCCCTGATGGTCGGTCCAGTCGGGCTCTCGCAGGCGCTCGTCGTCGAGCAGGTCGGCGGTCAGGGCCGCCAGTTCCGTCAGGTTCTCCGCGGGCGGCTCGTCGTAGCGGTCGACCGACCACTCGTGGTTGGCCTGAACCACCAGCAGCGACTCGCCGTCGGGGACGTGGCCGGGCTTGCACTCCTCGCGAGCGATCCAGCCCACCTCGTGGGCCTTGTCCGCGTTGACCAGCGCGTAGTAGGGCGTCTCGAGTTCGAACGGGTAGTGGAGGATTCCGGTCCAGATCGTCCGGAAGGGGACGGCGTCGACGGCGTCGACGAGGCGGTCCCGAACGTCGCTCTCCCAGTCGGCCGAGCGCAACAGGTCGGCGGTCTGTGGTGCCGGCGGGTTCAACAGGAGGACGTCGAACGGCCCCCACCGCTGGCCGTCGGTATCCTCGAGGTGCCAGACCCCCGCCGGCTCGCCGTCCCCTCCGATACCGCCGTCGTCGTCCCGAATCACCCGTTCGACCCGCGTCTCCCGGTGGACCGTCGCGTCGGTGCGAGCGAACAACCGCTTCGCGATCTGGGTCAGCCCCCGCCGGTAGGTCCACTTGGACTCGTCGCGGTCCTCGCCCGGCGACACCTCGCCGTCGGCGTCGAAGGTCCAGACCGGCTCCGCGATATCGACCAGCCCGTCGGTGTCGAGGACTTCGGTCAGCAGGTCGACGACCCGCTCGTCGTCGGACTTGACGTAGTTCGCGCCGTAGTCGTAGACCGCGCCGTCGCGTCGTCTGGTCGCGGCCCGTCCGCAGACGCCGCGGGACTTCTCGAGTACCGTTACGTCGGCGTCCGGCACCGTTTCCTCGAGCCCGTAGGCCGCGGCCGCTGTGCCGGCACCTGCACCGACGATTCCGATCCGTTTCATGCCCGTTCCTCGGTGGCGCTACCTCAAGTAGCCCTGCCCAAACAACGACAACCGGACCGATCGCCTGTCACCGTCGATCGCCGCCTGCCAGGGTCGGTTCGCCACGGCGAGTCCGTTCCGAGGGAGACCGCCAGTCGCGGGCAATCTCGGGATCGAACGGATCGAACGGCTTTTGCAACGTCGGGAGGTAGGAGCGGGCGATGGACGTACTGATCGTCGGCGCGGGGTCGATGGGGTCGTGGTTCGGGGACGCGATCGACGCCCGGATCGCGTTCGCCGACGTCGACGACGACGCCGCGGCGGCCGCGGCCGAGACGGTCGGGGGCGAGGTCGCCGACCTCGAGGGGAACCGGACCTACGAGGCGGTCTGTCTCGCGGTTCCGATGACGGCGGTCGCCGACGCGATCGCGGCTCAGGCCGCCCGGGCCGAGCGGGCGATCGTCGACGTTTCGGGCGTGATGACGCCCGCACTCGAGGCGATGGGACGGTACGCAGCCGATCTCGAGCGAGCGAGCCTGCACCCCCTCTTCGCTCCCGAACGCGCCCCCGGCTCGATCGCCGTCGTCCGCGAGCGGGCGGGGCCGGTCACCGACGAGTTGCTGGCCGAACTCGAGACGCGGGGCAACGACCTGGTCGAGACGACGGCGACGGAACACGACGAGGCCATGGAGACGGTCCAGGCGGCGACCCACGCCGCGGTACTGTCGTTCGCGCTCGCGGCGGAGTCGGTTCCCGACGGGTTCGAGACTCCCATCTACGAGGAGTTGGGGACGTTGGCCCGGCAGGTGACCGCGGGCACGCCGCGGGTCTACGCCGACATTCAGGCGACGTTCGACGGCGCGGACGCGGTCGCCGACGCCGCCGCCGCGGTCGCCGACGCCGACGCCGACGAACTCGCCGCGCTCTACCGGGAGGCGGCGGCGAACTGGCACGGAGAGCACGACACCCGGAACGAGTCCGAGAATGAGTGACCAACGCGAAGCCGTCCGATCGAACGCGAAGTACCTGCGCAACGTCCGACCGATCGACCCCGAGGAGATCTGCGAGTACGTGGCGGGCAATCCACATCCCGCGGTGGTCCGGCAACTCCTCCGGGAGGAGGCCGCCGACCTCGGGCTGGTCGAGCGCGACGACGGCACGTTCGTCCCGGTCGAGGACGACCCCGTCCGGCCCCGCCGCGGCCCGGTCGAGCAATTTCCCAGCGAGTACGAGCGCCGCCTCGAGGACCTGTTGGCAGACCGCTACGGACCGAACTGGTTCGAGGGGGTCTCGGGCGACCTGCTGCGGTCGACGATCCGGCGGTTCAAGGCGGATTACCTCGAGGGCCGGTCGGTCGAGTACGACGACGACGTGGCGGCCGGCTACGCGATCTATCACCTGCCGGCCTACTACGCGGCGGTGCAGTACGCGCTCGACGACCTCGCCGACCGGGGGCTGCTGGGGCGGGACCTCCGCGTCCTCGACATTGGCGCGGGGGTCGGCGGCCCCGCACTCGGACTCTGTGACTACCTGCCCGAGGACGCCCTGGTCGACTATCGCGCGGTCGAACCCAGCGCCGCCGCGGACGTTCTAGAGGAACTGCTCGCGGAGACCGGCCGGAACGTTCACCCGACGATCCACCGGACGACCGCCGAGGCGTTCGACCCCGCGGAAGCCGCCGACGGCGAGGGATCGGCCGGATTCGACCCGACCGCGCCCGACGACGGGTTCGACCTCGTGCTGGCCTGTAACGTCCTGAGCGAACTCGAGGACCCCGTCGCAGTCGCGCGATCGGCCCTCGAGACGCTCGCGCCAGCGGGGACTCTCCTCGCGATGGCCCCCGCGGATAAGAACACGAGCGTCGGTCTGCGCGAGGTCGAACGCGACCTCGAGGGCGAGCGGCTGTGGGATCGCGACGAGGTCCCAGTGGACACGGACGACGAGGACGAGAACGACGACGACCCGGCGAAATACCGGCGCGGCGCGGTGACGGTCTACGGTCCCACCGTTCGCCTCTGGCCCGGCGAGACGCCGTCGGACCGCGGCTGGTCGTTCGACGTCCGCCCCGCCCTGGAGACGCCGTCGTTCCAGCGCCGACTCGACGAGGCGACGCCGGCCGACGACGCCGACCACGCCCCCGGCGAGTTCGAGAACGTCGACGTCCAGTTCTCCTACTCGCTGTTGCGCGTCGACGGTCGCCGGCGGATCGAGATGGCGTTAAACACCGGCAAGTGGGCGAAGATGGCCGAGATGGAACGCCACGTCACCGAGCGGATCGATCTGATGGCGGCGAAACTCAGCCGGTCGCTGTCGGACGAGGGGGCGACCGGTCGCGGCGGCGGGCGGTCGAACCCCCTGTTCAAGATCAGCGACGGCAGCGAGGACACCGACCACTACGCCGTCGTCACCAGAGAGACGGCCCTCAATCGGGACCTGCTCGAGGCCGACTACGGCGAGATCTGCTCGTTCGAGGGTGCCCTCGCGCTCTGGAACGACGACGAGGGTGCGTACAACCTGGTCGTCGACGAGGAGACGATCGTCGACCGGGTTGCCTGATCGGTCACGATCGGCGATTGCAGAAGCGGTGGTCTTTTCGCGTCGCCGTCCGACGAGGCCGATATGAGCGACGACCTCGAGATCCTGTTGACGAACGACGACGGGATCGATAGCACCGGCATCAGGGCGTTGTACGATGCCCTCTCGGAACGCGCCAACGTAACCGTCGTCGCCCCGGCCGACGACCGCAGCGCCTGCGGTCGCTCACTCTCCCACGAGGTCGAGGTCGACGAGCGCGAGTTAGGGTATGCGGTCCACGGGACGCCAGCCGACTGCGTCGTCGCGGGGCTGGCCGAACTCGGTCCGTTCCCCGATCTGGTCGTCGCGGGCTGTAACAAGGGCGCGAACCTCGGCGAGTACGTCCTCGGCCGATCGGGGACCATCAGCGCCGCCGTCGAGGCCGCGTTCTTCGACGTCCCGGCGATCGCCACCTCGATGTACGTCCCCGCCGACGGCACCTCGCTGGCCGACACCGACCTGACCGCTGCCGATTACGCCGAGGCGACCCGCGTGACGAGCTACCTGGTCGACCACGCCCTCGGAGCCGGCGTCTTCGATCACGCCGCGTACCTCAACGTCAACGTTCCGGTTGCCGACGGCGAGCCCGCCCCCCTCGAGATCACCCGCCCCTCGAAGCGCTACGAGATGGACGCCGAACGAAACGGCGCACACGTGACGCTCAAAGACCGCGTCTGGGAGAATATGAACCCCGAGTCGCTTCCGGACCCCGAGGGGACCGACCGCCGGGCCGTCGTCGAGGGCCGCATCAGCGTCTCGCCGCTGACGGCACCTCACTCGACGAACGCCCACGAGGCGCTCGACGCGCTCGCCGAGACGTACCTCGAGACCGTCGGTTCGACCGACCACTGAGAACGGTCCCGCGGTTTCGAATCCGCTTCCGACTCGAGGGCGCGGTGAAAGGGCGAACGATAGTAGCCACTGAACGTCAATGCACACCCGATCGCACGACGGCTGTGCGATCGGTTCGTGAATCGTTTCAGTTGTTACTATACTCCCCCTCAGCCGACTGGGGCGTGTCCGGGATCCGTTCGCGTTAGTCGGCGAGCCTGTCGGTCGCTGAAAGTGATAACTGACTTGCGGGTCGCAAGGCCGTCGCTATTCGCCGACGGTCACGTCACGATAGTCATACCGTAACCGACCGTACACACCAATGTCACATAAAAAACATAAAATCAAGGTAGGTGGGCGTTCAAGCTGTGGTAGTCCCAGCGGAGCGTGATCAACACATGGTATTCAATACACTCTGGACGCGGCTCTCCTCTCTCTGGAGCGGTTCGGCCGACGAGGCCCAATCGGACGAGTCCGCAGCGGCGACCGAGGAACCGGACGACGACCCCGACGACGAAACGTTGAGCTACGCCGAAGAGATCGAGTACGGCGTCGACGAAGGAGAACTCCCCGACGAAGACAAAATCCTCAGACTGCTCGTCAAACGCGGCGGCCGCGTCGACCAATCGACCGTCCGCGAGGAGACCGGGTGGACACAGGACCGCCTCGAGGACGTCATCGATCGGATGGAAGACGACGACCAGATCAGCGCGATCACCGTCGGTCGCAAGCGCGTGATCTGCCGGCGCGGGTTCGAACCCAAAGGGTATCGATCCCACCTCAACGAATAGGCGTTACTCGCCGTGACCGTCCGACGACTCGAGCGAGTCGATGATACCGGTCCCCGAGCCATGATCGTGGCACTCGAGACGCGGGGCGATATCGTCCGCCGCGACCGCGTCGTCAGGTCGCCGTCGTCGGGCTATTTCTCGAGTAGAAAGGTTAATTCAGGAGTTCTAACAACCCCACGCTGGGGATGGCACACAGAGACGACGTAACGCGGGCACTCGCAGCGTGTACCGCCTGTGACTCCGTCTACGCCGCGCGACAGTGGCCGGACGGCGAAATCAAGATCATCGGGCAAGAGGGCTGTTCCTGCGGCTCGGCCGACTTCGAACTCGTCGACGACTCGCTCGAGGAATCGGACGAGAACGTCGACACCGGGTAGCGACAGCCGACCGGTGCCGGCGACTCGGCCACCGGGGCTCGAGTCGAGGCCTCCCTAAAATTACAAAATAAATTATATAGTCCCGGGCAGATTCGAACTGCCGTCATGGGCTTGCTTCCGTGACGGAACGAACCGAACACGTCCAAAGGCCCATATGATTGGCCACTACACCACGGGACTCCTCGTTTCACTCGTCGTCCCGTGTCGTTCGCAAATCCATCGGATTTGCTCACCACCACGGGACTTCACTCCCGCATACGAAACCGCCGCACAATAGTGTTACTTTTCGTCGGCGGACGAAACGGCTATTTGACCTTCCTCGGCGCGTCGATGACAGCTCCGACAGAGCGTCACCACGTTCTCCAGTACGTGTGCGTCCTCAGGGTCCTCGAACGACCGGACGGGCTCGAGGTGATGGACGTCCGGATTTCGCTCGAGTTCGTCTCTCCCGACGCCGCAGTGTTGGCACTCGTAGTCGTCTCGCTCGAGCGCCCGTCGTCGAACCCGCCACCACGACCGACCGTATTCGATCGGCCCGCCCTCCCACTGGTGGTGGGCCGGGCCGACGACGTTCGCCGACAGCCAGTCGCCGTAGCACGCGAGCGTACAGAAGAACCCCCGCTCTTGCTCGTCGATCCGCGCCGGTCGCACCTCGAGGTCGTCGCCACAGGACCGACAGGAGACCGTTACTCGCTCCCCTTTCACCGACGGGTTGTCCGGGAGCAGCCCCTCGGCGGCGTCGACGCAGTCCGAACAGTAGACGCCCGGCTTGTCGGACGGATAGTACTCGACCGTCGACCCGCAGCGCTCGCAGTCGGTCCGTTCCGTCGCGTCGCGCCAGTTCCCGTTGTGTTCGCCGACGTTCGGATCGCAGTCGTCGCAGTACTCGCGACGCGCTTTTGGATCGTAGAACTCGAGCCCGCAGCCGCTACACGTCCGGTTCGGAAGCGGATCGCCGTGTACCTTCGTGTGGTGCTGGCGCATCCCTCGTTCGGTGGACGGCGATTTCCCACACGTCGGACACTCCATGCGGAGCGTGGCCGCGGCTTCGTATATAAACCCGCGGCCAATCGTGGTTGACAGAAAAGGCGGTCGTAGTATCGGGTCCAGAAGCCGCTAGAGGTAGCCTTCCTCGGCCAGACGCTCGATCCCCTCCTCGAGTCGCTCCTCGCTCGCCGCATACGAGATCCGCGCGTAGCCGGGCGTGCCGAAGGCGCTGCCGGGGACGGTCGCGACGTGGGCGTCCTCGATCGCGCCCTCACACCAGGCCTGGTCGTCGTCATCTACCGGCACCATCATGTAGAACGCGCCCTCGGGTTCGGCGACGTCGACGCCGTGGTCGTCGAGCAGGTCGACGACGAGGTCCCGGCGATCCTCGAAGGCGTCGACCATCTCGGCGACCGGTTCCTCGGTCTCGAGGGCCTCGAGGCCGGCGTGCTGGACGAAGTTCACGGCCGAGGAGACCGAGTGGCTGTGGAGTTTGCCGGCCTGGTCGATCAGGTCCTCGGGGCCGGCGAAGTAGCCCAGCCGCCAGCCGGTCATCGAGTAAGCCTTCGAGAAGCCGTTGACGGTGACGGTGCGGTCGGCCATTCCCTCGAGGGTGCCCAGACTCGTCGGCTCGACGCCGTAGGTAATCTCCTTGTAGATCTCGTCGGAGATGACGGTGATATCGTGTTCGACGGCCAGATCGCGGACGCCCTCGAGCGCGGCGTCGGAGTAGACCGCGCCGGTGGGGTTCGAGGGGGAGTTGACGACGAGCAGTTCGGTCTCGTCGGAGACGGCGGCTTCGAGGTCCTCGAGCGCGGGCTCGAGCTGGAAGTCGGTCGCGGCGAGGTCGACGCGGGTCAGGTCGCCGCCGGCCATCTTCACCATGGCCTCGTAGGAGACCCACGCGGGGTCTAACAGGACGACCTCGTCGCCGTCCTCGACGAGCGCCTGGACGATCTCGTACAGCGCCTGCTTCGCGCCGGGCGTGACGATGATCTCGTCGGTCGTATGCTCGAGGCCGTCGTCGGCCAGTTTGTCGGCGATCGCTTCGCGCAACTCGAGGATGCCGGCGGAGGTGGTGTAGCCGGTGTGGCCGGCGTCCATCGCCGCCTTGCCCGCCTCGACGATGTTCTCGGGCGTGGGGAAGTCGGGTTCGCCGACCGAGAGGTCGACGACGTCTTCGCCCTCGTTCTCGAGTTCGGTCGCGAGCGCGGAGATGGCAAGCGTTGCGGACGGTTCGACTCGGGAGACGCGATCGGTGAATTCCATCGTCATTGTTGGGAATCGGGATCCGGCAGTTCGTCGACGAGATCGAGTGCCCCCTCGACGGCTTTCGCCGCGTTCTCGACGCGTTCGCGGGCCTCCGCGGCGGACATGCCGGGGCCGGTCACGCCGAGGGTCACGGGCGTGTCACGCTCGAGACTCACGTCGGAGAGCCGCTGGGCGGTGGCGTCGGTGATCACCTGGTCGTGGTCCGTGTCGCCGGTGATGACGGTGCCGACGACGGCGACGGCGTCGACGGCGTCGCGGCGCGCGAGCCGGTCGGCTGCAAGCGGCGCGTCGTACGCGCCGGGGACCTGGACCGTCTCGTACACCTCTGCGCCGGCGGCGGTAGCCGCCTCGAGGGCCTCCTGCTCCATCTGCTCGGTGATCGGGCGGTTGAACTGCGCGACCACCAGTCCGAGCGTGGACATACGCGAGCGGTAGGGAGGGCGGGTAAAAGAGGTACCGTTCTCCGGCGGTCGACGGGGCCGCCCGGCGGCGAACGGAGCGGCCGCGACGCGGCGGACGCGACTACTCCTCGCGCTCGCGTCGTACCGTCACGCTCCCGTTCGTCGTCTCGAGGCGGATCCGCCGGTTGCCGTCGCCGAGCGTCACCGTCGGGTCGTCCTCGCCGTCGCCGCTCACGTCGTCGAACCCCTCGAACGAGACCTCGCCGTTGTCCACCGATGCGGTGACGGTCGCGTCGATCGTCGGCAGGACACGGACGGTGATCGAGCCGTTGGTGTTGTCGGCGGTCAGGTCCCCGCCGTCCGCCGCGAGGGTCGCGTCGATGCTTCCGTTAGTCGTCTCCGTTCGAACGTCGCCGCTGACCTCGGCCACCGTGATCGAGCCGTTGGTGTTCTCGGCGGTCAGATCGCCGTCGACCCCCGCGACGTCGATATCTCCGTTGGTCGTCTCCGCGAGCAACTCGCCGCTCGCGTCCCGGACGGTGACGTCGCCGTTGGTCGTCTCCCCGCGGATCGCGCCCACTCCCGCCGGTACCGTCGCCTCGAGGTCCAGTTTCGGGTCGGGACCGATCAGGAACGGGACGTCCTCGCTGTCGGTTTCGACCGTGAGCCGGCCGTCGCTCCGGTCGGTCTCGAGGGTCAGCGATTCGAGGGACGCCTCCGTCGGGGCGGCCTTGTGGCCGCGGACCTCGATCGCGGTCACGTCGGTACCCCCGTCGACGGTGACCGAGCCGTTACGAGCCGCGAGCGAGAACTCGCTCACCCCTTCGGTATCGAACGTTTCGGTGACGGTCTCCGTTTCCCCCCTCCCGGTCGCGAGACAGCCCGCCAGCGACGCGAGCGCGCCGAGGCTCCCCCCGGCGAGGACCCGGCGTCGTGAGACGTGACGTTGCATACTCGTGTTCGTGCGTTGCCAGCTCCATATATACTCGCTTCGGGTTTCCGACCCGGGTGTCCTTCCCGAGAGTTTTTATAGGAGAACGGGCGCTTCGAGCGAGGGCGTTTGCGAATTCTTAAGCGCGGGCGCGGACAACCGGCGCGCAATGACGACGTTACGGACGCCGGGACCGACGATCGGCGTAGTCGGCGGGGGACAGCTCGGACGAATGCTCGCCGAGGCGGCCGCGCCGCTGGGCGTCGAGGTGCTCGTCCTCGATCCGACGCCGGACTGTCCGGCGTCGCCCGTGGCCCGCGACCAGATCGTCGCCGCGTTCGACGACGAGGCGGCGATCCACGACCTCGCGACGCGGGCCGACGTCCTCACGTTCGAAATCGAACTGGCCGACCAGAACGTGCTGGACCGGGTGAGCGAGGAGACGGGAACGCCGGTCCACCCCGATCCCGCGACCCTCGAGACGATCCACGACAAGCTCGTCCAGAAGCGGGAACTCGAGGCCGCCGGCATTCCGGTCCCGCCGTTTCGCGCGGTCGAAGACGCCGACGATATTCGGGCCGCGATCGACGACTACGGCGCACCGGTGATGCTCAAAGCACGGACCGGCGGCTACGACGGCCGGGGGAACGTCCCCGTCGAGTCGAAAGCCGACGCCGAGGACGCCCTCGAGTCGGTCGCCGGCCCCGCGATGGTCGAGTCGTTCGTCGACTTCGAGCGCGAGGTCTCGGTCATCGCGGTCAAAGGCGACGACGAGGTCGCGACCTTCCCGATCGGGGAAAACATCCACGAGGACGAAATCCTGCGGGAGACCGTCGTTCCGGCGCGCTCGAGCGAGGCCGTCACCGAGCGCGCCCACGCGGTCGCGCGCGACGTACTTGACGTAATGGACGGGCGGGGCGTCTACGGGATCGAACTGTTCGAGACGATCGAGGGCGAGATACTCCTCAACGAGATCGCGCCGCGCCCGCACAACTCCGGCCACTGGACGATCGAGGGCGCACAGACCTCGCAGTTCGAACAACACGTCCGGGCCGTGCTGGGCTGGCCGCTGGGCTCGACTACCCTGCGCTCGCCGACCGTGATGACGAATCTGCTCGGCGACGTGGGCGAGGAACGGCCCGCGCAACTGAGCGACATCGACGACATCCTCGAGACGCCCGCCGCCTCGCTGCACTGGTACGGCAAACGGGACGCGCGGCCGTTGCGAAAGCTGGGCCACGTGACGCTGTCGGCCGCCGACGAAGACGCCGCGGTCGAGGACCTGCTCGAGACCGCGCGCGAGTTAGAGAGCGCGGTCACGTTCCGCTCGTAGCGTCCGTCGACCCCCTCGGTCCGTTTGCCATCGTTTCAAGTCCTTCCCCCGCCGACCGTCCTCCATGAGCGACAGCGTCAGCGACCTGATCGACCGGCTCCACGACGAGGCCACACGGGACCGACCGCCCGCCGAAACCCCGGACGTCGGGATCGTCATGGGCAGTGACTCCGACCTCGAGACGATGATGACCGGCGGGAAGCGCCGCGGGGCCTACGATGCCTTCGTCGAAGAACTCGGCTTCGCCGAGCAGACCGAGTTCGAGAACCCGCCCGCGGAACGGTTTACGTTCGAGACCTACGTCACCTCGGCCCACCGCACGCCGGACTTAATGACGGCTTACGCCGAGACGGCCGAGGAGCGCGGGCTCGAGGTGATCGTCGCCGGTGCCGGCGGGAAGTCGGCGGACCTGCCGAACATGACCGCCTCGATCGCCTATCCGCTGCCGGTAATCGGCGTTCCGGTCCAGGAGAAGTCCGTCGACAGCGTCATCGGGATGCCGACGGGCGCGCCGCTGGTCGCGGTCGACGCCGGGAAGTCGTTCAACGCCGCGCTCTCGGCCGCCCAGATCCTCGCCCGCCAGCACGAGGCGGTGCGTGACCGCCTCGTCGACTATCACGAGGGTCTGCGGGCGGGCGTCGGCGACGTCTCGCAGGAGCTACACGATCGGGGAACGCCGGCGTTCCGGAACCGAGAGGAGTAACTGCCCGAAACACAGCAGTCGGTTCCGGCCCGGACGTTCGCGCTCGACCGCCGTGACCGTTCGGTCAGCCGAATACGTTCGGATGGGAAATGTACGCACTGCTGTCGCCGTGTATCGGCAGATTTGGGACATCCGTAACGAATGCTTACCGATCCGTTCACTGTTCAAGGAGCTATATATAGTATCCAGTGATTATTCACGAAGGTCCGCGTTCGCTGAAGTCGCGTCTCGGCCCGTGTTTCCCCGAAAAACAAAGAATCAACCCTTATGTGCGTGCGGTTTGAAGCCCCGAACGTTACGGAGATGAATGATTGGATCGCCATCGGGGCGCTGGCACTCGTCGGGGTACTGATACCGCTCGGGATGATGTCGGTATCGTCTCTCCTGCGACCCACCGTGCCCGAAACGAGCAAACGCGCCACCTACGAGAGTGGCGAGGTTCCGACCGGCGGCACGCGCATCCGGTTCAATATTCAGTACTACATGGTTGCGCTTCTGTTCGTCGTCTTCGATATCGAGACCGTCCTGTTGTTCCCGTGGGCGGTCGCCTACCAGGATGCCCTCGAGTCGCCGGAGATCTCGCTCGTCCGCGCGCTCGGGCCGATGCTGTTGTTCGTCGGTATCCTGCTGGTCGGACTCGCGTGGGCGTGGCGCACAGGAGCAGTACAGTGGGCCCGAACGGCCGACCAACTGGAGGCTGACAGACAATGAGCAGCGACCAACCACGCCAGTCGATCTACGACAGCACCGCACCGTCGACGGACACCCGCGACTCGCGGATCGGCGAGGGTGCCGACGACCGCTTCAACTCCACGCTTCGGGAGGCCTTCGGCTCCACGCCCTTTATCCTCACGAAGTTCGACAAGTTCATGAACTGGGTGCGGGGCAACTCCATGTTCATGCTCCAGTTCGGGATCGCGTGTTGCAGCATCGAGATGATGCACACCTACGCGATCAAACACGACCTGGACCGCTTCGGAGCCGGCGTGCCGCGGGCCTCGCCCCGACAGGCCGACGTGATGATCGTTCCGGGGACGATCGTCTCGAAGTTCGGCCCCCGAATGAAGCGGGTCTACGACCAGATGCCCGAACCCAAGTTCGTCGTCGGCATGGGCTCGTGTACCATCTCCGGCGGCCCCTTCCAGGAGGGGTACAACGTCGTCAAGGGAGCCGAGGAGATCATCCCCATCGATATCCACGTCCCCGGCTGCCCGCCCCGGCCGGAGGCGCTCGTCTACGGCATCGCGAAGCTCCAGGAACGGATCCGCAACGGCGAGTCCTCGCCCGTCGTGGTCAAGCCCTACGAACTCGAGGAGTTCGGCGACCTGCCACGGGACGAACTCGTCCAGAAGCTCGCCGACGACATCGACGAAGAAGATCTGGTCATGCGCTACAACTGGGCTGATTCGCCATGAGTACGGGACTCGAGCGCGACCCGGCGACCGAAGTATCGGAAGACGACCTCGAGGCGCTGATCGGTGATCGCGCGCTCGCGCGCGACGATCATCTGAACGCGCCGGGGTTCGTCGTCCGGCCGGACGACGTCCAATCGGTCCTCTCGGACCTGCGCGACGAGGCCGGCTTCGACCACCTCGCGAACCTCACCGCACAGCAGTACGCCGACCGGTACGAGTCGATCTACCACCTCCGGAAGTACGCCGACCCGACCCAGGAGGTGTCGGTCGTCGTGCCGACGACCACCGACGACCCGGTCAGCCAGACCGCCGAACCGGTCTTTCGCACCGCCGACTGGCACGAGCGGGAGGCATTCGACCTCGTCGGGATCGACTACGAGGGCCACCCCGATCCGCGACGGATCCTCCTGCCCGAGACGTGGCAGGGCCATCCGCTCTCCCGGGACTACAACCAGGAGAAGCCGCAGTTGGTGACCCTGAGCGAACACGCCAACCCGGTCCAGCCGGACCACCACGACGACGAGTCGGACACGATGTTTCTCAACATCGGTCCCCACCACCCGGCGACCCACGGCGTCCTCCACATCGAGACGGTCCTGGACGGCGAGACGGTCGTCGACGTCGACCCCGACATCGGCTACCTGCACCGCTGTGAGGAGCAGATGTGCCAGCAGGGGACCTACCGACACCAGATCATGCCCTACCCCGACCGCTGGGACTACGTCTCGGCCGGCCTCCTCAACGAGTGGGCCTACGCGCGCACGGCCGAGGACCTCGCGGACATCGAAGTCCCCGAGTACGCGCAGGTCATCCGGACGATGGGCGCGGAGCTGTGCCGGATCGCCTCGCACATGCTCGCACTCGCGACCTTCGCGCTGGACGTCTACGGCGACTTCACCGCCATCTTCCAGTACGGCATGCGCGACCGCGAGGTCGTCCAGGACATCTTAGAGGACCTGACCGGCCAGCGACTTATGTTCAACTACTTCCGGCTGGGCGGGGTCGCCTGGGACCTGCCCGAGCCCCGCGAGGAGTTCGTCGAGAAGACCCGCGACTTCCTCGACGGGCTGCCAGCCAAGGTCGACGAGTACCACGACCTGCTGACCGGCAACGAGATCTTCCAGATCCGGACCCACGACACCGGAATCCTGGAACCGGAAGTGGCCAAACAGTACGGCTGTACCGGCCCCGTCGCCCGCGGTTCCGGCATCGACTACGACCTCCGTCGTGACGACCCCTACGGCTACTACGACAACCTCGAGTGGGATGTCGTCACCGAGGACGGCTGTGACAACTACTCTCGGGTCCTCGTGCGCATGCAGGAAGTCGAGGAGTCCGCGAAGATCATCGAGCAGTGTCTCGACCTGCTCGAGGACTGGCCCGAGGACGAACGCACCGTCCAGAGCAACGTGCCGCGGACGCTGAAGCCGGACGCCGACACCGAGATCTATCGCGCCGTCGAAGGTGCGAAGGGCGAACTCGGGATCTACATCCGCTCGGACGGCACCGACAAGCCGGGTCGGTTCAAGATCCGGAGCCCGTGTTTCCACAACCTCTCGGCACTGCCCGAGATGTCCGAAGGCGAGTACATCCCGGACCTGATCGCCTCGCTTGGCAGCCTCGACATCGTTCTCGGGGAGGTGGACCGCTAGTATGTCCGGCGCACAGACAGCGACCGCGACGCCGGCGCTGCCGCTGCAGGACACGGTCTTGCTCCCCGAGCGGATCGGCGAGCTGACCGGCCTCGACGGATTCGGGCTCGGCGGCGAGTTGCTCGCGGCCTTCCTCGCGGCCTTCCTCATCGGGAACCTGATGCTGGCGATGACCGGCGTCGCGGGGCCGTGGGCGAAGCGAAAGATCACCGCGGCTTTCACGGACCGGATCGCCGTCAACCGGCTCGGACCGGCCGGCCTCTTCATCATCGTCGCGGACGCAGTCCGGCTCCTGTCGAAGGAGCTGGTGATCCCGGAGAACGCCGACCGCCCGGCCTACGACCTCGCGCCGATCGTCGTCGCGTCGTCGGCGCTTTTGGGCTTTGCCGTCATCCCGATGGGGAACGGGATCCACCTCGCGGACCCCGAAGTCGGGCTGGCGTACGTCTTCGCGGTCTCGGGGATCGCGAGTCTGGGTCTGGTGATGGCCGGCTACGCCTCGGCGAACAAGTACTCGATGCTCGGCGGCCTCCGCGCGGTGGCACAGAACATCGCCTACGAGATCCCGCTGGTCATCACCGGAATGTCGGTCGTGATTTTCTCGGGGTCGCTGCAGATGGGAACGATCGTCGCCGAGCAACACGACACGCTCGTGACGATCGCCGGGATCGACATCCCGACGTGGTACGCGCTGATTAACCCCTTCGCGTTCGTCCTCTTTCTGGTGGCGAACTTCGCGGAGGTCGGTCGCAACCCCTTCGACACGCCGGAGGCACCGACCGAGATCGTCGCCGGCTATCAGACCGAGTACTCCTCGGTCTACTTCGTGTTGATCTACCTCGGGGAGTTCCTCCACATCTTCCTCGGCGGCGCGATCATCGCGACGATCTTCCTCGGCGGCCCGGCCGGCCCCGTCCTGCCGGGCATCGTCTGGTTCATCATCAAGATCTGGGCGGTGTTCTTCGCGACCCAGTGGCTGCGCTCGGCGGTGCCACGCGTTCGAATCGACCAACTGATCGAGATCGGCTGGAAGGGCCTGCTCGTGTTGGCCTTCGCCAATCTCGTGCTGACCGCGGCGATCGTGGGGCTGATAGCATGATCGGGATACTCAAATCGATGGCAACGACGATGAAACACGCACTGGACGGCTCCACCTTCACCGTGGAGTATCCTGAGACCGCACCCGACGTCTCGCCCCGGTTCAGGGGCGTCCACAAGTTCAGTCAGGAGCGGTGTATCTGGTGTCGCCAGTGTGAGAACGTCTGTCCGAACGACACGATTCAGATCGTGATGGACGACCAGCGAAACGGCGAACAGTACAACCTCCACATCGGACAGTGTATTTACTGCCGATTGTGCGAGGAGGTCTGTCCCGTCGACGCCATCCTCCTGACGGAGAACTTCGAGTTCACCGCGGACACGAAACACGACTTCGTCTACAACAAAGAGCAGTTGAAAGCGGTACCGTGGTACAAGGACATCGACCCGCTCGCCTCCCGCGAACCCGATCGCGGCGCGTGGGTCGGTGAAGGCGAGGGGGAGGTCGACTACCAGTAACGGGTCCGCCCGTCCCGTAAACGGGCACTATCAACACAACCATGAACTACGAGCTGATCGCGTTCGCGCTGTTTGCCGTCGTGACGCTTTCCAGCGCGGTGGGTGTCGTGCTCATGCAGGACCCGTGGCATTCGGCGCTCCTGCTGGGCGTGGCGCTGCTCAGCGTGGCGGTCCACTACGTGATGCTGGCGGCCGAGTTCGTCGCCATGATGCAGGTCCTCGTCTACGTCGGCGGGGTCCTCGTCCTCATCACGTTCGCCGTCATGCTGACCCAGCGCGACGACGCCGATACGGACGAGGTGGTACAGGCATGACGACCGGCCCGAAACTCCGACTCGGCAAGACGCTAGTCCCGGGACTGCTCGCCGTCGGACTGTTCGCCGTGATGGCGTTGATCACCTTCAACGCCTCGTTCGGCGGTATGACCGGGTTCCCCGAGGGGATCTCGGTCACGGCCGAACTCGGCTACGCGCTCTTTGGCTACGACGAACTGCAAACGGTCGGCGGGACCGAACCGTTCCTCGCCGCCGTCTTGCTCGTCGCCGTCGCGTTAGACGCCGCGCTCGACGCCTCGCTCGTCCTCGCGAAACGCGAGGACGGAGGCGAACCCGTTTCCGCCCTCTCGAGTACGGACGAGGCCTCGAGCGAGGGGCCGGAGACGGCCGTCGCCGACGGAGGCACGGAGACCGGAGGTGACGGTCGATGACCGTCGACGTGCAGTACTACGTGCTGTTGTCGATGGCGGTGTTCTGTATCGGTCTCTTCGGCGTCCTGACGCGCCGTAACGCACTGTTGTTCCTGATGTCCGTCGAGTTGATGCTGAACGCGGCCAACATCAATCTGATCGCGTTCGCGTTCTATCACGGCAACCTCACCGGCCAACTGTTCGCGCTGTTTACGATGGCGCTTGCGGCCGCCGAGGTGGCCGTCGGACTCGGGATCATCCTGGTGCTGTACCGCAACTTCCGTGACGTCGACGTCACGGTACCGACGACGATGAGGTGGTAAGATGGCAATGGCATCAGATCCGTTCGGATTCGCACCGGCGATCGCAGTGTTCCCGCTCGTGGCGTTCGTGATCACGCTCCTGTTCGGTCGGCACTTGCCGAAGAAGGGCGCGCTGCCGGGCATCATCGCGACCGGTGGGTCGCTCGTCGTCTCGCTGGTGATGGCAGCGGCCGTCGCGGGCGGCGGCGAACATCACGCACAGCTGTACGAGTGGACGGCCGGCGCAGCGGCGAGCGCAACCGGCGCGGAGACGGTCGCCTTTACGTTCGGGATCCTGATCGATCCGCTCTCGGCGCTCATGCTGGTGATCGTCTCGCTGGTCGCCCTGCTCGTCCACGTGTTCAGCCTCGGCTACATGAACGCCGAAGGCGAGACCGGACTGCCGCGATACTACGCCGAACTCGGACTCTTTACCTTCAGCATGCTCGCGTTCGTCTTCGCGGACAACCTGCTGATGGCGTTTATGTTCTTCGAGCTCGTCGGCCTCTGTTCGTACCTGCTGATCGGGTTCTGGTTCCGCACGGAATCGGCCCCCTCGGCCGCGAAGAAAGCGTTTCTGGTCACCCGCTTCGGTGACTACTTCTTCCTGATCGGGGTCGTCGCCATCGCGGCGACGTTCGGCACTGTCGGCTTCGCCGGCGAGGGCTCGTTCGTCACGGCCGCCGAGACGGCGATCGAGGACGGGACGACGCTGTTCGGCTTCGACGCCCAGACGTGGGTGACGATCACCGGACTGCTCGTGCTGGGCGGGGTGCTCGGCAAGTCCGCGCAGTTCCCCTTCCACACGTGGCTGCCCGACGCCATGGAGGGGCCGACCACCGTCTCCGCGCTCATTCACGCGGCGACGATGGTCGCAGCCGGGGTCTATCTGGTCGCCCGGATGTTCGGCTACTACGCTCTCTCGCCGACCGCGCTCGCGATCATCGCCTTCGTCGGCGGCTTCACCGCCCTGTTCGCGGCGACGATGGCCGTCGTCAAAGACGACATCAAGCAGGTGCTTGCCTACTCAACGATCAGCCAGTACGGCTACATGATGCTCGGGCTGGGCGTCGGCGGCTACGTCGCCGGCGTCTTCCACCTGATGAACCACGCCTTCTTCAAGGCCCTCCTGTTCCTCGGTGCCGGTGCCGTCATCATCCTCATGCACCACGAACAGGACATGTGGAAGATGGGCGGTCTGAAGGACAAAGCGCCCGTCGTCTACTACACCTTCCTTGCCGGCGCGCTCGCGCTCGCGGGGATCGTCCCCTTCTCCGGCTTCTGGTCGAAGGACGAGGTGCTGTTCGACGCGCTGGCGGTCGGCCTCTCCGAGCCGGTCATCCTCGCGGCCTACGCGATGGGGCTGGGGGCCGTGTTCTTCACCGGCTTCTACACGTTCCGGATGGTCTTCCTGACTTTCCACGGTGAACCCCGGTCCGACACCGCCGAGGACCCCCACCCGGTCGGGTGGGCGGTCAAGCTCCCGCTGCTCGCGCTCGGAACCCTCGCCGCCGTCGCCGGCCTCGTGAACATGGCCCCGATCGCGAAGCTCGCGGGGATCGACATCACGTTCCTCGAGTTCTGGCTCGACGGCGAGTACGGCTCCGTCGAGGGACTGACCTATCACGCGTACCACGAGACGGTCGCCGAGATGGCCTTCGAGGAGAGCTACATCGGCTCCGAGACGACGACGATGCTCCTGAGCGCGGGTCTCTCTCTCGGGCTCGCGCTCGCCGGCGCGGTCACGGCGCACACGCTGTACAACGTGCCCGACCCGGACCGCCACACGACGAAACTCGGCGGCGTCTACGGCGTCCTGAAGCGCAACTACTACCAGGATGAGTACCAGGTCTGGCTCGCGGAGGGCCTGACGCTGCCGCTGGCGCGGGCGGCCGACCGGTTCGACCAGACCGTCATCGACGGGGTGGTCAACGGCACGTCGACGATCAGCCTGTTCGGAAGCGACTGGGTGAAACGGATCCAGACGGGAATCGTGACTAACTACGCGGCGCTGTTGGTGGGCGGGTTCATCGCCTTACTGCTCGTCCTCGGCTATCTCGGAGGGTGGTTCGCATGATGATCGAAGCACTGATCGCGGTCGCACTGATCGGCGCGCTCGTGACCTTCGTCGCGCCGAATCGCATCGCCGGCAAGCTCGCCTTCGCCATCAGTCTCGTGCCGGCGGCCCTGTCGCTGTGGCTGTTCGCGGCCTTCGACGGCAGCGGCAACGCCCTCCGGAGCGGCGAACTGGCCTTCGAATCGCAGGCGGCGTGGCTCGAGATCGGCGACTACTCGATCTCGTGGTTCGTCGGCCTCGACGGGATCAGCCTCCCGCTGGTGGTCCTGACGACGATCCTCTGTACGCTCGCGATCGTCAGCTCCTGGACCCCGATCGACGAGCGCCAGTCGCAGTTCTACGGGCTGATCCTCTTCATCGAAGCGATGCTGATCGGCGTCTTCTCGGCGCTGGATTTCTTCCTCTGGTTCGTCTTCTGGGAGGCGGTCCTGATCCCGATGTACCTGCTGATCGGGATCTGGGGCGGCCCGCGCCGGAAGTACGCCGCGATCAAGTTCTTCGTCTATACGAACGTGGCGTCGCTGGTGATGTTCGGCTCGTTCGTCGCCCTGGTCTTCGGGCTGGGCGACGTGACCTCCTTCGCGCTACCGGAGGTCGCGACCGCGATGCTGGAGGGCGGCCCCAACGGCCTCTTCGGGCTCAGCGGGACGACCCTCGCGTCGGTCGTGTTCATCGGGCTGTTCCTCGGCTTCGCGGTGAAGGTGCCGATCGTCCCGTTCCACACGTGGCTGCCCGACGCCCACGTCGAGGCCCCGACGCCGGCCTCGATCCTGCTGGCCGGCGTCCTGCTGAAGATGGGGACCTACGCCCTGCTGCGGTTCAACTTCACGATGTTTCCCGACCAGGTCGAGACCTACGCGGTGCCGATCGCGGCGATCGCCGTCATCAGCGTCATCTACGGCGCGATGCTGGCGCTTGCCCAGACCGACTTAAAGCGGATCGTCGCCTACTCGTCGGTCTCGTCGATGGGCTACGTCATCCTCGGGCTGGTCGCGTACACCCAGTTCGGGGTCGGCGGGGCGACCTTCCAGATGATCTCCCACGGCCTGATCTCCGGGCTGATGTTCATGGCCGTCGGCGTCATCTACAACGCGACCCACACGCGGATGGTCACCGACATGTCCGGGCTGGCAGACCGGATGCCGATCGCCGTCGGCGTGCTGATCGCCGGCGCGTTCGGCTACATGGGGCTGCCGCTGATGAGCGGCTTCGCCGCCGAGTACTTCATCTTCTTCGGCTCCTTCGGCTCGGAGATGCTGTCGTACTCGGCGCTGTTCACATCGCTGGCGATGTTCGGCATCGTCATCGTCGCGGGCTATCTCCTGTTCGCGCTCCAGCGGACCGTCTTCGGTCCGTATCGACTCGAAACCGACTACGAGGTCGGCCGCGCACCGGCTCACGACGTCGCGTCGCTGATCGTGTTGCTCGGACTCGTCGTCCTGCTGGGCGTGGCCCCCGACCTGATCTTCGACATGATAACCGACGCAATCGATCCGATCGTTCAGGGAGGTGACCTCTGATGGCGGTCGTCGACCTGCCCCAGTGGCTGGCGCTGGCACCGGCGCTGATACTCGCCGTGACGGCGCTCGTCCTGTTCGCGTTCGATAGCATCAACCCCGGCTCGACGAACCGGACCGTCCTCTCCGGGACGACCGTGATCGGCGCGCTGGCCTCGCTGGCCGTCGCCGTCTGGTACGCCGCCGCCGGCGTCGGCGCGACGGGAATCGAGAACTACGGCGTCATCGACATCATGGGCGGCCAGTTCGTCGTCGACCAGCTGGCGCTGTTCTTCATGATCGTCGTGGCGATCGTCACCGCCTTGGTCGCGGTCGCGAGCCACGACTACCTACGGGACCACGCCTACCAGGCCGAGTACTACTCGCTAATCGTCCTCGCGGCGACCGGAATGTCGATGATGGCCGCCTCGAACAGCCTCGTGACGGCCTTTATCGCACTCGAGCTGACGAGCCTGCCGTCGTACGCGCTGGTCGCGATCCTCAAGGACAACCGCGGCAGCGTCGAGGCCGGCCTGAAGTACTTCCTGATCGGCGCGCTGTCGTCGGCGATCTTCGTCTACGGCGTCAGCCTGGTCTACGGCGCAACCGGCTCCCTGCAACTCGAGTCGATCGCGGCGAACCTCGGCGCGGCCGGCGAACTGGGCGGGCTACTCGGTCTGGGCATCCTGATGCTGATCGGCGGCGTCGCGTTCAAGACCGCCAGCGTCCCGTTCCACTTCTGGGCCCCGGAGGCCTACGAGGGTGCGCCCGCGCCGGTCTCCGCGTTCCTCTCCTCGGCCTCGAAGGCTGCCGGCTTCGTGCTGGCGTTTCGCGTGTTCACGACCGCGTTCCCGCTCGAGGCGACGACGGCGGTCATCGGCGTCGACTGGACGTGGGCGTTCGTCATCCTGGCGATCGTCACGATGACGCTCGGCAACTTCGCGGCGGCGACCCAGGAGAACGTCAAGCGGATGCTCGCCTACTCCTCGATCGGCCACGCCGGCTACGTGCTGATCGGGCTGGCGGCGCTTTCGACGCCGTCGGGCGACCTCGTCATGGGTGCGGCCATGATCCACCTGTTCGTCTACGGCTTCATGAACACGGGCGCGTTCCTGTTCGTGGGGCTGGCCGAACACTGGGGCGTCGGCCGCACCTTCGAGGACTACAACGGGCTCGCGACCCAGGCACCGGTCGCCTGCGCCGCGATGGCCGTCTTCATGTTCAGCCTCGCGGGTATCCCGCCCTTCGGCGGGTTCGGGAGCAAGTACCTCCTGTTCATTCACACGATCGAGGCGGCGGCCGAGAACACCGCGCTGCTCGCCGCCGCCGCGGCGCTCGTGATCAACAGCACGCTCTCGCTGTACTACTACTCCCGGCTCGTCAAGGCGCTGTGGATCGAGGAGCCGCTCCGCGAGCGGGACGCGCTCGCGAAACCGACCGGCCTCTACGCGGCGATCGTCGCCGCCGCCGTCGTGACCGCGGTCATCCTCGCGGCCTTCGGTCCGATCACCGACGTCGCGACCGAGGCTGCCGCGACGGTCGTCGGCTGAGCCGCACCCGGTAGCTTTTACCCGACGGGGTCGCAAGCCGCGACAAATGGGTTTCCGGCTCGTGCTCGGCTGCGGCTCCGTCTGTCGGGGGGTCATCGACCGCCTCTCCGAGCGCGACGGTCGACTGCTCGTCATCACCGACGACGAGGGAATCGTCGAGACGCTGCGTGACGAGAGCGTCCCGGCACGCAACGGCGATCCGAGCGATCCCGCGACCGTCGCGAGCGTCGATCGGCCGGACGTGATCTTCGTCGGTAGCGACCGCACCGACGTCAACCGGGCCGCACTCGAGGCAGCGCGCGATCGGTTCCCCGGGGCTGCGGTCGTGGCCTATCTGGGCGGCAACGCGACGGCCGCGGACCGCGAGCGCTTCGACGATCTCGCAGACACGGTCGTCGACCCCGCGGGCGCACTGTCCGATCGGGTCCTCGCGGAGACGGCGAGCCGGTCGGCCGAGTCGGCGATCGAACTCCGGGACCGGCTCGCTGGGATCGACGGCCGACTCGCGGTGATCGCCCACGACAACCCCGATCCCGACGCGATCGCCAGCGCGACCGCGCTGGTCGACATCGCCGAGTCCGTCGGCGTTCCGGCCGACGCCTGCTACTTCGGCGACATCTCCCACCAGGAGAACCGCGCGATGGTCAACCTCCTCGAGTTGGATCTGCGGAACCTCGGGTCGGCGGAGTCGCTCGAGGAGTACGCCGCGTTCGCGCTGGTCGACCACTCCCGGCCGGGGGTCAACGACCAGCTCCCGACGGAGTTGCACGTCGACATCGTCATCGACCACCACCCGCCGCGCGGACCGGTTCCCGGCGATTTCGTCGACCTCCGTCAGGGCGCGGGCGCGACCAGTACCGTCCTGACCGAGTACGTCGAGCGGTTCGATCTCGAGTTCGACCCGTCGACTGCGACGGCGCTTTTGTACGGCATCCGGGTCGATACGAACGACTTCACCCGCGAAGTCTCCCCCGCAGACTTCCGGGCCGCGTCGGTGCTGTCGCCCCACGCGGACGCGTCGGTCCTGCGCCAGATCGAACAGCCGTCGCTCGAGGGCGACACCCTCGACACGATCGCGCGGGCGATCAAGAACCGGGTCCAGCGCGACTCGGTCGTGGTGGCAAGCGTCGGCCGGATCGGCGATCGGGACGCGCTGCCCCAAGCCGCCGACCAACTGCTCGCGATGGAGGGCGTCGAGACGACGCTCGTCTTCGGCTTCAACGACGAGATGGTCTACGTCTCGGCCCGGTCGCGGGCCGCCGACGTCGACCTCGGCGAGACGCTTCGGGACGCGTTCGACCGGATCGGCAGCGCCGGCGGCCACGCCGACATGGCCGGCGCACAACTCGAGATCGGTATTCTGGGCAGCGCCGACGACGAAGCGGAGATCGAGTCGATCGTCAGCGTCGTCGAAGAGGTGATCGCGAACCGCTTCTTCGAGGCGATCGAGACGCGGCCGGGGGTCCCGGTCGGGGCCTACACCCAGACAAGCGAATGGCTGTTCACGAAGCGCGGCAAACCGGACGGCGGCGAGTCGGCGTGAGCGCGTGACGGGGGCGGCTGCGACGGGGCGTCAGTGACAGTACTTTTGCGCGCGGCCGCCGTCCGTTCGCGTATGGAGGTCGTGTCGGACCGAACGAAGCCCAAGGTCAAAGACTACATGACGCGCGACGTCGCGACGGTGTCGCCGGACGAAACCGTCGGCGAGGTGTCGACCCGGATCGCGGAGAGCGAGGAACACAGCGGCTTTCCGGTCTGTGAGCGCCGCCGCGTCGAGGGCTTCATCAGCGCCCGCGACCTGTTGCTGGCCGACGACAGCGATCCGATCTTTACCGTGATGGCGACCGATCTGCTGGTTGCCCATCCCGACATGAAGGTGACCGACGCCGCCCGGGTCATCCTCCGGTCGGGCATTCAGAAGCTCCCCGTCGTCGACGACGCGGGCAATCTCGTCGGAATCATCTCCAACGCCGACGTGATCCGCAGCCAGATCGAGCGGGCGACCCCCGAGAAGGTCGGCAAACTCAAACGCACGCTCGAGCAGATCCACGAGATCGAGCTCACGGAGGAACGCCGGACCGTCGCCCTCGCCGACCTCACCCCCACGCAGGGTCGGGTCTACGCCGACGAACTCGAAGGCCGCCGATACGAACTCGAGCGGGGGCTGGCCGAGCCGCTGGTAGTCATCGACAACGACGGCACGCTCTTGCTGGCCGACGGCCACCACCGCGTGCTGGCGGCCGACCGACTGGGAATCGACGAGATGGACGCCTACGTCATCGTCATCGATCACGAGATCGATCTGGGGATGGCACGGACGGCCGAGAAAGAGAACCTAGAGCGGATCGACGACATCGAGGCCGTCGACTACGCGCGACATCCGCTCGTCCAGACGACGAAGCGGCTCCAGTCCGACGGTAGCGGAACGGACGACGAGAAGTAGCGCGGAACCTTCCCCTCGAGTTCGACCCGACGTAACTGGTTCACGTCGCCCGGATCCGCACGCCTACCCGTCAGTTCGCCCGCCTTTTTCTCGTCGAGTTTTTCGCTCCGCTCGCAACCGCTCGAGAAAAATCCGTCCGACGAGAGTCGTACTCTCGCTGACCTTGCCTCGTTGCACTCGGCAAGAGATCAAAAAGCCGACCGCTCACTGACTCACGGGCACTGCCCGTTCGTCTCTCCGCGGCGCGATGCGCCGTGCGTCGCTCGCGGCCGGTAATTACCCGTCCAACTCCGCCCGCAGCAGCTGGTTCACGTCGCCCGGATCCGCACTCCCACCCGTCTTCTGCATCACCTGTCCGACCAGGAAGTTGATCGCGCCCTCGTCGCCGCTCTCGTAGTCGTCGACGGCGTCGGGATTCTCGTCGATCGCCTCGACGACGGCCCGCTCGACCTCGTCCTCGCCGGTCTTGCCCAGTCCTTCCGCCTCGACGATCTCGTCGGGCGCGTTCCCGTCGTCGAGCATCGATCGAAGGACGGTCTCGCGGGCGTTTTTGGCCGTGATCTCGTCCTCGGCGACGAGTTCGACCAGCCGCGTGATCTCCTCGAGGCGGCCCTCGATCTCGGTGATCTCGATGTCGCGGTAGTTGAGTTCGCCCAGCAGGTTGTCCGCGACCCACGTCGCGGCGAGGTCGGGATCGAACTCGCCGGCGACGTCCTCGTAGAAGTCCGCGACCTGTTTCGTGGAGGTGAGTTTGGACGCCGCTTCCTCGCTCAGGCCGTACTCGTCCTGGAACCGCTCGCGGCGGGCCGAGGGGAGTTCGGGAATCTCGATTTCGTCTTTCCAGCCCGAGACCCGCAGCGGCGGCAGGTCGGACTCCTCGAAGTAGCGGTAGTCCTTCTCTTCTTCCTTCGAGCGCATCGAGACCGTGATGCCCCGACTCTCGTCCCAGTGGCGGGTCTCCTGCTCGACCGCGCGACCGCGCTGGATGGCGTTTTTCTGGCGGGTCTCCTCGTAGGCCAGGGCCTTCTCCGCGCCCTTGTGACTCGAGATGTTCTTGACCTCGGTACGGTTGGCCGACTCGAGGACCGCCGTGTCGATCTCGTCGGTGTCGTCGCCGTCGATCTCCGCGGCGGGGATGATCGAGAGGTTGGCGTCGATCCGCAGGCTACCGTCGCGGTCGGCGTCGAAGACGCCCAGGTACTCCAGTACTTCCTCGAGTTCCGCGAGGAACGCCCGGACCTCGCCGGGGCTGCGAAAGTCCGGCGCGGTGACGATCTCCATCAGCGGCGTTCCGGCGCGGTTGTAGTCGACGAGGGTGTACTCCGCGGAGTCGATGCCGCCACCGCCGCCGACGTGCTGGAGGCTGCCCGGGTCCTCCTCCAGGTGGGCGCGCTCGATCGCGACGGTCCGGCGCTGGCCCTCGACGGCGATCTCGAGTTCGCCCGCCTGACAGATCGGCTCGTCGTACTGGGTAATCTGGAAGTTCTTGGGGAGGTCGGGGTAGTAGTAGTTCTTCCGGTGGAACCGGGTCTCCTCGGGAATGTCGGCGTCGATCGCCTTTCCGATCTTGACCGCGGCTTCGACGGCGCCCTCGTTCAGCACCGGCAGCGACCCCGGCAGGCCGAGACAGACCGGGCAGACGTTCTCGTTGGGCTCGTCGGTCGGCTCGGTCGAACAGCCACAGAAGATCTTCGTGTCGGTCTCCAGCTGGACGTGGACCTCGAGCCCGATGACGGTCACGAGGTCGCCCTGCTGGACGGTCTGGGCAGTCATTAGGCCTCGATTCGGGCTGGTGGGGGTAAAGCGTAACGACTGGCGGACAGCGCCGGTCGCTATCCCGTCTCGTCAGTTGCGTCCTCGAGCAGGTCGATCACGTTCTCACGGCCGATCCGTAGCTTTTCGACGTCGTTTTCCGCCGCCATGCCCGAGACGACTCGCGACGTCTTCGAGGCCGACCACTCGAGTTCCTCGGCGATCGCGGCCTGGCGCATCCGACCGCCGTTTCGCTCGAGAAGCGCGCGGACGCGATCCTCGTCCGTCGCGAGGTCGGCGGGCACTGACGACGCGGCGGTCGATGATACCGAAGATGTCCCGCTCTCGGCTCGAGGCTCGTTCGCGGCGGGCTGTTTCGTGGTGTCGTCCGAACCGTCGTCCGGCGATCCGGTCGGTTCGGAGACCGAGTCACTCCCGAACCGGGGCCACGAGAGGGCTCGAGTGACCTCATCGCGGCCGAACGCGGCCACGACGACGCCGAGGATCGCGAGGATAACGAGTGTTCCACCGAGCAGGAACGAAAGCCGAGGACTCCCTGCCGTTCCGTCGGTATCGCTCTCGGCCGCCGAGTCGGACCCGTCGAAGCGGACCGTCGGCTGTCGGTCGGCGAACTCCTTCGGTCCTCCCCAGACGACGGTCGTGCCGTCGACCTCGTCCGGCGGTGGCGAGGTTTCAACCGGCGCGTATCCAGTCGGTGGGACGATTCGAAGCCGGTCGTCCTCGCCGAGATAGAGGCCGCCCTCGAACACGTCTCCGACGATCATCCCGTTCCCGTCGACCGCGGCGAAGTTTGACCACCGGAACGAGTACGTGACCGTTCCCCACCGTCGGGGGACCTCCTGAATAGAGGTCTCGGCCCGGAACCCGGACGCGTTCATCGATCGACCGGTCGACTCCGACGCGCTGGAAACGACGCCAGTCATGCGGCGCTCGAACTCCTCGACGTAGGAGTCCCGGTCGCTTCGGAACTGCCCCTGAAAGGCCTCGTAATTATCGACGTCCGAGTCGTTTTCGAGCCGCGTGCGAACCGTTACCGACCAGCGTGCAGCCCCGTTCTCGGCGATCGCGATTCGCGTCACCGTCGTATCTGCCTCGGGCGTCTCCGCGGCTCGGACCGAGGGGACGCCGTCGGTGGTCGTCTGGATCGAGTGGCCGACCGCCGACCCGGCCGCGATCGGGACGGCACCGATCGTAAGCATCGCCGCGAAGACCACGACGGTGACTCGATCGAGTGAGTGACGCACGTTCAGTCACGCTTTCGAGAGTCGTTACATAAGCGTACTGTCCCAGCGCCGCAAACGAGTGCAAATCGGTGCAAACGGGCGGGGGACGTGGTCTTCGTCAGTGCAACTCGGCGGGAATCGAGCCCAGTATCGGCCCGGTTTATGTGGCCGATGGCCCGTGATACGATCGATGAGAAATCGACGACTACTGATCGTCGCGATGGCCGTGGTACTCTGTACGAGTGTTCTCGGCCCGGCGGTCGTCGTGGGAACGGCGACCCAGACGGAATCGAGTCAAGACGAACCGAACGACACCTCCGTGACCGTCACGACCGGTGCGCAGCTGTCGACGGTCGTCACCGCGACCAGCGACGACGTGCGCAGTGACTTCGAGAACACCGCGTTCGACGAACGCATGAACCGGAGTAACGACACCGACCGCGCGACCGCGATCGCCGAGCGTGCGGCGGCTCTCGAGAACCGGTCGGCGACGCTCCGAGCCGAGTACGAGAGCGCGACCGAAGCGTACGAGGCCGGCGAGATCGACGAGTCGGCATACGCCCAGCGGCTCGCGTCGCTGAACACGCGGGCGCAAAACGTCGTCTCGAGCTACGATCGGTTCGAGGAACGCGTCGCATCGGTCGAGGAAGTCGACCGGCGTGCCGCCAACGTGACGAGCGACGAGATCGCCGACCAGCGGGCGACGGTCGCCGATCTCACGAGTTCGGGTACCGACGCGCTACTCCGACAGTTCACCGGCGAAGCGGGCGGGAACGCGGAGATCGAGACCGACGATGGCGTCTCGATCGAGGTCGAGACCGACGACGGCGAACGGAGTCGGGAATACGAGCGACCTCGGGACGGGAACGGATCGCTGGCGATCTCCCAGACGGACGCGCTCGCCGCGGCCACCGACGCTCTCTCCGCGGCGGACGGAAACAGTAGTTGGACGCTCGCGGAAGCGGAAACCGACGAAGACGACGGCGTCTACGAGTTCGAGTTCGTCCTGACTGGAACCGAGGCCGGCGAGGCCGAGGCGAGCGTCGACGGCGAGACGGGTACCGTCTTCGAACTCGAGGAGGAGATCGAAACTCGAGGCGACGACGAAGCAGACGATGCGGACGACGAAGCAGACGATGCGGACGACGAAGCAGACGAAGACGAAGCAGACGAAGACGAAGCAGACGATGCGGACGACGAGGACGACGAGCGCCTCGTCGTTCTCGTCGCGTCCGGTTCACCCGGACCCGGCGAGGAGGTGACGCTGCAGTTGCTCGCGAACGGCCAGCCGGCAGCGAACGTGTCGGTCACCGTCAACGACCAGTCAGTCGGCGAGGCCGATGGCGACGGGGAACTCACGATCACCCTGCCGCGCGACGAGGCCGAGATCGAAGCCGAACGCGGAGACGCCGAGAGCGAACTCGAGTTCGAGTTCGCCGAAGAGTCCGACGACGAGAACGACGACGAGAACGACGACTCACAGTTCGACGCCGACGCGACCGTCGACAACGGTACCGTCACCGTCTCTGCGACGTTCGACGAGAGCCCGGTCGCAGGCGCGACCGTCGTCGCGAACGACGAGACGGTCGGGACGACGGGCGAGGACGGCACGATGTCGTTCGCTCTCGACGACGATACCGACGAACTCGAGATCGAGGTACTCCGTGGCGAACTCGAGTCCGAACTCGAGTTCGACCTCGAGAGTGACGGGGATGACGAAGCGGACGACGAAGACGAGGACGAAGAAGATGACGAAGCGGACGACGAGGACGAGGACGAAGAAGATGACGAAGCGGACGACGAAGACGAGGACGAAGAAGATGACGAAGCGGACGACGAAGACGAGGACGAAGAAGATGACGAAGCGGACGACGAAGACGAGGACGAAGAAGATGACGAAGCGGACGACGAAGACGAGGACGAAGAAGATGACGAAGCGGACGACGAAGACGAGGACGAAGAAGATGACGAAGCGGACGACGAAGACGAGGACGAAGAAGATGACGAAGCGGACGACGAGGACGAGGACGAAGAAGATGACGACGAGGACGACGACGAAGACGACGAACTTGATCGATGAGGCGTGGAACTGACCGGGACCGACTGCTGCCGAACGGCACGTATCGAGCGGGACTCCTGTCAGTCGTCCTCGTCGGACTGCTCCTGACGGGGAGCGTCGCTGCGTCCCTCGACGGCGCGCACAGCACTGCTCGCTCGCAGGAAACCGACGCCGACTCAGCGTTCGAGGTCGCTCTCGATTCCGACGGCGACGCGACGGTGATCGTCCACGTCACGTTCGACCTGAGCGACGAGGCGGATCGGGCGGCCTTCGAATCGCTCGAGGCGAACGAGACGAAACGGAGTCAACTCGAAACCCGCACTGAACGGCGATTGCAGACGGTCGCGACGAGCGCGGCCAACGAGACCGGTCGCGAGATGGCGATCGAAGACACGCGCACGTCCTTCGAGACAGACGAAGGGACCGATCGCGGTATCGTTTCCGTCTCGGCGACCTGGACCGAATTCGCGGCTACCGACGACGATCGGCTGACTGTCACCGAGCCGTTCGCCAGTGGCTTCACGTCGGAGCGGCCCGTCGTGATGGCTCTCCCCGAGGGCTACTCGCTCTCGGCGTCCACGCCGGAGCCGAGCGAGCGAACGGACGGACGCATCGTCTGGGACGCGAACACGTCGCTCGAGGGATACGAGGCGGTCGTTACTCCCGCGGACGAATCGGCGGATGAGGGGACCGACGAACAGCCTGGATTCGGCCTCGGGGCAGCAGTTGCGGCGATCGCCGGGAGCGCGTGGCTGTACCGCCGCCGGTAAGCGCAGCGATGCACGGCTCCGGTCGACGCCGGTTCTCGGGAGCCGATCGGATCCGCGCGGACCCGATCGCGACGCTGCCGGCTGCCGGCCGCCCGCCCGACTCGAGTTATCTGGCTAGCGAGCGTCCTCGACGACGACTCCCCGGCGCTACTGCGACAGTAGAAACACGCGGTTTGAACGTGAGGGACGGAGTCCGTCGGTACCGCAACTCGAGGACGGGCCCTCAGAAGTCGAACGCACCGGCGACAAGCAGCGGGAAGACGAGCGTCGCCTCGGCCTCGATCTGGGTGTAGTTCTTCTCGGCCTCCTTGATTTTGCCCCACGAGACGGCCTCGTTCGGCGGCGCGCCCGACAGCGAGCCGTCGCCTTCCATACCGGTCGAGATGTAGACGACGTAGTCGGCGCCGCCGCGGAAGAGGTTCGTCATGATCGCGTGGTGTTTCGGCACGCCGCCGCCGACCGCGATGAGACCGGTGGTGTCGGCCAACAGGCCGTCCTCGATCAGGGAATCGTAGTCGTCCAGAATTTCGATGCCGACCTCCGAGTCGTACCCCTGGCGGTAGTAGTACAGGAAGTTGCCGACCTCGGCGTCGGTCAGCGCCGGACAGTACACCGGGACGTCGTTGTCGGCGGCCTGTTTCAGCACCGAGTCCTCGTCCTCGAGCGTCTCGCCGAGTTCGCGGGCGAAGGCCGTCGGGGTCCGGATCTTCTCCTCCGCGAAGAAGTCGTCGAAGAAGTCATAGAGGTACTCCTCGAGCCAGACGTACCGGTCGGAGGGAACGAAGATGTTGCCGAGGCGGTTGATCCCGCGTTCGCGGAGTTCGACCTCGTCGGCATCCCATTCGCCCATCTTGAACGGCTTGGCCGTCTTGATGACGTCCTCGGTGAGCGATCCGGAGGTCGTGATCAACACGTCGACGTACCCCTCGCGGACGAGCGCGGCGACGACCTCGCGCAGCCCCGAGGAGATGATGTTCGACGTACAGGTCAGATAGATCGTCGCGTCTTCGTCTCGCATTCGCTTTGCGATGTCGATCGCTTCCGCGAGCTGGGTCGCCTGAAAGCCGGTCGTCTCGTAGGACTCGAGCAGTTCACCGAAGTCGAACTCGCCGCGGAAGTCGTAGCCGCGAACGTCGGCCGTCGACAGCTCCTCCTCGCTGCCGGGCACGACGTGATCGCGTGACTCGTCGTCGGTCATATCCCCAGATACTCGGACAGGGGTTTGAATGACTCGAGATCGATCTCGGAACGGGACCGCGTGTCACACGGAGAGTGCGGTCTCGTCGTGGCCGCCTCGAGCCGCGTCGCGTCGGTGGCGCTACCGCGCGTCCTCGAGTTCCTCGAGCGCACTTGGATTCTCGATGCTGCTCATGTCGCCTAAGTCCTCGCCGGTGTAGGTCGCCTGGATGGCCCGGCGGATGATCTTGCCCGACTGCGTTTTGGGGAACTCGTCGACGAACAGGACCTCGCGCGGGCGGAACGGCTTGCCCAACTCCTCGCCGACTTGCGCGCGCAGTTCCTCGCGGAGGTCGTCCGCCTCCGTGACGCCGTCCTCGAGGACGACGTAGGCGACGACGGCGGTCCCGGTGGTGTCGTCGGGCGCGCCGATCGCGGCGGCCTGGTTGACGGCCTCGTGGTCGATGAGCGCGCCTTCGACCTCCGCGGGGCCGACCTTGCGGCCGGCCACGTTGAGTGCGTCGTCGGCCCGACCGTGGAGGAACCAGAAGCCGTCCGCGTCCTTCTGGGCCCAGTCGCCGTGGTCCCACATGTCCTCGAAGGTCGACCAGTACTCCTCGAGGTAGCGCTCGTCGCCGGACCACAGCGACTTGGTCATCGACGGACAGGAGTCACGGGCGACGAGGTAGCCGCGTTCGTTGTCCTCTTTGACCGAATTCCCCTCGCGGTCGACGACGTCGATGTCCATCCCGAGGCCGGGGCCGCCGAGCGTACAGGGCTTGAGCGGTTCGGTCGGCAGCGGCATCAGGAAACAGCCACAGATCTCGGTGCCGCCGGAGATATTGACGATCGGGGCCTCGCCGTCGCCGACGTTCTCGTAGAACCAGTGCCAGGATTCGGGGTCCCAGGGCTCGCCCGTCGAGCCGAGGATCCGCAGCGAGGAGAGGTCGTGGCCGGAGAGCCACTCGTCCCCGTGTTTGCGCAGCGCGCGGATCGCGGTCGGCGAGATCCCGAACTGGGTGAGCTTGTGGCGGTCGATCATCTCCCAGAAGCGATCCGGTTCGGGGTAGTCCGGCGCGCCCTCGTACATGAAGACGGTGCCGCCGAAGGTGTGGGTCCCGATCAGGCTCCAGGGCCCCATCATCCAGCCGATGTCGGAGACCCAGAAGAACCGATCGGCGGGCTCGAGATCCATCCCGAAGTGGACCTCCTTGGGACACTGGACCTGGACCCCCGCGTGGGTGTGGACGATCCCCTTGGGCTTGCCCGTGGTGCCCGACGAGTACAGCAGCATCGACTCCTGACTCGAGGGCAGCGACTTCGTCTCGTACTCGTCGTCGGCCGTCTCGACGGCGTCGGCCCACCACTCGTCGCGGTCGTCGTCCCAGGGGATCTCGCGTTCGCTCCGGTCGTCGCTCGAGCCGAGTCGATCGAAGACGATCGTGTGTTCGACGTGACCGGCCTCGTCGATGGCCTCGTCGGCGGCGGACTTGAGGAAGACCGGGTCGCCGCGCCGATAGAAGCCGTCGCCGGTGAAGAGGACGGTCGGTTCCGAATCCGCGAGTCGGGTCGCGGCCGCGTCGACGCCGAAGCCCGAGAAGATCGGCACCGCGATGGCGCCGACCTTGAAACAGCCATAGAGGATCGAGACGACCTCCGGCACCATCGGCATGTAGAGCCCGACCGTGTCGCCGGTGCCAATGCCGCGTTCCTCGAGCGCGTTCGCGACCTGATTCGCCCCTCGGTGGAGTTCGTGGTACGTGACCTCGCGGACCTCGCCGTGTTCGCCTTCCCAGATCGTGGCGACTTTGTTTCGGCGCTCCTCCTCGAGGGCGGCGTGGCGGTCCACGACGTTGTGGGCGACGTTGAGTTCGCCGCCGGGGTACCAGTCGGTGAACTGCGGACCCTCGCTGTCGTCCCGGATTTCGTCGTAGTCCTCGTAGAACTCGATCCCGAGGTAATCGACCAGTTCGTCCCAGAACCAGTCGACGCCGCTTTCGGGTTCGTCCTCGAGATCGGTCGTCGTTCGCTCGATGAGTTCCTCGTAGTCGTCGATCCCGTACGTCTGCATGAACTCGTAGACGTTCGTCGACTCGAGGAACTCCCGGCTCGGTTCGTGGGCGATCTCGTCGATGTCCTCGAGGCTGGGGCTCGTGTTCCCGGACATTGTCACTCGTAGGTTAGCGTCATGCCACCATCAAACAACAGGTCGCCGCCGTCGAGATGCCGGCCGAGATCCGAGAAGCCGAGCAGAAAGAGATTGGCGACGTCGATGGGTTCCATCATCTCCGTGACCCGGGACTGGCCGAGCATCACGTCCTCGATCACTTCGTCGACCGAGATGCCGCGCTGTTCGGCGGTGTCCTCGAGTTGGGCGGTCACCAGCGGCGTCTTCACGTAGCCGGTGCTGAGCGAGAACGCCCGGATCTTCCCGTCGCCCTCGGCGGCGATCGACTGGGTCAGTCCCCGCAGGCCGAACTTCGAGACGTTGTACGCGACCTTGTCGCTGGTGACGTAGTGGCCGTGGACCGACGCCATGTTGCCGACACAGCCCCGGCCGTCCGCGGTCTCCCGGAAGTGAGGGAGACACAGCTTCGAGAGATACAGCGGGGCCCGGAGCATGATCCGATGCATCGTGTCGTAGGTCTCCATCGGGAACTCGTCGATGGGGTCGATGTGTTGCATCCCGGCGACGTTCGCGAGGTACTTGAGATCGCCAACCTGCGCGGCCTCGTCGACGATCCGCTCGATGTCGTCGTCGACCGTGAGATCGCCGGGGATCGCCTCGATCTCGCCCTCGAGACCGAGGTCCTCGCCGCGAGCTATCGTCCCGGCGAGGCCGTCCTCGTCGACGTCGGTCGCCGCGACGGTGAGGCCGTTTCCGGCGGCGGCCAGCGCGGTCGCTCGGCCGATGCCGGAGGCGGCACCCGTCACGAGACAGACGTTGCGGTCGGTGAACGAATCGTCGGGGAACCGGTAGATCTCCTCGTCGGAGACCGTCGGTGGTGAAAGTTGATTCTGGGACATCGTCACACTCACACCTGTTACTCAGTCTCATTCTAAAACATCGCTGTTCACATGTCAACAACACGTTTCGGACGGTCGTGTCTCGGAAAGGCTCGCAATCGAATTATCGAACTACACTGCGGATGCGCAACGCTAGATGGACAATATATTGGCGAACGTTCGTTTGATCATGATGTATTATAGCAACTATTAAGACCTTGTATGGGAGTCTATGTCTCCCTAGCGATGATCGATCTCGATCTCGATATGCGGCAGTATGATTGTCCGTTTATCGACACGACCGACGATGTAGACGTCGGGTTCTCGGCCGTCCAGTGGCAGCTCGACACTGACGCCGCCAAACTCGAGACGCGGCTCATCGCCAAGGCGGGGTCGAGGGGGGCGCTCGACGACGGCCTCCGCGCGCTCAGAGCCCACCCGAACATGGCGAACTGCTATATCCTCTCGAAGCGGGACAACGTCGCCGAGATCGGGACGAAGATCGAGCAGACCAACGCGATGCGGACGATCCAGCGGAACGGCGGCTACATCACCGGCCCCTTCCGAATCGAGAACGGACGGGAACGGTGGCACGTCGGCTTCGACGCGGACGACGACGAGGACCGGACCCTCGCCGAACTCGAGCGCCACAACGACTTCAGCGTCGAGAACCGCGATCGGGTCGGCCCCTCGACGCTGTTCGATCTCCTCGAACACTCCGAGAGCGCGATGAGCCTGCTCGAGGGGTGTCGTTCACTGACCGAAACCGAACGTGAAACGTTCGAAGTCGCGTCCAGAGAGGGCTACTACGAGACGCCGCGGGAGACGACGCTCGAGGAACTCGCCGACCACTTCGATATCTCGAAGACGGCCGTCTCGATGAACCTCCGCCGGAGCGAACGGAAGGTCCTCGAGGCGGCGATGGGTGCGATCGATCGAATGGACGACGACGAGCGGCTCTAAGACCGACAGTTCTGACTCGTCGCTTGCGATCCGTCGCGGACCGTCAGTCACTCTAGTGCTGCGGATCCGGTACCGCTTCGACCGTCGACGGCACCGGAGAAAACGGGACGACCAATCGAACGGGGTCAGTACGGCGGCGCGATCACTCGCCGCCGCCTTGCATCAGCATCTGGATCTCCTCGTCGGACGAGAGCGCCTCGGGATCGCCGCTGTCGACGATCTCGCCGCGTTCGATCACGTACATTCGGTCGACAATCTCCGGGACGTGACTCGCGTTCGACTCGGCGATGAGTACCGAGATGTCACGGTCGATGATCTCGCGGATGTAGGACTTGACGTTCTCGACGACCACCGGCGCGAGCCCCTCGAGCGGCTCGTCGAGGATGAGCAGGTCCGGCCGGAGCGCGAGCGCCCGGCCGATCGCCGTCATCTTCCCCTGACCGCCGCTCAGGTTCTGTACTTCGGCGTCGCGTCGCTCCTCGAGTTCGTCGAAGAGGTCGAAGACGTCCTCGACGACGGCGTCTTCGTCCTCGATTCCGCGGGCCTTCCCCGCGGTCCAGACCGGGAGCCGGAAGTTCTCCTCGACGGTCATCCCGGTAAAGAGGTCTCGGCTCTCCGGCTGATAGCCGATCCCCCGCTTGGGGATCCGCTCGGGCCGCATATCGAGCAGTTCCTCGCCGCGCAGTCGGATCGATCCGTTCGCGACCGGCGTGAGTCCCATGATCGATCGGAACGTCGAGGTCTTCCCGGCACCGTTGCGGCCGACGAGCGCGACGGCTTCGCCCTCGTTGACCTCGAGGTCGATCCCGTGGGTGACCTCGAACCCCTCGACGGTCGCCGTGAGGTTCGACACCTCGAGCAGCGGGTCGGACCCACCGGGTCCGGCGTCGGAGCCGGGGCCGAGCGTACTCATTCGTCCACCCCAAGCAGGACGCGCCGGAGTTCCGAGTCGGTCTCGAGCAGGGAGGGGTCGCCCTCCCGGAAGACCGCGCCCTCGTGGAGGACCACGAGGCGGTCCGCGTACTCCTTGACGAGGTCCATATCGTGTTCGATCGTCACCGTAGTCACGCCGTCGGCCTCGCTGGCCTCGACGATCGTCTCGATGACGTACTCCTTCTCACGAGTCGCGACGCCGGCCGTCGGCTCGTCGAGCAGCAGGTACGTCGGATCGAGGCCGAACGACATCGCCACGTCCAGCAGTTTCCGGTCGCCGTGGGGGAGCGTCTCGGCCACCTCGTGTTGGACGTCCTCGAGGCGGAACTGCGCGAGGAGGTGGTCGATCTCGCGTTCGACCCCCTCGTGACCGTCGTCGACCGAGCGCATGCTCAACGTCTTCCCGTGGCGGGAGAGGACCGCGACGCGGAGGTTCTCCCGGACGGTCATCTCCTCGAAGACGTGGACGATCTGGAAGCTCCTGACGAGCCCCTGTTTGACTCGGTCTTCGGGAGCCATCTCGGTAATGTCCTCCTCGACGGGCGTGCCGTTTTCTTCGCCGTGGACGACGACCGACCCCTGATCGGGCTCGAGCAGCCCGGTCAACAGGTTGATCAGCGTCGTCTTGCCGGCCCCGTTGGGGCCGACGATGAACACCATTTCGCCGGCGGTCTCGCCGAACGTCAGCGAGACGTCGTCGGTGGCGCGCAGTTCTCCGAACTCCTTGCGAAGGTCTCGTGCTTCGAGCATCTCAGTTCACCCCGAAAACGATGATTCGAACGGTAGTTACGGCGCGAGTCACGCCTCGCCGGATCGACGACCCGATCGCCGCAATGTCGTCCCGGAGCAGTCCGGGGTCGCGACGGCGTCGTGCCAGTCCGGTGCCGATCTTCGGGACCGACCCCAGAATTCCCTCGGGCAGGAAGAGGACGACTCCGATCAACACCAGTCCGGTCACGGCGTTGTAATACTCCACGTAGAACGGCGCCTGAATCAGCAGGTAGACGAGGACGACACCGCCGACGACGGGCCCGACGAGCGTTCCGAACCCGCCGAGGATCGCCATGAACAGGATCTCGCCGGAGACGAACGCGTAGAGGGTCGGATCCGGACTGACGTGTAACTGCAGGAGCGCGAACAGCCCGCCGGCGAGCCCGCCGTAGATCCCCGAGATCACGAACGCGATCCAGACGTACTTCTCGACGGGGATACCGACGAACCTGGCCCGCGTTCGGTCCTGTCCGATCGCATCCAGCGCCCGGCCGAACGGCGAGTTGACGAGCTTCCACATCACCAGCAGCGAGCCGACGAGGACGACGACCGTAAAGTAGTACAGGATCAGGTCGTACCCCGTCGACGTCCACTGAAGGCCGAACAGCGTCGGCGGATTCAGCCCGTCGGGGCGGACGCTGAGCCCGTCGCTGTAATTGAAGTAGCCGCTCTGCAGGACGAACGCGTACAGGACCTGGTTGAACGCGAGCGTCAGCAGCGCGAAGTAGATGTCGAGGTAGCCGGAGACGAAGTACCCGATCAGCACCGCGATCGTGGTCGCCGCCAGGACGCCGCCGAGCAGCAACAGGAGGCCGCTCGAGACCTCGAAGTGCGACGCCAGCACCGCGGCACCGTAGGCGCCGACGCCGAAGAACGCCGCGTGGCCGAACGAAACCAGTTCGGTGTGGCGCAACAGCAGGTTCAAACCGACCGCGGCGAGGCCGAAGAGGATCCCGCGGTGGATCGCCTGGAACGAGAGGCCGGTGAGCCGCGTGATGTCGGGTACCGCAAAGAGGACGACGAGCCCGACGACAGCCAGCACCGACTGCGTCTTGGTGAGTTCCATCCCCTCCGACAGCCGGACGCGGGTCTCGCCGTCCCGGTCGACGAGGAAGCGGCTCATTGTATCTCACCCCACGTTCCGTACAGGCCCTCGGGCCTGACCAGCAGGACGAGCACCATCAGCAAGAACGGGACAGCCAACTCGAGTTGCGGGAAGTACGGCGTCACGATCCGGCTGGAGACGCCGACCAGCAGCGCACCGACGAACGCGCCCCGCAGGCTGCCGAGCCCGCCGATGACGATCACGACGAACGACAGCACCAGCCACCTGAGACCCATACCGAGGGAGGCGCTGCCCGGGCCGATACTGACCATCGCGCCGCCGAACCCGGCGAAGAACGCACCGATCGCGAACACGAGCGTGAACATGCGGTCCGTGCTGACGCCGATCGCCGTCGACATCTCGCGATTGATTGCAGTTGCCCGCACGATACGGCCGGTCTTCGTCCGATCGAAGAACCAGACGAGCCAGCCAAACACCGCGACGCCGATCAGGATGACGAGGACGTTGTACGAGGGGTAGCTGAACCCGACGAGTTCGGTCGTCGGGATCTCGTTGATACCGCTGAAAACCCCCACGTCGACCGGCGACGGCCCCCAGACGAACTTCATCACGTCGGTGAGGACCAGCAGGAGTCCGTAGGTCAACAGGAGCTGGTAAACCTCGTCCCGGTCGTAGATCGGTCTGACGAACGTCGCCTCGAGCGCGCCGCCGACCGGTAACAACACGGCCGCGGCCGCGAGCGAGCCGGCGAGGACGACGAGAGCGAAGACGATCGCCGTCACGGGTCCGGTCGGTGCCGCGACCTGTCCGGCGAAGAAGCCGACGATACTGAAGGCACAGAACGCACCCAGCGCGTACAGTTCGCCGTGTGCGAGGTTGAGGATGCCAAGCACGCCGAAGATGATCGTCATCCCCGACGCGATCATGAACAGCACCGAGCCGTAGTAGAGCCCGTTGAGTACGTGTTCGAGCATAGTTACTGGAAGCGATTTCGCACGGCGGTTACCAGCTCCCGATCCAGTCGGCGGAGATCTCGCCCGGCGGCGGCGACACGTTCTTCGCGGCGAAGACGTTCACGTTCGCGAGCGCCGCGGCGTCGTGTTCGTCCGACCAGGTCAGTTCGCCGAAGTGGGCGTTGGAGTAGCCCTGATGGTCCGCGCCGATGGTGTGGTACCCCGCCGGCGTGAAGAAGCCGTGATTCTCGAGGACCATGGCGAGTTCCTCCTGTTCCGGCCAGCGGCCGAGGAGACGGACGGCCTTCTCGGCGGCCGTGGCCCACGCCGTCACCGCGCCGTAGCCGCTCATGAAGTGGGCCGTCGGGACGACGCCGTACTCGCTTTGAACCTCGTCGACCAGGTCCGCGGCCGGGCTCCACCGGTCGGTCGAGGGCTCGCCCCAGTAGAAGTTCCGCGATCCCGAGTAGATCGGTCCCCGAACCAGGTCCTCGCTCAGGTCGTTGGCCGAGCCATAGAGGACCGGTCCGACCAGCACGTCGATGGCGTCGAACATGTCGTTGGCGTGGCCCTGCTCGAGCAGCAGCGTCGCGTCGCCGCCCCAGCAACTCGAGAAGACGACGTCGGGGGCCTCACTGTTGACCTCGGTGATGTGAGTTGACATGTCACCTGTCCCCAGATCCGGAAAGCCACTGTATACCTCTTCGGCCCCGGTGAGCTGTTCGATTCCCGCCGAGAACAGCTCCATCTCGTCCTGTCCGAACGCGTAGTTGGGGTTGATTCCGGCGTACGTGTCGATCGAGTCCGCGCCGAGGACTTCGACCGCCTGCTCGACCGCCGCGAGCGCCTCCATCACGTCGTGATTCTGGAACCGGAACGAGTAGGTCACGTCCGGGAAGTCCTCCTCGTAGAGCGTCGTCACCGTCCCGTCGGTGGAGACGTTGATGACTTCCTGGGCTTCGATCTCCGGAACCATCTCCGCGTGACCGCTGCTCGAGATCGGACCGAAGGTTACGTCTTTCCCGTCGTCGACGAACTGCTGATAGTTGGTGAGATACGCGTCGCTCTCCTCGACGACGTCGAGGTTCATCTGCCGCCCGGCGATCCCGTCGTTTTCGTTGATCCGTCTGACCGCGGTTTCGGCACCGTACCGGGCCTGAACGCCGAGTACCGACGGCGCGCCCTCGGTGAACGTCTGCAGTCCGGATTCGACCGGTTCGTCCGGAACGTCGGCGTCCGCCAGCGGATCGTCCTCGCCCTCGAGGAGTTCCGTACACCCGGCCAGTGCGACCGCAAGCGCCGAGCCGCCGACGGTTTTCAGAAGCGTTCGTCGATCGATTCCACCGGTCTCCATCGCGTCGGTTAGTCCAGTCGTCATCGATAGTATTCACCGTTCAGTGGCTGTCTCGCCATACCTATGAGAAACACTACCAATCCAAATAGGCGAACGTGTACATGTTAACAGCGGGCTCGCTACCGGGTGCGTGGCCGGTTGACGGACCTGTCCTCGAGGTTCGCATCGAGCGACGCGAGCCGGCGAGCGTTTTTTGCCGTTCTACGGTGTTCGACGTAGCATGAGTACGCGAGCGGGTGCTGACGGGGACGCCTTCTGGGGCGACGCCGACGACGGCGTCGCGCTCGAGCGCTATCGGACGCTCGTGAACACGATCGACGACGCGATCTACCAGCTCGACGCCGACGGTCGCTTCGTCGCGGTCAACGACGTGATCGTCGAGGCGACCGGCTACGCCCGCGAGGACCTCCTCGGTGAACACGTCTCGCTCGTCTTCGCCGACGCCGACGTGGCCCGTATCGAACGCGAGGTCGCGGCCCGGATCGACGCGGACGACGACGTGATCGCGACGTTCGAACTGGCCGTTCGAACCGCCGACGGCGACGCGATCCCCTTCGAACTCCGCGTCAACCCGCTGCTCGAGGACGGCGAGTTCCGGGGGACGCTCGGCGTCGCCCGCGACCGCTCCGAGAAGCGCCGTCGACAGGACACGCTCGCGTCGGCGATCGCGTCCTACGAGTCGATCACGAGTATCATCGACGGGGCCGACATCGGCGTCGTCGTCCTCGGCGACGGGGGCGAGGTCGAGTGGGCCGACGAGAGCGTCGAGGAGTACTTCGGCGTCGATCGCGCGACCCTCATCGGGCGGGACGGCCGATCGGTCGTCGACGATCTCGCGTCCAGCGTCGAGGACCCCGAATCGTTCGCGACGACGGTCCGTTCGTCGTACCACGACGGCTGTTACGTCGACGGGTTCGAGTGTCGGGTCACCGGCGACGGCGACCGGGAGGAGCGCTGGCTTTCCTACCGGAGTAAGCCGATCGAATCGGGGGCGTTCGCCGGCGGACGGGTCGAGTTCTACTACGACGTCACCGACCAGAAGGAGTCGGAGGGCGCGCTCCGGGAGCGCGAAGCGGCGTTCCGGTCGCTGGTCGACGCCGTCGAGGAGTACGCCATCTTCCGACTCGATACGGACGGGCGCGTCGTCAGCTGGAACGAGGGCGCGCGCCAGATCAAGGGCTACGAGCGCGCGACGATCCTGAGCGAACACTTCTCGCGGTTCTACACCGACGCGGACCGGGCCGCGGGCGTTCCCGAGCGGAACCTCGAGCGGGCCCTCGAGAACGGCTCCGTCGAAGACGAGGGGTGGCGCGTTCGCGCGGACGGCACGCGGTTCTGGGCGACCGCCACGATCACGTCGGTCCGGGACGACGACGGCACCCATCGGGGCTATCTGAAGGTGACCCGCGACATGACGGACCGCCGGGAGCGCGAACGCGAACTCGAGAGCGAACTCCAGCGCATCCTCGGGCGAATCTCAGACGCCTTCTACGCGGTCGACGACGAGTTCCGGTTCACCCACGTCAACGATCGCGCGGCGGAACTGCTGCAACGCTCCGAGGAGGAACTGCTCGGGGAGTGCCTCTGGGACGTGTTCCCCGACCTCCGCGAGATCGACGAGGTCTGGGACGCCTTCCACGCGGCGCTGGAGACCCAGGAACCGACCAGCTACGAACTCTACTACGAAACGCTCGATTTCCGCGTCGAGGCGAACCTCTACCCCTCAGAGACGGGTATCTCGGTTTACTTCCGGGACATCACCGAGCGCCGGGAACGGAAACGCGAACTCGAGCGGACCGAGCGGCGCTTCGAGGCCATCTTCGAGGACCCGAACATCCTCGTGGGGCTGCTCGAGCCCGACGGGACGGTGATCGACGTCAACGGGACGGCCATGGAGTACGTCGACGCGGACCTGACGGACGTGATCGGCGAACAGTTCTGTGAGACGCCGTGGTGGGGCGGGGAGTCCGCGGACGTTCGACCGGACGTCAGGGAGTGGACCGAACGGGCCGCCGACGGCGAGTACGTCACCTTCGAGGCCGATCTCGCCCGACCGGACGGGGAGCGATACACCCTCAAGGGCGTCTTCCGGCCGGTCACGGACGACGACGGCGACGTCGTCTCGATCGTCGTCTCGGACCGTGACATCACGGAGCGCAAGAAACGCGAGCGCGAACTCGAGGAGTCCGAACAGCGCTATCGCACCCTGGCCGAGAACTTCCCGAACGGCGTCGTCACGCTGTTCGACCACGATCTCGAGTACACGCTGGCGGCGGGCCAGGGCTTCGAGAAGATTCAGGTCGATCCGGCCGACATCGAGGGCAACCACTACAGGGGCGCCTGGGGCGAGACGACCGGCGACGCGCTCGAGCCGGCGCTCCGTGGCGCGCTCGCGGGCGAGCAGCGGACGGTCGAGCTCGAGTACGCCGGTCGCGAGTGGGTCGTCTACACGGTCCCGATCACCGACACCCGCGGCGACGTCTTCGCCGGCGTGACGATGGCCCACGACATCACCGAGCGCAAGGAGTACCAGCGCAGACTCGAGGAGACCGTCGATCGCCTCGAGGAGTCGAACAAACGCCTCGAGCAGTTCGCCTACGCCGCCTCCCACGACTTACAGGAACCTCTGCGGATGGTCTCGAGCTACCTCCAGCTGATCGAGGGCCGCTACGCCGACGCGCTCGATTCGGACGGCCGGGAGTTCCTCGAGTACGCCGTCGACGGTGCCGAACGGATGCGCGACATGATCGACGGGCTGCTGGCGTACTCGCGGGTCGAAACCCAGGGCGACCCGCTCGAGCCCGTCGCCCTCGAGACCGTCTTCGACGACGTCCTCGAGGACCTACAGTTACGGCTCGAGGAGACCGACGCGACGGTCGAGGTCGGGGAGCTGCCACGGGTCGAAGGCGACGCCAGCCAGTTGCGACAGGTGTTCCAGAACCTCTTGGGTAACGCCCTCGAGTACAGCGGCGACGACCCGCCGCGGATCGAGATCTCGGCCGAACGACGCGGCGAGCAGCAGGTAATTTCGGTCCGCGACGAGGGGATCGGAATCGACCCCGACGCGCAGGACCGCATCTTCGAAGTCTTCGAGCGACTCCACAGCCGCGAGGCCCACTCCGGTACCGGGATCGGGCTCGCGCTCTGTCAGCGCATCGCCGAACGCCACGGCGGCGAGATCCGCGTCGACTCCGAACCGGGCGAGGGGTCGACGTTCTCGGTCGTACTGCCCGCGGCGGACACCGAGTGAGTCTCACGCGTCCTCGTGCCGACGCCGCTCGAGCGCCCGTAGCTCCTCGACCCGGGCCTCGGTCGACGGATGCGTCGCGGGCCGCCACCGGAGCAGCCGACGGACGGCCGCGGCCGTCGGGCGAACGAGCCGCACGTGGAGCCACACTAGCCCCCGGTTCAGCCCGCGCGGTTCCGCCGGCCCCTCGAGCGAGACCGGCGGCAGATACCGTTCGACCCAGTGGGCCTCGCCGTCGTCATCGTCTTCCGCGACGGGCAACGGTCGCGACACGATCCCCAGCGTCGCGCTCGCGTGCAGTCGGGCGTCCCGTTCGGGGCGCGGATCCGCGAGCGTCTCGAGGGCGCTCGCCAGCGCGGCCGGATCGCCGGTGAGCCGACTCGCGCCGCGGTCGGCGGCGTACTCGCGGGCCTTCGCGAACAGGCCGAGCGCGATCGCGTTCACGCCGAGCAGCCCCCGCGCGACCGCGCTCACGACGAGGCACGCGACCCCGATCGCGAGGATCGGCACCGCGAGGACGAAGATACCGACCCCGGTGAAGAGGCCGAGCAACACCGCGTTCTCGAGGACGCGACGGAGCAACCGCTCGCGATCGAGCAATCGATCGCCGATCGCGACGGTCGCGGCGACGGCCGTGACGACCGGGAGGTCCCGGTTCGCGACGTGTGCGACCTCGTGGGCGAGGGCCGCGTCGAGTTCGTCGTCATCGAGTTCCGCGAGCAGCCCCCTCGTCACCACGATCGTCGGCGAGCGGCGGCTCCCGACGGTCAGACAGGTCGGTTCGGCGCGCTCGGCGACGGCCACCGAGGGCACCGGAACGGCCGCCTGCGTCGCCAGCCGTCGGACGCGTCCGGCGACGTTTCTCGGGCCGTCCCCCTCGGGCACCGTCACCTCGAGCCCGGCGACGGCGGATCGCGAGCCGTATCCCGCCTGCAGGGCGACGAGACCGACCGCTCCGAGGAGGACCGCTCCGACGACGGCCGGAACGCCGACGACGGCCGGGCGGGACCAGCCGCTCGCCGCCGCCACGCGGAGCCCGCTCCAGGCGAGAACCGAGAGGACGCCGACGTTGACGCCGACCACCAGCGCGAGGGCACCGACGATCCGGAACTGGAGCCGTCGATCCGGCGAGAGTGCCATACTGTCAGTTCGATACCGTGTTTTCAACAGTGTTGCGGTCGTCGTCGTCGGACCGAGGGGCGACCGGCCGCTTCTGGAGCCGACCCACATATAAGATTCTCTATGTGAGTCTGACGTACGTTTATGTGGCCGGCCGGACCCCTAGTTGATATGTCGAACGATCGCGTCGAGCAGCTCGAATCGACGGTCGCGGAACTCGAGTCGACGGTAGAGGGCCTGACGGACGAACTCATCGAGGCCAAGGAGCGGATTCGGGTCCTCGAGGCCGAACTCGACGCCGAGACGCCGACACGGGTCCCCGACCGCCGGGGCGACGAGGCGGGAGCGGCGACGAACGAGACGCCGGAGGCCGAGCCCGGCGAAGTCGCCGAGGCGGCGGCCGACGCCGAGGGCGACGGGGAGACGACCGAGGAGGAAGCGGAAGACTCAGGTAGCGACGACATCATCGTCGCGTAACTGCAACAGCGGCCGCGGTCGGGGGACACGGCGGCCTCCGGCGGCCGCGTGCGTGAGGAGGGCTCGGACAAAGAATGTACATCAAGTCGATCGTTCTCGATAATTTCAAGAGCTTCGGCCGAAAGACGAAGATCCCGTTCTACGAGGACTTCACGGTCGTGACCGGGCCCAACGGCTCCGGCAAGTCCAACATCATCGATGCCGTGTTGTTCGCGCTCGGGTTGGCCCGAACGCGGGGGATCCGTGCGGAGAAGTTGACCGATCTCATCTACAACCCCGGTCACGAAGACGGTGACGGCGGCTCCAGCGGCCCTCGGGAGGCGACCGTCGAGGTCGTCCTCGACAACGCCGACGGGACGCTGACCCGCTCGCAGGTCGTCAACGCCGCGGGCAGCGAGGATGTCGGCGACGTCGACGAGATCCGCATCCGTCGCCGGGTCAAAGAGACCGAGGACAACTACTACTCCTACTACTATCTCAACGACCGCTCGGTCAACCTCTCGGACATCCAGGACCTGCTGGCTCAGGCCGGAATTACTCCCGAGGGGTACAACGTCGTCATGCAGGGCGACGTCACCGAGATCATCAACATGACCCCCTACGCCCGCCGGGAGATCATCGACGAGATCGCGGGCGTCGCCGAGTTCGACGCGAAGAAAGAAGACGCCTTCGAGGAACTCGAGACGGTCCAAGAACGGATCGACGAGGCCGAACTCCGCATCGAGGAGAAACGCGACCGGCTCGAGCAACTCGCCGACGAGCGCCGCGAGGCGATGCGGTATCGTCGCCTGCGCCGCGAGAAAGAGGAGTACGAGGGCTACAAGAAAGCCAGCGAGCTCGAAGAGAAACGCGACGAACTCGAGTCGGTCGAGGGCAAGATCGACGACCGCGAGGACGAACTCCGGGAACGACAGCGCGAACTCGACGAACGCGAGGGGAAAGTCGTCCGGCTTCAGGAGGACCTCGAGGACATCAACGACGAGATCGAGCGCAAAGGCGAGGACGAACAGCTCCGGATCAAAAGCGAGATCGAGGAACTCAAAGGCGACATCTCGCGGCTCGAGGACAAGATCGAGTCCAGCGAGGCCGAGATCGAGGCCGCCGAGGCCGACCGCCGCGAGGCCTTCGTGGAGATCGACCGCAAGCAAGAGCAGATCGACGACCTCGAGGGCGAGATCCGGGAACACAAACTCGAGAAGGCCTCGATCAAGACCGAAATTCAGGAGCGCGAGGCCGAGCGCGACGACCTCGAGGCCGAGATCGAGGCCGTCGACACCGAGTTCGACGAACTCAAGGCCGATCTCGCCGACCGCAAGGACGATCTCGAGGCGGCCAAAACCGAGAAGAACGACCGCCAGCGCGAGCAGGACCGCCTGCTCGACGAGGCCCGGCGGCGCTCGACCACCATCGAGGAGACCGAGGAGACGATCGAGGAAAAGCGGGAGTCACTTCCCGAGATCGAGAACCAGCGGGCCGACTTAGAGCGGGAACTCGAGAAGGCCGAGCAGAACCGGGCGAACATCGCCGACGTCGTCGACGATCTGAAAGGCGAGAAGCGCCGGCTTCAGGAAGCCCTCGACGACCTCGACGACGAGATTCAGGCCAAACAACAGGAGTACGCCGAACTCGAGGCAAAGGCCGGCGAGAGCGGCGACTCCTCGTTCGGCCGCGCGGTGACGACGATCCTGAACGCGGGGATCGGCGGCGTCCACGGCGCGGTCGCCCAGCTCGGCACGGTGCCCGGCGAGTACGCGGTCGCCTGCGAGACCGCCGCCGGCGGGCGGCTGGCGAACGTGGTCGTCGACGACGACGTCGTCGGCCAGCAGTGTATCGAACACCTCAAATCGCGCAACGCCGGTCGGGCGACGTTCCTGCCGCTGACGGACATGAGCCAGCGCCGGCTGCCCAACGCCCCCAGCGATCCCGGCGTCGTGGACTTCGCGTACAACCTCGTCGACTTCGACGAGGAGTACGCCGGCGTCTTCTCCTACGTCCTCGGCGACACGCTGGTCGTCGAGGACATCGAGACCGCCCGCTCCTATATGGGCGACTACCGGATGGTCACCGTCGACGGCGACGTAGTCGAGAAAAGCGGCGCGATGACCGGCGGCTCCGGCGGCGGCTCCCGGTACTCCTTCACCGGCGGCGGCGAGGGCCAACTCGAGCGCGTCGCCAAACGGATCACCGAGCTCCAGGAGGAACGCGAGGAACTGCGCGAGGAACTGCGCGGCGTCGAGGAGCGACTCGACGACGCCCGCGACCGCAAGACCGACGCCGCCGACGAGGTGCGCTCGATCGAGGCCGAACTCGAGGGCCTCGACGAGAAACGCGAGCGGATCGAGGCCGAGATCGACGACCTCGAGGCCGAACTCGAAGAGTTACGCGAGGAGCGGGAGTCGGTCGACGAGCGGATGAACGAGATCTCGGCGACGATCGACGAAAAGACGGCCGCGATCGAGGAGATCGAGGCCGAGATCGACGACCTCGAGGCCGAACTCGCGGACTCGAAGATTCCCGAACTGACCGATCGGATCGAGGTTCTCGAGGCCGAGATCGACGAGCGCGAGGACCGAATCGCCGAGATCGACAGCGAGATCAACGAACTCGCCCTCGAGAAGGAGTACGCCGAGGACGCCATCGAGGACCGCCACGACGACATCGAGGCCGCCCAGAACCGCAAGGCCGACCACGAGGAGCGGATCGAGGAGTACGAGATCGACATCGAGGGCAAGCGCGAGGACCTCGAGGCCAAACGCGCGGCCGTCGCGGAACTCGAGGAGGAGCTGACGGAGCTGAAAGCCGAACGCAGCGATCGCAAGGAGGAACTTGCCGAGGCCCGGACCGAACGGGACAGGCAGCAGGATCGGGTCAACACCGTCGAGAGCAAGCTCGAGGACGCCCGCGAGCGGGCCGACGGCCTCGAGTGGGAGATCGAGTCGCTGGAATCGGCGGTCGGCGACTACGACCCCGAGGACGTGCCCGACCACGAGACCGTCCTCGAGACCATCGATCTCCTGCAGTCCGACATGGGCGCGATGGAGCCGGTCAACATGCTCGCGATCGAGGAGTACGACGAGGTGCGGTCGGCTCTCGACGACCTCGAGGAGGGCAGGGAGACGCTGGTCGAGGAGGCCGACGGTATCCGCGACCGGATCGAACAGTACGAGACCCAGAAGAAACGGACGTTCATGGACGCCTACGAGGCGATCGCCGGCCACTTCACCGAGATCTTCGAGCAGCTCTCGGAGGGGACCGGGAGCCTCCATCTCGAGGACGAAGACGACCCCTTCGACGGCGGGCTGACGATGAAGGCCCAGCCGGGGGACAAGCCCATTCAGCGACTGGACGCGATGTCCGGCGGCGAGAAGTCCCTGACCGCACTCGCGTTCATCTTCGCGATCCAGCGGCACAACCCGGCCCCGTTCTACGCGTTAGACGAGATCGACGCCTTCCTCGACGCGGTCAACGCCGAGCGGGTCGGCGAGATGGTCGAGGAACTGGCCGGCGAGGCGCAGTTCGTCGTCGTTTCCCACCGCTCGGCCATGCTCGATCGCTCCGAGCGGGCCATCGGCGTGACGATGCAACGGGACAACGTCAGCGCGGTGACCGGGATCGATCTCAGCGACGGCGGCGACGGCGGTGAGGAGGTGCCCGCGAGTGACTAGGGAGTCGCGAAGCGACTCCGGAGAGCCGAGCGGAGCGCGGCGCGACGCGCCGGGGAAAAGCGACGACGCCGATCGCGACGAGTTCTACACCGACGGCGGCGACGAGATCCCACTCGACATCGCGGGCCACGAGGACCGCGAGCGGCCAGGAAACGCGGACTCGAGTGGCGACGACGAGACGGACACCGGGAGCTACGCGCCCGAGACCAGTGACTCCGTCCTCGAGTTCTCCGAGGACGAGGTGGACGCGGAGGTCACCGGTGCCGCCGATGGGACGGACGACGAGGAGGTCGAACCCGTCGAACTGCTGGTCCAACTCGCCGAGGAGGGCGAGATCGACCCCTGGGACATCGACGTCGTCCGGGTCACCGACAAGTTCCTCGAGGCGATCGAGGACGCCGACCTCCGGACGTCGGGCCGGGCGCTGTTCTACGCGAGCGTCCTCCTGCGGCTGAAAAGCGACGAACTGTTCGCGACCGACGAACCCGAGGAAGAGGAGTTGCCGCCCTGGGAGGCACCGTTCGCCGACGACCCCGCGATGGACGCCGAGGGCGAGGCGGGCCACCCGACGGGGTTCGACCCCGTCGAGAGCCTCGAGGCGGAGATGGAACGACGCCTCGAGCGCAAACACGCCCGCGGGAAGCCCGAGACGCTGGACGAACTGGTCCGGGAGCTCCGGACCGCCGAGCGAGACACCTGGTGGAAGGAGTCACGCAGTTACGACACGAGCGACTCGCCGTCGGGGTACGATCGGGGGATGCAGGAGCTGGACTACCGCTCGGGCGACGATTTCCGGGTCGACGACGAGCCGACCAGCGACGACGTCACCCACACCACCCACGAGGAGGACATCGAGGCGGTCATCGACGACGTCGAGGGCGAACTCGAGACCCACTACGAGAACGGGCGCGAGGAGGTGCTGTTCGCCGAGATCGATTCGGTCGGCGGCTCGCGCGTGATGAGCTATCTGGCGCTGCTCTTTCTGGCTCATCGCGGTCGGGTGACCCTCGAGCAGGACGACCTGTTCGACGACCTCTGGGTCAAGGAGGCCGCGGTGGAAGCGGACGCGAGCGAGGCGATCGCCGACTGAGCGTCGGTCGGATCGAGACGGTGTCGAAGACGCCGAAATCGTCGTCGCCCACAAGCGTTTAGCCCGCGCCGCCGAAACCCAGGGTCGATGTCGACGAGGCCGGACGACGTGTTCTTTCGCCTGCGCGTCGAGACGTTCGCGCTGCTCCGGAAACTGCTGCCGGTCGCCTCGCTCGCGGGGGCGCTGGTCGGCCCGCTGTACCGGCTCGAGGCGTCGATCGCGATGTGGGTGTCGCCGGTACTGTTGCTGGGCGTGTTGGCCGGGATCCACCTCGTGAACGGCCTGCCGCTGTATCCGGCTCACATCTTCGGGATCGAGTACCGGTACGAGGACGAGTCGCTCCCGGACGGGCGACGCGACTGCGTTCGGTGTGGTGCGCTCGCGGAGACGGGGACCCACCGCCGGTACGCGCGGCAGGTCGTCGTCCTCGGGATTCCGCTGTACACCCTCGAGTGGGGAGCTAACGACTTCTGTGACGGCTGTTCCCCGGTGACCGGGGTCGCGGGTTCGACTACGGACAGAGCAGCGAGTCCGGCGTCGGCCGCGAACGGGTCGTCCAACACCGACGGCCCACGGAACCGGCAGGGATCGGCCGCCGAACACACCGACGAGGGCGACGACGGCCCCGAGCGGGCGCGACGGGTCGAACCGAACGACGAGACCACCGCGCTGGAACTCGGCCGCGCCTTCGATCGGTCGCGGTAGTTCCCGACTGGCGAGTCGACGCGCGTTCCGGTCGCCTCGAGGACCGCGTCCCGATCCGCCGCGGCGCTCTCGAGGACCGCCGCGAGCGTGACCTCGCCGTCCGCGTGATCGGTATCGGAAGCGCCGGTGTCAGTGGCCGTCGGTATCACATCTCAGGAGAGCCCAAGTGGAGCCGCCGCGAGGGGTCGAGTATGGCACTCGAGGGGCCGACCGACGGGACGCTCACGGAAGGGCCCCTCGTCCGGCCGATGGTCCGGCTTGCGTGGCCGCTGGTCGTCATCCAACTCCTGCAGGTCGCCTACAACGTCGGCGACACCTTCTGGCTGGGCGCGCTCTCCCCGGCGGCGGTCGGGGCGGTGAGCCTCGCTTTTCCCCTCCTCTTTCTGTTGATCGCGGTCGGCAGCGGGTTCACGACCGCCGGCGCGATCCTGGTCGCCCAGCACACCGGCGCGGAGAGCGACGAGACGGGTCTGATCGCCGGCCAGACGCTCTCGTTCGTCGCGCTGGTCGCCGTCGGCCTGAGCGCGCTCGGCTTTTTCGCGACCGGGCCGATGCTCGCGGTGCTGCCCGCCGACGCCGAGACGCGGGCCGTGATCCTGCCGCTGGCCGCCGACTATCTGCGGGTGTTCTTCCTCGGCCTTCCGTTCCTCTTTGGCTTCTTCGTCTTCGTCGCGCTCATGCGGGGCCACGGCAGCACCCGCGTCCCGATGCGGGTCATGCTCGTCAGCGTCGTTCTCAACCTCGCGCTCGATCCCCTGCTGATCTTCGGCGTCGGCCCGCTGCCCCGCCTCGAGGTGGTCGGTGCGGCGGTCGCGACGCTCGTCTCGCGGGGCCTCGCGACGGGGATCGGCTGCTACCTGCTGTACTACACCCCCGTGGGACCCGACGTCGAGTTGTCCCATCTCCGGCCGCGCCGGAAGTACGTCGCGCAGATCACGCGACTGGGCGTGCCGACGGCCCTCGAGCAGTCGATGACCGCGCTGGCGCTGGTCGCGATGACGGCGGTCGTCGTGACCTTCCCGCCGGCGGTCGTCGCGGCCTACGGGCTGGGCAACCGGCTGATCTCGCTTGCCTTCCTGCCGGCGCTGGGGCTCGGACAGGCGACTGACACGATCGTCGGGCAGAACCTCGGCGCGGGCGAACCGGATCGCGCGGCGCGGGCGGTCCGGCTCGCGGCGGGCGTGATCGCGGCAGTCATGCTCGCGGCGAGCGTCCTCGCGGTGGCCTTCCCGCGGCCGTTCGTCTCGGTGTTCGTCACGGCCGACGCGGCGGGGGCGGCCGCGACGATCGACTACGGCGTGGCCTACCTGCGGATCGCCGCGGTCGGCTTCGCGTTCATGGGCGTGTTGCAGGTCGTTCAGGGGGCGTTCCGCGGAGCGGGCAACACGAAGACGGCGCTCGCCTTCGCGGTGATCGGGCTGTGGCTGGTGCGCGTTCCGGTCACCTGCTATCTGGTCTTCGTCGCCGAGTGGGGGCCGACCGGCGTCTGGACCGGGATCCTCGTCGGCGACGTCGTCGGCGCGCTCGCGGCCGTCGCGTGGTTCGCTCGCGGCACCTGGAAAACGGCGCTCGTCGATCGCGAGGAGAAAGCGGAACGGTCGGCCGACTCGGAATCGACCGCCGAGTGAACCGGGGCTCGAGCAGCGTTACTCGCCGGCCAGCGCCCACCGGTCGTCCCCGGCCGACTCGGAATCGACCGCCGAGTGAACCGGGGCTCGAGCAGCGTTACTCGCCGGCCAGCGCCCACCGGTCGTCCCCGACCGACTCGAGGACCTCGCGGCGCTCCATCTCGGCGAGGACCTCGGGCAGGCGGTCGGGCTGGGCGATCTCCATCTCGATGCGTTCGATGCCGTGGTGGTCGGTCAGGGCGCGGCGGATCGCCTCGTCCGTGAACGTCTCGCGGTCGCTGGCCTCCATGGCGCCGGCGATCAGATCGACCATGTCCTCGATGAAGTTCCACGGGTAGACGACCCAGGTCCACTCCTCCAGGCGCTCGCCGACGTAGTCCGGCTGGAACTCGCTGGTGCCGAGCAACTGCAGCGTCGCGGTGCGGACCTCGCCGGCGTCGCGGTCGTCGACGTACTCGTAGGCGCGACTGATCGAGCCGCCGGTGTCGGCGATGTCGTCGATGATCAGCACGTCCTTGTCCTTGACGCTGCCTTCGGGCATCGGATAGCGGACGCTCGGCTCGTCGGACTTCTCGGCGGCACCGACGTAGTGTTCCATCTTCAGGCTCGTCAGGTCGTCGAGTCCGAGGAAGTCACAGAGACACCGGCCCGCGAACCAGCCGCCGCGAGCCAGTGCGACGACCACGTCGGGCTCGAACTCGTCGTCGCGCACGTCGTCGGCGACGTCCCGACACAGCCCGTAGATGTACTCCCAGTTGGTTATCGTACAGTCGAAGTCGTCCGGTAAGTCGGACATCTGATGGCCACCTACGCGGTGTCTCGCGCCCGCGCCCCTTAAGTCGGCTGAAACCGGTTTCGCGTCCAGATCGCGGAGCCGCGGCCCCGTGACCGGGGACCGCGTGAGCATCGTCCGAATCGAGGAACGCGATGGAATCGGCCCTCAGCGAGCGGGCTGCGACGGACGACCGCGCCGAGCAGTCGGGAGCGGGAGAGGTTTATAACCTAGTAGTACAACCTAGTTATCGATGCCGCAAACACAGATGCAGGCCGCCCGTAACGGGACGGTCACGCCCGAGATGGAGCGGGTCGCCGAGCGTGAGAACCGCGCTCCGGAGTACGTCCGCGAGCAAGTCGCCGCGGGACAGGCCGTCGTCCCGGCAAACCGACACCACGATGCCCTCGATCCGATGATCATCGGACGGGAGTTCGCGACGAAGGTCAACGCCAACATCGGCAACAGCGAGACGACGAGCGACCGCGAGACGGAACTCGAGAAGCTCCACACCGCGGTCCACTACGGCGCGGACACGGTGATGGATCTGGGCACCGGAAGCGATCTCGACGAGATCCGCGAGGCGCACGTCGAGCACTCGCCCGTGCCGATCGGGACGGTACCGCTGTACGAGGCGGTCAAGCGAGCGGGCAGCCCCGAGGCCATGACGAAGGACCTGCTGCTCGAGATCATCGAGAAACAGGCCGAACAGGGCGTCGACTACATGACGATCCACGCGGGGATCCTCGCCGAACACCTGCCGTTGACCGACGGCCGGACGACGGGAATCGTCTCGCGGGGCGGTTCGATCGTGGCAACGTGGATGGAGGAGAACGGCGAGCAGAACCCGCTGTATCAGATCTTCCCCGAGATCTGCGAGATTTTCGCCGAACACGACGTCACGTTCAGCCTCGGCGACAGCCTCCGACCGGGTTCGCTGGCCGACGCCTGCGACGAGGCTCAGTACGCCGAACTCGACACGCTGGGCGAGCTGACCCGCGTCGGCTGGGATCACGGCGTGCAGGTGATGGTCGAAGGGCCAGGCCACGTCCCGATGCACAAGGTAGCGGAGACCGTCGAGCGCCAGCAGGAGGTCTGTAACGGCGCGCCCTTTTACGTCCTCGGCCCGCTGGTCACCGACGTCGCGCCGGGCTACGATCACATCACGAGCGCCATCGGTGCCGCCATGGCCGCGCGAGCGGGGGCGGCGATGCTGTGTTACGTCACCCCCAAGGAACACCTCGGCCTCCCCGAGGAGAGTGACGTCCGCGACGGCCTCGCGGCCTACCGGATCGCCGCCCACGCCGCCGACGTGGGCAACGAGCGGCCGGGCGCGCGCGACTGGGACGACGCGCTCTCGGAGGCGCGCTACGCGTTCGAGTGGCGCGAGCAGTTCGACCTCGCGCTCGACCCCGACCGCGCTCGCTCCTTTCACGACCAGACCCTGCCCGGTGACAACTACAAGGAAGCTCGCTTTTGCTCGATGTGCGGCGCGGAGTTCTGTTCGATGCGAATCGACCAGGATGCGCGCGAGGACGGCGAGATGGCGGCCATCGAGGCCGAGGACGGCACCGACCTCGAGGCGTCGCCGGCCGCCGAGGTCAACCGTCCGCCCGTGGGGACCCATCGATCGGGCGACCTGCCGCCGACGGCCGATCACGGGGGCGACGAGCCGCTCGAGGAGCCGGGCGACGACTGACCGATCGAGTCCCGTTACAGTCACGGAGAATCGACAGTGTGCTTATCCGACGGACTGTGGTCGGTTCGGTATCGATGGCACCCCGACGGCGGACCCTACTGGCGGCGGTATCGACTGCGACAGCGTCGGCGGTGGCCGGCTGTGCCGGCTTCCTCGCCGACGAGACGGACGACGACAGGGACGATCCGACGGCCGCGACCGACGTCGCGACGGCGCTCGTGGAGGACCTCGGGAACGAGCGGTTCGAGCGGGCAAGCGAGCGGTTCCGGTCGAACCAGCGCTCGAGATACGGCGATCCCGGTCGCCTCGAGCGGCTCTGGCTGGCGCTGACGACGACCAGTGGTTCGTTCGAGGAGATCCTCGAGACGTCGGTGACGGAGGAACAGCAGCTGCGAGCGGTCGAGGTGACGGCGGCGTTCGAGCGCGGCGACCACGACTGTACCGTCGTCGTCGACGGCGAGACGCAGGTGCGAAATTGCGGACTCAGCGACGAGTACGAGCGGCCGTCGTACGTCGATCCGGACGCGATAACGACGCAGTCGGTGACTCTCTCGGTGCCCGACTGCTCGCTGCCGGGAACGGTGACGACGCCCGCGGAGGGCGACGACGTCCCGGGGGTCGTCCTCGTCCACGACGACGGTCCGATGACGGCTGATACCCCCCGCGGCGGTACCAAGACGTTCGCCGATCTGGCCGAGGGGCTCGCGACGGACGGGGTCGCGACGCTGCGATACGACAAGCGCGTCCCGGCCTGTGAGGTCGCGCCCGAGGAGTACACCCTCGATCGCGTCACCGTCGACGACGCCGCGGTCGCGATCGACCGACTCCGGAACGTCGACGGCGTCGACCCGAATCGGATCGTCGTCGTCGGCCACGGACTCGGCGGCCGGGCCGCCCCGCGAATCGCAAATCGAGACGGGGGCCTGGCCGGCGTCGTCGGGCTCGCAGCGCCGGCGCGGCCCTATCCCGATTTCACGTTCGCCCAACTCGAACACAAGGTTTCGGTCGGGACTCACGAGTGGGCGGACCTGACGGCCACCTACGAGACCTGGCGCGACGAGATCGACCGGGTCCGATCCGGCGAGTACGAACCCGCCGAACGACTCCTCGGCAAACCCGGTGCGTTCTGGGACAGCGTCGGCGGCTACGATCACCTCGAGACCGCGGCCGAGACCGACGTCCCGGTCCTGCTGTGTCAGGGCGAGCGCGACTTTCAGGTGTCCGCGTCCGACGACCTCGAACGGTGGGACGGGGGGTTCGCGGGCGCGACCACCGTCGAGACCTACGCGGACTGCAATCACCTGTTCATGCCCGGCGAGGGCGAGTCGGTGGCGGTCGCCTACGCCGTCCGGAACAACGTCGACGAAGCGGTTGTCGACGACATCGCGGCGTGGGTGCGCGGTCTGTAGCCGCCGCGGGTCCGAGGATTCATACGCCGCTCGCCCGATCCACGTCGTATGGAGACGACGCGAGTCTTGCAGGTCGATGCTTTCACCGACGAACCGCACGCGGGGAACCCGGCCGGCGTCGTCCCCGACGCCGACGGGCTCTCGGCCGACCAGATGGGGGCGATCGCCGCGGAGATGGCCGTCAGCGAGACCGCCTTCCTGCGCTCGAGCGAGACCGCCGACCGTCGAATCCGGTACTTCACGCCGACACAGGAGGTCGATCTCTGCGGCCACGCGACTATCGGAACGTTTGCACACCTCTACGACGAGGGGCTCGAGCCCGGCACGACGACCCTCGAGACGAACGTCGGGACTCTCGATATCGACCTCGACGAGGACGGCACGGTCTGGATGCGACAGGACGCGCCGACGATCCGCGAGGTCGGCGTGGGATACGAACGGGTAGCCGACGCGCTCGGCGTCGATCGGGCCGCGCTCGAGGGGGCGAGCGCCGACATCCCGCTCGCGGTCGCCTCGACCGGGCTCGCGTTCCTGATCGTCCCGATCACGTACCTCTCGGACGTCGGGGACGCGGAACCCGACATGGCCGCGATCGAGGCGTTGACCGACGAGGTCGACGCGACCGGCGTCTATCTCTTTACCTTCGACGCGCTCGAGCCCGAATCGACGCTGCACGGCCGCATGTTCGCGCCGGGGGCCGGCGTCCCGGAGGACCCGGTCACGGGCACCGCCAGCGGGGCCGTCGCCGCCTACCTCGATCGGTTCGGTGCGTTCGACGACGACCTCCCCGACGAACTTCGCCTCGAGCAGGGTCACTACGTCGACCGGCCCGGCACGGTCCGCGTGCGGCTCGCGGACGACGTGCAGGTGGGGGGCCGGGGCGTGACCGTCCTCGACGGCTCGATCGCCGTTCCCGACGCGGAGGAAGACGACATCCTCGAGGCCTGATCAGGCCAGCGGATCGTCCGCGTCGTCGCCGGGTCCGTCCGCTGGCTCGTCGTCGTCGAACTCCGTCGCGGACCGGTCGTTCGCAGGGCCATCGTCCGTGGACTCCGTTCCCGAGCCGTCGGACGGGCTCGACGGCGGCGGGTTCGTCTCAACGGCCGCCGACTCCAGTTCCGAGGGCCGGTCCGTCTCGCCCTCGAGGCGGTCGGTCTCGTCGAACGTCGCCGTGTGGTCCCCCTCCGCCTCGAGGGCCCGAACGGCGCGTTTCGTCTCGGCGAGGTCGTCCTCGAGGTCCGAGAGGCGGTCGTCGAGCCCGTCCCGTACCTCGCTTGCGATCTTCGTCGTCTCGAGTTGCCGGCCGGCGGCCCGACCCGCAGCACGGGGCAGGGTCACGAACAGCGCGTAGGTCTTGCCGAGTTGCCAGACGACGATCCCCGCGGCCGCGAACAGCAGGGTGATGACCGGGTCGGACTGCGCGACGGCGGATTCGAAGTTTCGCGGGTCGGTAAACAGCGTCGTCACGGCGTTGCTGAACCCGACGACGAGCCCGACGCCGACGAGTGCCAGTCCAAGCACCAGCGAGCCGACACTGATCCCCCGGTACACGATCGTCCACTTGAACGAGTTTCGAAGCCCCATATCGGGGACAGTTACCGAAGTTGTATAACCGCTGTGGCAGGACTGTCCCGAGCGTCGACTGTATCCGCAGTCGGGCCGCCAATCGCGTGTCTCCCCGTCTCTCGTGACTCCTGACCGCCGCTCGAGCGACCGTCCCGGAAATTACCTCGCGGGCGAGTTCCGATCCGGAGCGACTGTTCGCAACCTTCTTTATCGGTTCCGGCGAGTGACTCACTAGAGATGGCTGTACTCTGGCTGGACGAGATCAGTGCCGGCGACCTCGAGAAGGTCGGCGGTAAAGGTGCTTCCCTGGGCGAGCTGACGGGTGCGGGGCTGCCCGTTCCGCCGGGATTCGTCGTAACTGCCGGGACCTATCGATCGTTCATCGAAGAGGCCGAAATCGACGAGGAACTGTTCGCAGCCGTCGACGTCGACGTCGACGACTCCAGTGCGCTGGCCGAGGCCGCCGACCGCGCACAGGAACTCATTCTCGAGACCCCCTTCCCCGACGAGCTTCGCGAGGAGATCCTCGCGAGCTACGCGGAGGTCGGCGACGGCGAGGCCTTCGTCGCCGTCCGGTCTTCGGCGACGGCCGAAGACCTGCCCGACGCCTCCTTCGCCGGCCAGCAGGAGACGTTCCTCAACGTTACCGAGGAGGCCCTGCTCGATCGGGTCCGGGAGTGTTGGGCCTCGCTCTTTACCCAGCGAGCGATCTACTACCGCCAGGAGCAGGGCTTCGACCACTCGGCGGTCAACATCGCCGTCGTCGTCCAGCAGATGGTCGACGCCGAGAAGTCCGGCGTGATGTTCACGAGCCACCCCTCGACTGGCGACCCGACGATGATCATCGAGGCCGCGTGGGGGCTCGGCGAGGCCGTCGTCTCCGGCGCCGTCTCGCCGGACAACTACGTCGTCGACCGCGAGGACCGCGACGTCGACGTCACCGTCGCCGAAAAGAAGGTCAAACACGAGAAAGACGAGGCGACCGGCGAGACCGTCGAGCGCGAGGTGCCCCAGGACAAACGCAACGAGCGAGTGCTTTCCGACGACGAGATCGACGCGCTGATGGACTTAGGCGAGCGCGTCGAGGACCACTACGGCGAGCCCCAGGACGTCGAGTGGGCCATCGTCGGCGGCGACGTCTACATGCTTCAGTCCCGGCCGATCACGACCATCGACGAGAGCGGCAGCGACGCCGCCGACGCGACCGGCAGCGTCGACGCCGCGGCCGGACTGACCGACGGCAGCGGGAGCGTCGGGAGCGCGGAGGCTGCAGGCGGCGACTCGGGCACGAGTCCCGACGACTCGGGCGAGGTGCTGGTCGACGGGCTCGGCTCGAGTCCGGGCACGGTCAGCGGACCCGCGAAGATCGTCACCAAGCTCGACGACCTGGCGAAGGTCGGCGAGGGCGATATCATCGTCACCGAGATGACGATGCCCGACATGGTACCCGCGATGAAGCGGGCCTCGGGGATCATCACCGACGAGGGCGGCATGACCAGCCACGCCGCCATCGTTTCGCGCGAACTGGGCGTGCCCGCCATCGTCGGCACGACCAACGCCACGACCGTCCTCGAGGACGGCCAGGTCGTCACCCTCGACGGCGACAAGGGCTCGGTCCTCGAGGGCTCGACGGTCGAACCCGACGAGGAGACCGAACCGGTCGAGGAGGTCCGCCCGCAGTCGCCGGTCAAGCCGATGACCGCGACCGAGGTGAAGGTCAACGTCTCGATCCCGGAAGCGGCCGAACGCGCGGCCGCGACGGGTGCCGACGGCGTCGGCCTCCTCCGGACGGAACACATGATCCTCTCGCTGAACCAGACCCCCGAGAAGTTCATCGCGGAAAACGGCACGGACGCCTACACGAAGGAACTCGTCGACGGGATCCGCGGCGTCGCAGACGAGTTCTACCCTCGTCCCGTCCGCGTGCGAACGCTGGACGCCCCCACCGACGAGTTCCGCCAGCTCGAGGGCGGGGCCGACGAGCCCGACGAACACAACCCGATGCTTGGGTATCGAGGCATCCGGCGCTCGCTCGATCGACCCGACGTCTTCGCCCACGAACTCGAGGCGTTCCGGCGGCTCTACGAGATGGGCTACGACAACGTCGAGATCATGCTGCCGCTGGTCAACGACGCCGAAGACGTCTATCGGGCCAAAGCGTGCATGAAAGAGGCCGGCATCGACCCCGAGAAGCGCAAGTGGGGGGCGATGATCGAGACGCCGGCGGCCGCGCTGTCGGTCGAGGAACTGGCCGAGGCCGGCATCGACTTCGCCTCCTTCGGGACGAACGACCTCACTCAGTACACGCTGGCGGTCGACCGCAACAACGAGAACGTCGCCGACCGATTCGACGAACTCCACCCTGCAGTGTTGCGCCTGATCGGCGACGTCATCGAGACCTGCCGCGAACACGGCGTCGACACGAGCATCTGCGGGCAGGCCGGCTCCAAGCCCGAGATGGTCAAGTTCCTCGCCAACGAGGGAATCACGTCGATCTCCGCGAACATCGACGCCGTCCGCGACGTCCAACACGAGGTCAAACGCGTCGAACAGAAACTCCTGCTCGATTCGGTCCGCTAACGGCCGCGGGCTTCCGAGTATCGCTGATCATCTGCCGTTCGCGCCGCGAGCAGCCGCTCTAGCGACGCCACCAGCAGCCACCGACGGCCGTCGTCACCACGAGTACGCCTGCCCCGCGACGACGAAAAACCCGAGGCCGACGCCGAGGGCTGCGACCGCGATCGCGGTCCCTAGAAGCCGAACCAGATCCGTCAGCAGCGTCGGGTACTCCGGCTGGGGCTCGAGGTTCGCGACGAGGACCGAGACGAACGCGCCGACTCCGAGGCCACACAGGCCGGCGATCGCCGGGCCGAGCCAGCTCATAGGCTCGGTGGGGCGGCCGGCGACCTATAGCCTGTGGCCGGGGAAAGGCCCATGCCGACGGCCGCCCTCCGTTCGGCTATGAGCGATCGCTCGGACGAGGTGACCGAGAGCCGGGATCCCGCCGCCACCGACGACCTCCTCGAGGAGACGGACCGACTGCTCTCGGAGTCGGACGCGGATGTCGGCGGCGCGCGGGCGGCGGGCGACGCCGCCGGGAACGAGCCGTCGGCCCCGATCGACGATCCGTTGAGCGACTCGTCGTTCGGTTCCGGCACCGAAGTCGACCGCGATGCCGAGCCAGCGGCCGACGACGGCGACGACTCGCGGTCGTGGCTCGCCCCCGTCACGTCGCGGCTCTCGCTGGGTCGGTATTTCTCGCCGAAGGAATACCTCGCGCTCGTCGCGCTGCTGGGGACCGGCCTGCTGGGCGGTGCGACCGTGCTGCCCGTCGCCGGCCGCCTGATCGGGATGTTCGCCGTCGCCTTCTTCGTCGGTCTCGTCGCGTCGAAGCGGCGCTACCTCGAGGTGGGGATCGCCGGTGTTTCGGTCGGTGGCGTCGCCGCGGTGCTGAACAACGCCGTTCTCGCGGCGGTCGGCTCGGGCCAGTCGCTGGTCGCCGTCGGCGCGACAGTCGGGCTGCTTGCGGCCGTCGTCGGCTACTACTTCGGTCGCGACCTGCGCGACGGGCTCGCGCGGGACGTCTAACCGTTGGTCGTCAGCTCCCAGCCGCGTTCGGTCCGCCGGACCACGCCGTTGTCGGCCATCACCTCGAGGAGTTCGGCGACGACCTCCCGCGGAGCGTCGATGGCGTCGCTGAGTTCGCCGACCGACTTGGGTTCGGTCCGGATGCTCGCGAGCAGGTCGGCGTAGATCCGGCTTTCCGGACCGGCGCCGACGGTTTCCGAGACGCGATCGAGAACCTCGTAGAGCTGGCCCTGCACCCAGCGCTGGGCCAACGAGAGTTCGTTCTCCAGTTGTTCGAGGTCCTCCAGCGTCGCGAGCAGGTCGTCGAGGTCGTCCGTTTCGTCCCAGGAGACGTCCGTCGAGAGGTGCCGACAGGTAGCGATATCGAAGCTACTGTTGGCCGGATACGCGCTCTTGCTGGCGAAGCCGTACGGGGAGACGTTCACCTCCAGCCGAACGTTCCGAGCGATGTGAAAGTACTTTCGCCGCTGGTCGTCGACCCGGCTCTCGACTAACCCCGCCTCCTCGAGTTTCCGCAGGTGTTCGATGACCGCCTTGGGACTCACGCCGATGTACTCCGAAATCTCGGTCACGTAACACGGTTTGCGGGCGAGCAACCGAAGGATCCGTCTCCGGTTTTCGTTCCCGAGTAAGTCCAACAACGCGGCGGAATCCATCGAGCGTGGGTAAGTGGTCACCGCTGAAAAGCGTGTCTGCTCGCCGGGTCAGAGACGGAGGCGGGTCAGGACGGAGCGACGACGCTCGTACGGACTGCTGTCCGTCAGTTCCGGCGCAACCGTACCGTCTCGCGGGGACACCGAAAACAGGGACCGGAGACCGTATCAGTCGTCGGAATCAGTCGGCACCGAATCGCCCGCGGTTTCCCCGTCGGGAGTCGCTCCCGGATCGGACGCCGGTGGCGTCGTTCCGGACGACTCGCCGCCGGAGTCGGATCCGGCGGGCCGATCGTCCGGGCCGCCGGAACCGTTCGCAGTCGGCTTCCCATCGGAACCGACATTATCCGGTCCGTTTCCCGCTGCCTCCTCGCCCGGGTCGGTCGCCGGACCGTTCGGACCGCCGCCTTCGCCCGGCGGACCGGCGTCGTCCGGCGGTCCACCGCCGTTTGCCAGCCCGCGGGCGACGCCGCGGACGCCGGGCCCGCCGCGTTCAGACGCGGCCTCCCGGGCTGCAGTGACGTTTCCGCGGAGTTCCGCGAGGCGGTCGGTCGCGACGCCGGCCTCGGCGGCGTGGCGTTCGGTCCGTTCGATCGACCGCTCGAGACTGGCGAGTTCGATCGTTAGCTTCGACATTCGAGATCGATAGGCTCCCTTCGTGACGGTGCCGTTCTCGTAGTCGGCCTCGAGACGCTCGCGTTCGGCCTCGAGGTCGGCCGACCGCGACTCGAGTTCGGCCGCCCGGTCGGTGAGCAACCGGCTCTCGTTGTCCGCGTTCTCGAGGGCGGCTTCGAACTGCTCGGAATCGACTGTACTTTCCGTATCGGCCGCACTCGCCTGCAGAAGCGTTCCGACGGAGGCGTTCCCCGCTACCGACTCGTTCTGGCCGACAGCGGGCTCGGCGAACGGACTCACGACGGCACCGCTCGCGAGCGGCGCGACCGTGAGGCCGACTGCGAGGGCCACCAGGAGGGCGACCGACCGAGTGGTTGTCATCGCGTGTGTCGTCTGCGGGAACATAGTAAAAAGACGAACCTTCGTTCGGACCGTTTAATCGATCGCGTCGTCGTTCGAGATACCGTTTGAGCGTTCAAGGCGGGCGGAATCGTCGTCGTTTCCGGTCGATCGCCGCCGTCGATCCGGTGGCACGAACGGTTCGGTCACCGACCGTTCGAACCGTTTCACCGACACCGGAACCGTCGGCAGCGGCGTCGATATCCCTCCCGAATCGCGGAGCGGACGCGACCCGAGATCGCACCACGTGTCGCCGACGAAACGGTCTGTTAGCGCGACGGTTTAAACCTATCCGAAAAGGGTTATACAACTGCGTCCCCTGTCACCAAGTACCATGTTCGAGGTGTTTTCGCAGAGCTACTATCTCGGACGACTCTACGTGACTCCCACCGACGGGGATCACGCACTCATGCACAGCGACCAACACGAGCGGCTCAACGAGGAAGTGTACGCCAGCGGCGAGGGTCTCGAGCCGCTCGATACCCCGCTCGTGATGAAACTCGAGTCGCGACACTTCGCGGTTCACGGGGGAGAGAACGTCCCGACGAACACGCTCGCGCTCCCCGAGTCGATGCTCGAGGGAATCGACGTACGGAACCCGCCGTCGCTCCGGGAGGTGTTTCTCGCCCGGCGCGACCGCGCCCGCCAGTTGCTCGCGTTCGCCGGCGGGTGGCACCCCGACCACGTCGGTGGGAACCTGTCCAACGCCGGAACCTAGAAGTAGGCTCGCTTCCCGTTTTCCGCCGAATGATCGACGAGTTGCTCGGCCGCGCGTCGCTCAAGGAGCGCATCGAGGACCTCGAGGACGAAAACGAGCGGTTACGCAAGCGCTACGAGGCCGAGTCCGACCGCCGGGCCGAGGCGGCCACGGCGAGACAGGAGGCCGAACAGCGGGTCAACCGCCTCGAGGATCGGATCGCCCAGCTCGAAGGGGAACTCGAGCAGGTCGACGACGCCGACGACGGCGTCACCGTCCGCCGCCGCAGGCAGGTACGGGGGCGGCGTCTCGAGGCGGTCCTCGACCGACTGGACTCGTTCCGGACGGGGCCGGAGGGCGCACTGACCGCCGCGATCGACGAGACGGGGCTGCCCGAATCGATCCGGTCAGATCTCGAGGGGGCGCTCGGCGACCGGATCGCGCTGCTCGAGGACGCCGCGCCGTGTCTGTGCTGTGTCGACGACGCCGGTCTGCTCGCGGTGGCCCTGTCGCCGCCGGTCGAGCCGACTCGCGAGCCGACGTGGGACGACGGGTTCGTCCTCGACCGCGAGAACTTCCTTCCGACCGGCCGCCACGCCCTCGCGCTGGTCCGGACGGATCTGTTCGCACTCGGTGTCTACGACGGCGACGAACGGGTCGACTACCGCGGGTTCGAAAGCGACGTCAAGGGCAGTCACTCGAAGGGCGGGTTCTCACAGGCCCGGTTCGAACGGATCCGCGACGAACAGATCGACGACCACCTCGAGCGCTGTCGGGAGGCCATCTCGACGGCCCGCGACGGAGTCGACCGGCTGTTCGTCGTCGGCCAGCGCGGCGTCGTCGACACGCTCGTCGAAGAGGCCGGCCTCGAGCCGACGGGAACCGCCGCGGTCGACGCGACCGGTGATCCGGAATCCGCGCTCACGGACGCCTATCGGTCGTTCTGGACGACGGAGCTGCGAGTCCTCTAGTAGCCGCCGCCGTCCTCGAAGCAGCGACCGCAGCGGTTCGCGTCGTCGGCCCGTTCGACGGGGACCAGCCGGAGGTCGTCGTGGGCGACGTGGGCGGTCGCACCACAGGCCGTCTGGAAGTCCGACCGACCGTGTTCGTGCTTGTGGATCTTGTTCGTCGTCTCGTTGAGGACACCATTCATGGCATACGGTGCCACACCACACAGGCATAAGTCTACCGACCGTTGTCGATCGATCGGTCGGCCCGAGGAACGAAACGGTCAGTCCGCGAACGGAATCGGGATCGAAAGGGCGGCTTACGGACGGTCGCCGGAGCGCCCCGACACGTTTTGACGTTCGAAGCCGTCCTTGCGAACGGGTGTGTCCGACTTCGAAACCGTCACCTGTGATCAGTGTGGCGACGATTTCAAGGTGTATCCGGACTCCAACGCGGCCGAACGCGGGTTCTGCAGTCCCGCCTGTGCGCTCGAGGCGAACTGATTCCGATCCGGCTCGTTCTTTCGGGACACTCGAGGCGGGGAGTCGCTTACCCGCGACCCGTTAAGCCCTGATGTTTGCCGGCCGGTTCCGATTCCCGTCCACCGATCGCGCCACTTTACTTAACCCCCGTCTAGATCCCGGTATGCGCGTCGCAATTCTTGCCCACGAGCAGTTTCCCGACCGAGCCAAGACCGCCCTCGGGGTTCTCCGCTACGCCGACCACGACGTCGTCGCCGTCCTCGACCGCGACCGCGCCGGCCGACGGGTTTCGGACTTCGTCCCGGACGTCCAGGACGCGCCGATCGTCGCGGGCATGGACGACCTCGAGCCCGGGACCGCCGACGCCCTGCTGATCGGGATCGCACCGATCGGCGGCGGCTTGGAAGAGAGTTGGCGTGACGATATCCGGACCGCGCTCGAGCACGGCTGTGACGTGATCTCCGGGCTGCACTACTTTTTGGCCGACGACGAGGAGTTCGCCCGACTGGCGGCGGAACACGACTGCGAGTTGCGGGACGTCCGGAACCCGCCCGAGGGCCTCACAGTGGCCGACGGCGTCGCCGACGAGGTCGACGCCGAAGTGATCCTCACCGTCGGCACGGACTGCTCGGTCGGCAAGATGACGACGACGATGGAGCTGGCCCGGGACGCCCGCGCGGCCGGCCACGACGCCGCCGTCGTCCCGACCGGCCAGACCGGCATCATGATCGAGGGCTGGGGCACCCCGATCGACCGCGTCGTCAGCGACTTCACCGCCGGCGCGGTCGAGGAGATGATCCTCGAGATCGGCGACGACCACGACTACCTCTTCGTCGAGGGACAGGGCAGCATCGTCCACCCGGCGTACTCGCCGGTCACGCTGGGCATCCTCCACGGCTCGATGGCCGACAAGCTCGTCCTCTGTCACGAGGCCGGCCGGGAGGCGATTCACGGCTACGAGTCGTTCGCGCTGCCGTCGATCCCGACCTACGTCGACCTCTACGAGAGCGTCGCCGCGCCGGTCGCGGAGGGGCGGGTCGTCGCCGGCGCGCTCAACACGTCGGGGCTCGCGGACGACGCGGCCGCCAGCGACGCGGTCGCCGCGTACGCCGACACCCTCGGCGCGCCGGCCGACGACGTCATCCGGTTCGGAACCGACGACGTCCTCGAGGCGCTGCTATGAGCCTCGAGACCTCGTTCGAGCGGCGGTCGCTGCCGCTCGAGTACCCGTTCGGAATCGCCCGCGGCACGACGACCGAGACCGAGGTCGTCTACGTCCGGATCGAAGACGACGAGGGGACGACCGGCCTCGGAGCCGCCGCCCCGGCGACACACTACGGCGAGACCGCGGCCACCGTCGCGGCCGTCCTGCCCGACCTGCTCGCGGTCGTCGAGTCGGTCGGCGATCCCCACCAACTCGAGCGGATCGAACGCCGCATGCGCGAGACGGTCCGAAAGAACCCGGCCGCCCGCGCCGCGGTGAGCATCGCGCTCCACGACCTCGTCGCGAAGCGGCTCGAGGTGCCCCTCTATCGCTACTGGGGGCTCGACCCGACCGAGACGCTCTCGACCTCGTATACGATCGGCCTCGACGATACGGAGACGATGCGAGCAAAGACCGAAACGGCCCTCGAGCGCGGGTTCGAGACTCTGAAAGTCAAACTCGGCACCGATCGCGACCTCGAGATCGTCCGGACGATCCGGTCGGTCGCGCCCGACGTGCGGCTGTTCGTCGACGCGAACGAGGCCTGGACCCCCCGCGAGGCGGTCCGAAAGATCGACCGGCTCGCCGAGTTCGATCCCGCGTTCGTCGAGCAGCCGGTCGCCGCGGAGGATCCCGAGGGGCTTCGGTTCGTCTCCGAGCGATCGGCGCTGCCGATCGCCGCCGACGAGTCCTGCCGGACGCTCGCGGATATCCCCCGTATCGCGGACCGCTGTGACATCGCGAACCTGAAACTGATGAAATGCGGCGGGCTCCGGGAGGCAAGACGGCTGATCAGCGCCGCCCGCGCCCACGGCCTCGAGGTCATGTGCGGCTGTATGACCGAGTCGAACGCCTCGATCGCCGCGGCCTGTCACCTCGCGCCGCTGCTCGACTACGCCGACCTCGACGGCTCGCTGTTGCTCGCCGACGACCCCGTCGACGGCGTCCCCCTCACGGACGGCCGGATCGACCTCGCCGCCCTCGAGCGATCGGGAACGGGTGCCGGCTTCGGCCCGTCGTGACCGCCCTCGAGTCCGCGTTCAGCTGACTCGTCCTCCCACTGTCGGCGACTGTCGGGGAAACCCGAACGGGGTTTCATACCGGTCGTCGGTGTGGGACGTGAGGATGTCTGATAGCGACGACGAGCGGACCGTCTCCCGACGACGGCTCCTGCGGGATTCAGCCGGAACGGCCGCGCTCTCGGCCGTCGGCAGCGCTCGCGCCGACGACAGCGGTCGCGGGACCGACCTCGCCCGACGGTTCGGGAGCGACTGTCCCGACGCGACGATCGAGCCCGGCACGGCCCACTGCGAGGGGACGAGCGCGGGGGGCAGTGCGGACTCATCCGGCGACGGTCGAGTTGCGGTCGGCGGTCACAGCGGCCCTCGAGATCCAGTACCCGGCCGTCGACGCGCTGCTCGAGGCGGGCTACAAACCGTACTTCGAAACGCTCGAGACCGGCGACGACAGCTGGTCGCACTGGCTCAACCCGGCATTTATCGGCGACGACGACCTCCTGAACCCGGAGCGACCGGAATCGGTGCTGGTCGACAACGAGACGTGGCGCTCGATCGGCGTCATGTTCATCGCGACGCAGGACGGAGCGGCCGTCGACCCGCCGGCGGTGTACGGCGAGGACGCCGAGTTGTGTTCGCCGTGGCACGTCCACACCGGCCTCCCCGGGCGGTTCGCGTGGTGGTTCTACCGGCGGACCTACGAGGGGGCGGCCGCGGACGGCCACCTCGAGTTCCCCTGTCGAACCCCCTGTATGCACCACGTCTGTACCGTCGACCACCCCGAGAGCGTCTACGCCCACGACGCGCCGCCGCGGGAGTACCGCGACGTCGACCCCGCCGACGAGCCGACGTTCGACACCGACGCGGTCCCCGGCGAGGACGACCTCGGCTGGGAGGCGCTCCCGGAGGACGTCGTTCCCGACGAACTGCCCGCCGACCTCGCCGCGGTCGATCCGTCCGGCTTCGACCCGTTCGGCATCGATCTCGGGCTGTAATCGTCTCGAGACGACTCTCCGACTCGAGAAGTCGTCGGAGTGGACGGTCCGGAGGGGGATCGAGCGCGCCGCGAGGCGGTCGCGGACGCGAGCCGTCACGGTGGCTTTGCCCGCGCCGACGATCACGTTCATCCGCCGGGAGACCGCTCGCGGAGCCGACGTGGACCGGGAGGAATCAGCGGTCCTCGCCGTAGATCGCATCGAAGGGATCTTCGTCGGGGTCTTTCTGGGGGATGAACGGCCCGACCGACGCGGTCCGGCGGGTGACGGTCGCGGTCCGGAGGATGTAGGAGGCCAGCAGGGAAAGCGGCGAGAGGACGACGACGATCAGGACGGCGACGACGTAGGGGAGCGCAACGACGCTGAGACTCGGCCCGGCGAAGTCGGCGTAGAGGAGGCCGACGACGATCGCCGACAGGATCGACGGGACGCCGCAGTAGACCGTCAGCTGCGAGAACCGGGTGAGTTCCCGTTGCAGATAGGTCGTCTTGAACTGCTCGCGGGCCACCCTGAACAGTTTCAACGTGCCGATCAGGTCGTCGAACTGCTCTTTCGCCGTCGGCGACAGCGACTCGTCGTAGTCGTTGCGCAACTGGGTCGCGACGTACAGCTGCCAGGCTTCGTCGTAGTGGATCGCCGCCGACACGGCTGAGAAGGTACTAAAATCGGACTGCTCGAGCGTCTCGTCGACCCGGTCGGCCCGCTCCCTGACGCTGTTCGTGTACCGAACGACCGTCTCCCGGACCTCGTCGTCGTGATCGGCGACCCCGTCGGCGAGTTCGGCCGCGTCGCGTCGGATCGACTCGACGAGCAGTTCGAGGACGCTCGTGGGCGCGGTCGGCGTCGCGGGAACGGCCGCCTTTTCGGCGACGTCCTCGCGGAACGCCACGACGCTCTCGAATCGGTCGCGGGCCTTCCCCGCCGCGCCGAACTCCTGGGAGAGGATGAGCTGGTTGACCGAGACGACGAGCGTCACCAGCGAGAACGTGCCCGCGATCATGCCGCTTGCCACGCTCGTCACGGAACTCCCGTTGACGAAGTTGATCACGCCGAGTTCGTACAGGCCGACGACGAGCGCGAAGACGACGATCGAGAGCAACGCCGCGACGGTCAACCGGTTCCCCCGAATCAGAACCCACTCGCGAAGCCGCGTCAACGGCCCCCCTCGGCCGTCCACGTCGGCCCCGTAGGACTCGAGCGTCTCGTCGGTCTCGGCGGACATGGAGTCACGTTCAATCGACCCGAGGATAAGGGCCTGCGTTGCACACACCGCCGAGCGCCGTGTCGCACCCTCGAGCCGGGCGGGCCGGTCCGTGGTGGGACCCGAGCGGTCCGAGCGCCGTCGCTTCAGGGCCTACACTGAAATGCGTCGGCGATGTCCCCGAAGACATGCTCGGCACCGGAATCGACTCGCGGACGACGGGCAGGTCGCGATGACGCGCTCGGAGACGACGAGCAGACGGCGACTGCTCGCGTCGCTCGGCGTCGGAATGGCGACTGCGGCCGCCGGCTGCACCGGCAGCGACGCGCTCGGCGGTGATCCCAGCTACGAGAGCGGTAACGTCGGCCCGATAAACGCCAGCAACGCCTCGAGCAGGACCGCAAGCGAGATGTCCACGGCCTCGTCGCTGGCCCAACAGCAACCGACCAACTCGGTGACGCCGCTCGATTCCCTCGAGTTGGTCGAACACGAGTTCGTCCTCGAGGACGGCTACCTCGGCTCGACGGTCCAAGGGGTCGTGACCAACACGGGATCGGACCGGCTCCAGACCGTCGAGGTCCGGACCCGGATCTACAACGCCGCCGGCAACCTCCTCGGTCGGTATTTCGCCAGCACCGGCGACCTCGGGGCCGGCGACGCCTGGGAGTTTCAGGTCGTCGTCCTCGAGGCTCCCGGCGACGTGGCCGACTACGACATCACGGTGCTTGGAACCCCCTCGTGACCGGCGCTGGGACCGGCGACCGCGACCGTCGCTCCCCCGATCGCCGCGGTGTCAGTCCCGAGCCCCCTCGACCAGGTCGTCGGCGACGCCGTCGTGGACCGTGTCGGACTCGACGGCGAGCGCGTAGGCCGGCCGCCCCTTCCCCGTCGGCGACGTCTCCGCGGCCGGAACCTCTTCGACCAGTTCCTCCTCCTCGAGTCGGTAGAGCGATCGGATGACGTCGGCCTCGGAGATCGTCCCGACGACCTCCGTATCGACGCCCGAGAGCCGCTGTTTACAGTGTTGTCTCACGTTGTGGGTCTGGACCGGCGTCTCTCCCTCGCTGGCGAGGTCAGCGAGACCCAGCAAGACGGCCTGATTGGTCAGGGAAATCGATTCGAACCGCGAGGCGTTGCCCATACCGGTCTTTGATCGTGAACGATGGTAACAGTTTCTCCCGACTACAGCAGCGGAGATCGAGCGTCGGCTCGAGACGCTCGCGGTCGCGGTACCGCTGTGACTCCCCGTTGCTCAAGTGCTCTCTTCGTCCTGCAGCTCCGCGAGTTCGGCCTCGACCTCGTCCCGGTCCTCGCCTTCGAGGTCGGTCAGCTCCGCCTCGTCGATCTCGCTGGCCGCCTCGGCCTCCGAATCGGTGTCGGACTCGTCGGCCCCCACGTCGGACTTCAGCGTCTCGAGTTCGGCCTCGACGCCGCTGTCGGTCGAGAGCTGCTCGAGTTCGCGGTCGATGTTGTCTTTGTCAGAGAGGACGTCGTCGAACGCGCCCGACTCGTGGAGTTCGTCCATCGCGGCGGCCCGGGCCTCCATGTCCTCGGTCTGCTCCTCGGCGCGTTCGATGGCGCGGCCGACGTCCTCGAACTCCTCGCCGGTCGCGGTCATGGCCTCCGAGACCGTGGAACTGGCCTTGGCGGCCTCGTGGCGGGCCTTCATCGTCTCCTTCTTGGTGCGGAACTCCTCGATGCGGCTCTGGAGTTCGTTCTTCTGGTCGATCAGCCGGTCCTGCTGGTTCTGCAGGTCCGAGATCTGGCGCTCCAAGTCCTCGATCTGGTTCATCTTCGTCTTCTTCTTCTCTAAGGCGCGTCGCGCCAGGTCCTCCCGACCCTGCTGGACCGCCGTCCGTGCCTGATCGTTGTGTTTCTCGACGTTCTCCTCGAGGCGGCGCTTTTGCATCTCGAGGCGCTTTTTCTGCGTGGTGAGATCGGCGATGCCGCGTTTGACCTGCTGGAGCTGGTCGCGCATCTGCTCGTAGGAGTAGTCGAGCGTCTCGGTCGGATCCTCGGCCCGGTTGAGTACCGAGTTGAGTTTCGACCGGATGACGTAGGAAGCCCGAGAGAGGATGCCCATACTCGCTACGTATTGCTCGCGGGCCTTAAAAATGTCACTTCAGGAATATCCAATGTTGGCGAGCGCGGGCTCGGCGTCGCCGGCGACACGCGCCGCGAGCTATCGGTCGATATCGACCGAACTGACGGCGAGTGAGTCGTCGACGACGATCGTCGCCGTCCCCGCGTCGCCCTCGACCGCGAGCGCGAACCGGGCCGGATCCCGGGACTCGACCCTGGTCGTCGGCGCGGGGAGTTCCCAGTCCGGGCGCTCGAGGTCGATCCCGACGTCGGTAAGGGCCGCGGCGACGCGACCGTCACGGAGCAGCGCCGAGAGCGGGTCCACGCCGACGAGGAACGTACAGGTGTCACACGTGATCTCGACGATGTCGTCGCCCGCCTCGCTCTCGAGGCGCGGGTCGACGGTCGTCGTCCCGGCACAGAAGGGACACTGGCCGGTGCGGGCCAGCCCGACGTGAAAGCGGGCGCGGCGCGCGGTTTCGCGCGCGACGGCGTCCGCGCTCCGCCCCGCGAAGCCGTTCGTCGGGAACGGGTACGTGAAGCCGGGCCACGCCTCGCAGTCCGGACACGCGACGGTGACGAACCCCCGTTCGTACCGCAGGACCGCCCCCGCGCCACACTGCGGGCACTCGGAGTCGATCGGCGACGGTTCGGACGGCGTCCGACCCGCGGCCCCTTCGGCCGGCCGGTGAGCGAGGACGGCCCGGTACAGCGCCGTCACGGCCGCCGTCGGGACGTAGCCGTCCTCGACCTCGCGGACGTAGACCCCCCGGAGCTTGTCGAGGTGGTAGTTGAATTTCCCGCTGTCGCGCATGCCCACCGCGTCCATCAGCTCCGCGTACGACCGCGGCTCCGTGTAGACCGCGTGCCAGTCCTCGAGCAAGGCGAGCAGGATCTCGAGGCGGATCTCGTGACCGAGCAGGGAGAACGCGTCCCGAACCGCGGCCGCCGACTCGTCGTCCGGACGCATGGTTCCCCGTTGTCTCGACACCGCATTGACCGTTCCGGTTGCGCCACCGGTCCCCGTGACAACCCCACTCATGAACTCCACTTCACAAAGCGATTACGTGTTCCCGTCACCATCGTTACTCCCATGATCGAACGGATTCACACCGCCGAATCGACGACGATCGCCGCGCGCGTTCGGCGTCGCCTGCGGTCCTTCGAACCGCTGTATCTGGCCCTGCTCGGCCTGCTTGCGGTTCCCAGCTACGTCGTCGACTCGCTGGCCGTCCTCGAGGTCTTCGAGGTCTTTTTCCTCTTTTTTCTCTGGCCGCTCGTCTCGCCGCTGCTTGATCTGGCGCTGCGACGGGGAACGGACGAGAGGCGCGAGGAGCCGACCGACTGGATTCACATGGGGAACTGGCGGGAGTACGCGGCGTGGTTCCTGACGATGCCGCTGACGTTTCTCAACCCGCTCGTGCTGGCCCAGGACCTCTCGCAGTGGTTCGGGACCGGCGTCGCGTACGTTCGCCACCGCGGATCGTTTCCCGACGTCGACAGCGACGATCAGCGGGTGTCCTACCGGCTGCCGTTCGACGGCACCTGGACCGTCGTCAACGGGAGCTACGACCACGACTACTCCCACTCGTGGCTCCCGGCCACCCAGCGATACGCCTACGACTTTGTGATCACCGACGCGGACGGCCGGACCTCCCCCGCCGGCTCCGGATCGGCGGTGGGCTCGTACTACTGCTACGACGAGCCGATCCTCGCTCCCGCCGACGGCGTCGTGGTCGACGTCTTCGACACTGACTTCGAGTCGCCCCGCGGCGGCGGCCTCTCCCATCCGCTGAAACGGGACATCCGGGGGAGCTACGTCGTGATCCAGCACGCTCCCGACGAGTACAGCTGTCTCGCGCATCTGGTCCCCGGCAGCGCGGCGGTCGCCCTCGGGGACCGCGTCGAGCGGGGCCAAGAGATCGGCCGCTGTGGCCACTCCGGGAACTCCTCGGAGCCGCACCTCCACTTCCAGCTGCAGGATCACCCCCGGTTCGAACTCGCGGCGGGGCTCCCGATCGCCTTCGACGCCGTCGACGCCGAGTGGCCGGGCGCTCGAGCGGACATCGACGAGCCACGCCCCGACGGGACCGGGGACGCCACCGACGACGGCCGCACGTACCTCAGCGCCGGCCAGCGCGTCGCCCCCCTCGAGCCGGCCGACACGGCCCCGAGTCCGGATCGGAGCGACGCGGTCGAAAACGACGCGGCGCGGCCGGCCGCCGGGAGCGGCGGGCGACTCGCCGCGGTGCAACGCGCCGCGTTCGGGACCTGCGTCGGCGGCGCCGTCGCCGTCTTGGGGCCGATCGTCGTTTCACGGGCCGCCGTCGCGCTCCTGCTGGTCGCCGGGGTCGCGCTCGCGGCGGGCTGGCACGGCTGGGTCGCGGTCCGCCGGACAGCCGAGCGCCGTCCCGGCGGCCTCGGCATTGCGGTCGGCCTCGGACTCGTCGCCGCGGCCGTCCGGGCCACCGGGGCCGGCACGCCCCTCGAGGTCGGCACCCAGACGCTCGGCGCTCTCGCCATCCTCGGCGGCTTCGTCGCCTACGCCGCCCTCGGCGAGTTCGAACGGTACTGCCTGCGCGAGTCGTTCCCCGCTTTGCGGATCCGGCCCTGAACGGTCGAACCACCGGCTCGAGGCCGCCGTCGACGCCGGGGATTGATTAGCGCCGGTTCGGAACAACCCGCCATGAGCGACGTGTTGGTCCCGGGCGGTCGCGACGTCCGGGGCACGCTCGAGGAACCGCCAGCGGAACCGCGGGCGATCGTCGTCGCCTGCTCGCCCCATCCACAGCAGGGCGGCTCGCGCAGCGACGGGCGACTCCGCGCGGTCTCGGACGCACTCGTCGAGGCCGGGATCGCCTGCCTGCGGTTCGATTACGGCGCGTGGGACGAGGGCGACGGCGAGCGGAAAGACGTCCGCAACGCCGTCCGGTGGGCCCGCGAGGAGTACGGCGGCGGCGACGGCGACGATCTCCCGGTCGGCCTCTTCGGCTACAGCTTCGGCGCGTCGCTGGCGCTGCTCGCCGCGGCCGAGGCCGATCCCGACGCCGTCGCCGTCCTCGCGCCGACCGCGCGACTCGCCGACGACCTCGACGCGCTCGCGGCGCTGGACCGGATCGAGCGCCCGGTTCACGTCCTCTACGGCGAGCGCGACACCACCGTCGACTGGGAGTCGGTCGTGGAACGGGCGCGGGAACGCGGCGACGAGACCACGTCGCTGCCCGCCGACCACTTCTTCCTCGGCACGCGCGACGAGATCGCGACCACCGTTCGGTCGTTCTTCGAGCGGACGCTGCTCGAGGCGGCCTGACGGGTGGAATCGAAAGCGGCTCGTGAGATTCCGGCGAGACGTACGGGCGTCGGACGATCGCGAGAGGTCGTGATATCCCCGCTTCTCGGCAGAAACGGCGCGCCCGAGACGGGATGCGAGCGCATCACCGAGTGATGACCGACGTCGAGGTTCGGCCGACGGTCTCAACGGGTAGGATCCGACGGAAGGTTCATTCGTCTACACTTCCCAACGTCTCATATGGACAGTTCGAAATGCCGCAGATTCGGATCGCTATGGATGATCGGACAGGGACTGCTGACCGCACTCGTCCCACAGCTCTGCGTACGGATGATGAAGCGAATGATCGGGAATAACTTCGAGAACGCGGAGACGCTCAGTGCGAAACCAGCGTACCTCCGACAGCTTCGGGCACTCGGGATCGGCCTGGCTGCCGCCGGGATCGCCGGCTTCGCCATGGAACGGGTCGCTTCCGAACCGGACGGGGCGAGCGACTCCGACGAACTCGAGGGCGCCACGGAAGCGTGACCTTCCCCGGCGACGACTGACGCGGACCACTGTCAGTCGGTGCGATGCGACCGCAAGACGGGCCGCGACTGTGCCGGGACCGCGGTACAGGAGATCGTACGAGCGAGTCGTGCTTGATCCCCCACACGGCGCTCCGCACCGACTCTACAATCGGGTGAAATCCGATAGTAGTCGGTCAGTCCCTGCCGTGCCGGGTCAGACATTTCGGGAGCCCGATCAGTTCGACCGGTTCGGAGTTGTCCGGCGAGTAGACGACCATCTGCCCTTTCTCCATGTAGGGGACTTTGGACTCGAGGTTGCTCGGAATGTTGACGCTCTTGATGGCGTCCTCGTCGCCGAGATTGAGGACGACGGTGGTGTTGATCTGCTTGAAGACGGCGTCGTGGATGTCCTGGGGGTCCTGCGTGATGAGAAAGAGGCCGAGCCGTTCCTTGCGGCCCTGTTTGGCGGCCTCGGTGAACTTGCTGATGACCTTGCCCGCCTGGACCGAGTCCGCGTCGGTCAGGAAGTTGTGGGCCTCGTCCATCCCCAGCAAGAGTGGGGTCTCCTTGATCCGGTCGTACTCGGGGTCGTTCGAGAGCTTCTGGTCGATGAGCAGCGAGGAGACAGCGAGGACGACCGTCTCCGTCGCCCGGCTGTCGTTGATGTGGTAGGTCGGGACGACGGTCAGCCCGCCGGGGCGGACGAAGTCACTGACCAGGTCGGTGATCGGACGGGCGTCCTGATCGAAGACGGTATCGAAGCCCAGCACGCGCCGGCGGACGGCGTCGAAGGTCGCCTCGTGGACCCGGCCGGACTCGTCGAGTTCCTCGCGCAGGGCCGGATCGTCGAGGAAGGTCGTGAACTCGTCGTAGGTGCCGTCCGCTCGCGGACTCCGTCCGCTCGCATTGTCCGCGGAACTACGTTCCGCGCCACCCCCGTACTGCTTGCGAAATCGCGGCAGGAGCACGCTGACTAACGCGCCGTACTGGTTGTCGTTCAGTCCGCTGCCCGCGACCAGCCACGGGTTGTCGTGGACCATCGAGAACGGGATGGTGAACTCGACCTGCCGGGCGCGGTGGTGGCCCGCCGCGTACGACGCCGACCCGACCTTCGGGACGAACGCGGTCGTGTCGTCGTGGCCGCCGTAGGCGATGGCTTCGCGATCGAGGCGGCGCGCGAACTCGTCGTCCAGGTCGGGGTTGTCGTCGTGCATCTGGGCGTACTCGTCCTGGGGGTCGAACTGGACGACGGCGGGGGTGACCTCGCGGCCGTCGGCCATCGGGTAGGTCCGCTCGTCCGCGAGGTACTGTCGCAGGATGTTTTTCGCGCCGTGGGTCTTCCCCGATCCGGTCCCGCCGGCGATCAGCGTGTGCCGGAAGACCAGCGGATCGCCCGCGTCGTAGTCGTCTTTGAGCCGGTAATCGATGGTGGGCGGCGAGGCGGCGGTCCGGACCTTCTCGCCGCCGACCGAGAGGTGGCCCAGGAAGACCCCGTCGTCGGGCATCTTCAGCCCGGTCTTGATCTCGGCGGTGTCGTCGGCCTGCCGGATCACCGTCTGGGGTTTCGGCACGCGGTCGGTCATCCGTCGTTTCAGTTCCCCACCGTCGTCGTAGAGGACGGCGACGGGCTCGAGTTCGGCGACGAACTTGTAGTCGGACTCGTCGATGTCGTCGGTCCGCATCGCCCGGCGGGCGTGGATCTCGGTCGCGTCGTCGGCGTGGTACTGCTGGGCGTACTCGAGGCCGACGATCCGGCAGAACAGCGTCTCGCCGTCGGGGTAGGGCGCGAGCAGGTAGCTCCCGATGCGGACCGACGATCGGTTGCCGCGGGTGACGTAGGCCCGGAGGGTGGTGTCGTCGCCGTCCTCGGCGACGCGCAGTCCCTGCGAGACGCAGATGGTCCCGATGCCGACGTCCTCGCCGCTGGGCTCGACGCTCGTCGGTTCGAACTCGTCGGTCGTCGAACTCGTCGCCGCGCGCTCGGTCTCCGACGACGCCGGCGACGAGTCCGCCGCGTCCGCCGCGTCCGCCGCGCCGTCGTCGGTGTCGTCGGTGTCGGCGTCGGCATCGAAATCGCCGAAGTCTCCCAGATCGCTCATATCATGCCCATCAAACCGGGTCCCCAAACGCGTTTCCCTCCAGTCGGACGGACTGTTTATCCGCGCCGACGGTCACGGGCGACCGCCAGAGCCGCCGTTCCCAGCGCGAGGGCCGCGAGCACGGCCCCGATCGTCATGCCCGGAACCGACTCGCCGCCGTCGCTCGCGGCGGCGTCGGTATCGTCCGCGTCTCCGCTCGAGTCGAACTCGCCGTCGCGCTCGAGGCCGTCGGGGTCGGGGTGGTCGAACGAGCCGAGCGATTCGTTCCCGCCGGCGATGGCGACGGTCGCGGACTCGTCGGCGACGGCGGGCGGATAGTCCCCGGTCAGCGTCACGTCGGTTTCGCCGAACGAGATCGGCGTGGTGCCCGCCGGGGCGTCCTCTGCGACCCGCACCGTCAGCGTCGCGATCGTCCCCGAGCCGGTCGTCCCGCCGGCGGCCGGCTCGCGGCGCTGCTCGAGGATCGCCGTCCCAGCCTCGTCGGCGAGCGTCGACCGCGCTTCGACCTCGGTGCCCTCGCCCTCGAGCCACGGCCCCCGCTCGACGTCGGTGACGGTGAGGTACTCGGGGTCGTACTGGGCGATCAGCGCGACCGCCGTGACACCTTCACCGCCGTGGCCGCCCCGGCTCTCGAGCGCGACGGTGAGCTCGACCGTCTCGCCGGGATCGGCCTCGAGGTCGGTCCGGTCCGGGGAGACGAAAGCGACCTGATCGATCGCGGCGACGCTCGGGACGGCAGTGACCGACGCGAGCGCGAGCGCGACGACGAGGACGGCGACGGCCCTGCGGGCGTCGCCCGGCGGTCCGCGAGCGCGGTCGCCGTCGTCGGCCGGCGTCATGAATCGACCGGTGCTACGGTCGAGGCCCGCTTACAGGTTCCGGATGTCGCGGCCGGCAGTACCGAGCGGGGAGCGACGAAACGCCGCTCGACGCCGGGAAAGCAATCGGTACGCAGTAGAGACGGCGAGAAACGGTCGGGATCGGACGCGGCCGAATCGGCGGTTACTGGACGATCGAGACGGCGTCGTCGTATCGGGTCACCAGCCCCGACTCGGGGTCGTAGTTGAGGACGCCGACCGCCGCCATCGCGGGGAAGTGGGAGTGATGCAACGCGATCGCCGCGCGGTCGGGGTCGGCGAAGGGGCCGCCGTCGGGGGTAGCGAGTCGGCCCGCCAACTGCTCGACCGACTGCGGACGGTCGCCGTCGGCGAGGACCGACAGCAGGCGCATCCGGACGGGGTCGACGAGCGTCTCGAGCAGTTCCGCGCCGTCGCCGTCCCCGCAGAGATCGAGCAACACCGTGAGGTCGGCGGGGTGAACCGGCGACTCGTCGACGAGCGCGACGCCGTCCCCGTCCCACTCGAGGACGTCGTAGTCCGCGAGCCGCGGCAGGTGGTTGTGGACGAGGCTGACCCGAACCTCGCGTCGCCCCCGGTCAGTGTCGTCCGTCGCGGCCCGCTCGAGCAGTTCGGTCGTCAGTTCCGACAGGGAGAGTCGCGTCTCGTGAGAGCCGAGAATCTCGAGGACGCGGAGCCGACGGGGATGGCGAAGGACCTCGTAGCACTCCGTCGGGACGGTCGCGAGTGGGTGGGATACGTCGTCGCCGCCGAGGTGAGCGTCCGAACTCATTACCCACACCAACCCCTGCAACGGGGATAAGCCCGTTTCCAAAACGATTTGGGACGCAAGTCAGCTGTTACTCCCGCAACCTCGTAGTAATAGGTTGAGACGCCCGAAAACGGCAGGGAAGGCGGACCTGTGGTGAAAATACGAGTCTATGGGTTCAAAAACTACCGCAGCGATAGTTGATTCACGAACCGGCTACTGTCGATCGATCGGAACGGTAGGTGAGTATTACGGCGTTCGGACCGAAGTCAGTGTCACCGCATCACATAATTACTACCCTAGTAACAGACTTATAAGACGGGTCGACCCACAAGCGGTCGCTCGAGGCCCGACTCTCGGCCGACCGCTCGCGAGGGGCGGACGGCGCTCGGGTAAACAAGTACGAATCCCGATGCGTCGTGTTTTTGCCGCCACGAGCCCTAGAGTCGGTCATGTTACTGGTACGCGGTCGCGCGGGCGGAACGGAACTCACCGGGACGCTGTACGAACGGGGTGAGCGGGCCCCGACCTTCAGCGGTGCGCCCGACGAGGACGCCGCGTACGTCTGGGTCTGTGACGAGTTCTACGAGGTCGACAGCGGCGGAACGACCCAGCTGGTCGACGGCCGGGAGGTCAACCTCGCCTTCGAGTCGCCGATGCCGCGGGGGTTCGATACCCGCGAGCAGGCCCTCGAGGGAGCCAAGGAACACATTCGGACGCAGTTCGCCCGGATCGGCGTCGATCCCGAAGACGTCGACCTCGAGGTCGAGAAAAGCGACGGCTAGCGCCCGCTCGATCGGACCGACGGGCGAGCCCCGAGGCGCGAGACCTCGTCAGTAGGGCTGCTCGTCCCACCGATGGTCGTCGTACGTTCGATCCTGTGCGGCGTCGAACCGCTCCTCGAGGGTGTCCCGGAGCGACGCCTTCTCGGCGTTGCTGATCCGGGCGAGTTCGTCGGCCTTCTCGACGATGGTCGGCGGGCCGTGGGCGACGGCGACGTCCTGTAACAGCTGCATCGTCAGCCGCTCGCGGGTGTCGGGATCCTTCGTGAACGCGTAGGGGGCCTCGATCCGGTACAGCAGGTCGTCGCGGGGGTCGTAGATCACGAAGAACGTAACCTCGTAGGCCGCGCGCTCGAGGCGGCGTTCGACGCCGAGGGCGTCGCCGTCGGTCGACAGCGGCCGATCGACGCCGCCCCGCGATCGGAACCAGTTGGTGTAGGAAAGCGCCGAGTCGTCCCGCTCCCAGCGGTCGCCGTCGACGTCGTCGACGTACTCGCCGCGCTCGAGTAGACGGGTGAACAGCGCCGAATCGTCGGCCCACGGGACGCTGACGTCGACGTCGCGGTTCGACTTGAGCGAGCGCGTGATGACCCGCGTCGCGGGGTTCTTGACGAAGCCGACCAGCGGCACCGAGCGGTTGACGAACTCCTCGACCAGCCGGACGTAGTTCTCGAGTACCGTCGTCGGCCGGGGGTCCTCGAGCAGGAAGTCCGCGAGGTCGGGGTGTTGGTCGGCCCAGCGCAACAGGCCGCGGGGGTAGAGCGGGCCGTCGAGGACGAGCAGGTCCGAGACCGCGTCGGCGTGGTCGCGGGCGTGTTTGCTCTCGGCGAGATAGAGCGCCAGCGCGTGGACGACCCCCTCGGCAAAGCGCGGCAGCGGCGGGACCTTGACGGCCCGGCTCCGGCTGTATCCCGCGTCGAATTTCCCCCAGGACTCGTCGACGGTCATCGTCTCGTCGTTGGAGTGGACCGTCATCACGGTCGTCCGCGACCGGTGGAGGTCGAGGTCGCTCGGGGTGGCGCTCATCGCCGCCTGCGCGATGTCGATCACGAGCCCGTTCTTGAACGTCGTCGGATTGATCGTCCCCGCGTCGAGGCCGTGTTCGGTCGGAAACTCACGGTCGCGCAAGGCGACGGCCTCGCAGTCGACGAGCCGTCGCGCTCGGTCCGCAAGCGGCTCGAGGATCGGCCGTCCGTCGACGACCAGCGGGTCGAGAAACTCCTCCCAGACGGTCTCGGCGAAGGCGCGGCGGTCGCGTTCGTCGGTCCCGTGGTCGATCCGTCCGGCGAGTCGCGCGATACCGTCGAAGTGGACCGGATCGAGCGTCATGCACGGTGGGACCGACCCGACCGGGAAAAAGCCAGTGGTCACAGCGGCGCAGACGTTCACTCGAGCCCGTGTAAATTACTATCAGAAAGCGTATGTATGGGCGGTTCGAGGGTCGGCATATCTCGATGTCCGAGCGAGAGTCGGCGGCGGTCGACCGCGGGGACAGCCCAGTCAACTGGCGACAGACCAGCTCCGGCGTCACCCTCTACGAGGAGGGCAACGCCGACGCCTGGATCCACGCCGAGTTCGAGGCCGGAGTCGATCCCGAACACCGGCTGTTCATGGTCTGTGACGAGTGTGGCGCGGTGTTCGCCCAGCGGAGCAAACCCGGCAACGGCACCGTCTGTGGCGACTGCGGCACGGCGTTCGATCACGCCACGCGGGACTGATCGAACGGGCGCGGACCGCTCGAGCGACGCTCCGAGTCGAGGCGGGACGGGTGCGGACGGCGTCCGCTCGAGTCGGCTCCGTCGACTGGCACTGTTCTGAGTGGTCCGTCGAAACCGGCGTCGTGGCGACGGCGAACAACGACAGCTAGTTACGGGACGCCGAGTTGCGATTTCGTATGGAAGCTGCGCTGATCGTCCTCGACGGCTGGGGACTCGGTGACGGCGGCAGAGACGCGGTCGCGGCGGCCGAAACGCCGGTCTTCGACCGGCTCGCGGAATCGGGTGCGTACGGCGGACTCGAGGTCGCGGGCCGACGCGTCGGGCTCCCGGAAGGCCAGATGGGCAACAGCGAGGTCGGCCACCTCAACATCGGTGCGGGACGGGTCGTCTATCAGGAGTACACCCGCATCTCGGACTCGATCGCGGACGGCTCCTTCCGCGAGAACGACGCGATCAACGCGGCCTTCGACCGCGCCCGCGAGAACGACGGTCGCGTCCACTTCGTCGGCCTCGTCAGCGACGGCGGCGTCCACTCGGACCAGGAACACCTGCACGCGCTGATCGAACTCGCGGGCGACCGGGACGTGGAGGCGGTCACCCACGCGATCACGGACGGCCGCGACACCTCGCCGACCGGCGGGCGGGCGTCTCTCTCGACGCTCGAGGACGTCGTCGACGACCACGGCACCGGCCACGTCGCGACGGTGTCGGGCCGCTACTACGCGATGGATCGCGACCAGAACTGGGAGCGGACGAAGCGAGCTTACGACGCCATCGTCGACCGCGAGGCAGAGTGGACCGCCGAATCGGCCGTCGAGGCCGTCGAGGCCTCTTACGGGCGGGACGTGACCGACGAGTTCGTCGAGCCGACGCTGATTCGGGACCAGCCCGCGCTCGAGGACGGCGATTCGGTCGTCTGGTTCAATTTCCGCTCCGATCGAGCGCGGCAGCTAACCCGGATGCTCGCTGACATCCGGCCGGAGGACTGGGCCGACGAGGTCGAGACCAGCCCACCGGACGCCGAGGTCGTGATGATGACCCAGTACGACAAGACGTTCGACCTCCCCGTGGCCTACCCGCCGAACCAGCCCGAGCAGGTGCTGGGCGAGGTACTGGCCGACGCGGGCCGAACCCAACTGCGGATCGCCGAGTCCGAGAAGTACGCCCACGTCACCTACTTCCTGAACGGCGGCCGCGAGGTCGAGTTCGACGGCGAGATCCGGGAGATCGTCGAGAGCCCCGACGTGCCGACCTACGACCTGCAGCCGGAGATGCGCGCGCCCGAAGTCACCGACACGGCGATCGACGCGATTACGGCCGACGATCCGGACGTCCTCGTCCTCAACTACGCCAACCCCGACATGGTCGGCCACACGGGCGACTACGAGGCCGCGATCGAAGCCGTCGAAGCCGTCGACGCGCAACTGGGTCGGCTCGTCGAGACGCTCGAGGACGCCGGCGCGCACGTCCTGATCACCGCCGATCACGGCAACGCCGATGATATGGGAACCGAGGACGACCCCCACACCGCCCACACGTACAACGAGGTGCCGCTGATCTATCTCTCCCCCGACGGTACCGACGGGGGCCGAACCGTCCGCGAGGGCGGCACGCTCGCCGACATCGCACCCAGCATCCTCGAGGTCATCGGCCTCGAGCAGCCGCCGGAGATGACCGGCGAGTCGCTGCTCGAGTAGTCCGTCGATCGTTTTATCAGTCGCTCGTCTGAACGGGCCGTCATGTTCGCGGTCGCGACGCTGTTGGGACTGGCCGCCGTCGGCACGGCGATCGTCTGGAAAGGCAGTAGCTGGCTCGAGGACTCGGCGAACAAGCTCGCGATCGCGTACGGGCTGCCGGCGATCGTTCAGGGTGCCGTCATCGCCGCTGTCGGCTCGAGTGCGCCGGAACTGGCGAGCGTGTTGCTCGCGACGCTGGTACACGGGGAGTTCGAACTCGGGGTGGGATCGATCGTCGGCTCGGCGGTGTTCAACCTCCTCGTGATTCCGGGGCTCGCGGTCGTCGTCGCCGACGGCGGAGTCGACACGACGCGAGAACTGGTCTACAAGGAGTCGCTGTTCTACATGCTCGCGGTCGCGGCGCTGTTGTTGACGTTCTCGCTGGCGGTCATCTACAACCCCGCCGACGCGGCCGGCGGCCACATCGGCGGCGTCGTCTCGAGACCGCTCGCCCTGTTCCCGCTCGCCCTGTACGGACTCTACCTGTTCACGCAGTACTTGGACGCCGCGGAGTCCGAGCAGCGAGCGGACGGATCGATCGCGATCGCACGCACGTGGTTCTGGTTCGTCGTCGGGCTGGCGTTCATCGTCGTCGGCGTGGAGGCGCTCGTCCGGGCGGCGATCGGGCTGGGAGAGGCCTTCGGGACCCCCTCCTTTCTCTGGGGGATGACCGTCGTCGCCGCCGGCTCGAGTCTGCCGGATACGTTCGTCAGCCTGACGGCCGCGCGGGCCGACCGACCGACGGTCACGCTGGCGAACGTCCTTGGCAGCAACACGTTCGACCTGCTCGTGGCCGTGCCGGTCGGCGTCGTCGTCAAGGGGGCACTGACCGTGAACTTCGCCAATATCGTCCCGATGATGGGGTTCCTCGTCCTGGCGACGGTCGCGTTCTTCGCGATTTCCCGAACCGGGATGGTCCTCACCAGACGCGAGGGGTGGCTGCTCTTGGGGCTGTACGGAGCGTTCGTCTGCTGGCTGCTCGTCGAAAGCCTCGGCGTCGTCAGCGTTCTCTGATACGGCCCGCTGTCACTGGGTCCCGGAGCGACCGCGCCGTTGCTCGCCCGCCGAAACCACACGTCTAGTGGTTTTACTTAGGCCGCCTGCGACGGGGCGGGTATGAGCGACGATTCAGACTCCGAGGGGAACCGATTCGCCACGGACAGCGTCCACGCCGGACAGGAACCCGATCCGACGACCGGGGCCCGCGCGCCGCCGCTGTATCAGACCACCTCCTACGAGTTCGACGACACCGGCCACGCCGCCGCCCTGTTCGGCTTAGAGGAGACGGGGAACATCTACTCGCGGATCATGAACCCGACGAACGCGATGTTAGAGGAACGCATCGCGACGCTCGAGGGGGGCGTCGGTGCCCTCGCGACCGCGTCGGGGATGGCCGCGTTCGATCTGGCGACCTTCATCCTCGCCGACGTCGGCGACAACATCGTCTCCTCGTCGGCGCTGTACGGCGGGACCTACACCTACCTCACCCACACCGTCGCAAAACGCGGCGTCGAGACCACGTTCGTCGACACGCTGGACTACGAGGCCTACGCCGAGGCCATCGACGACGACACCGCGTTCGTCCACCTCGAGACGATCGGCAACCCCGCCTTGGTGACGCCGGATATCGAACGCATCGCCGACATCGCTCACGATCACGACGTGCCGTTGTTCGTCGACAACACCTTCGCGACGCCGTATCTCTGCCGGCCGCTCGAACACGGCGCGGACCTGGTCTGGAACTCCACGACCAAGTGGATCCACGGCGCGGGTTCGACCGTCGGCGGGGTCCTCGTCGACGGCGGCTCCTTCCCCTGGGAGGACGGCGACTACCCCGAGATCACCGAGCCGAATCCGGCCTATCACGGCATCAACTTCCGCGAGGCGTTCGGCGACGCGGCGTTCGCCTTCACCGCCCGCACCCGCGGGCTGCGCGACTTGGGCAACCAGCAGTCGCCGTTCGACGCCTGGGTCACGCTGCAGAAACTCGAGTCCCTGCCGCTGCGCATGGAGAAACACTGCGAGAACGCCATGGCCGTCGCGGAGTACTTAGAGGACCACGAGAAGGTCTCGTGGGTCAACTACCCCGGCCTCGAGAGCCACGAGACTCACGAGAACGCCGAAAAGTACCTCGAGGGCGGCTACGGCGGCATGATCACCTTCGGCCTCGAGGGCGGCTACGACGCCGCCGAGACGGTCTGTAACGAGGTGAACCTCGCGAGCCTGCTGGCAAACGTCGGCGACGCGAAGACGCTGATCATCCACCCCGCGAGTACGACCCACCAGCAGCTCACCGAGGAGGAGAAGCTGGCAAGCGGCGTCACCGACGACCTCGTGCGGCTCTCGGTCGGGATCGAGGACGTCGACGACGTGATCGCGGACCTCGATCGCGCGATCGAGCAGGCGTAAGCGACCGCCGCTGCGGCCGACCGGCGTTTTCACTGCGCCACGGCTATCGTAGCCGCTGAAAGTCATTGCACACCTGATCGCACGACAGCGTTGCGATCAGTGTGTGAATCGTTTCAGCGGCTACGATAGCCCCCGCGGTTAAGGGATCGGCGTTCGACTGGTCGGACATGGCAACCGGGATACTCACAGACGATGCGGCGGAGCAGATCGTCGCGACCTGTCGGACGGCCATCGGCGACAGTCTCCGGTCGGTCACCTACTTCACCCGTGACGACTTCGAGCAGGTCTACCTGCGGGAGGACCTCGAGCGCGACGCCGACCTCTCGACGTTCATCGGCCACGAGTGGCGCGGCTTCAAGACGACTCAGACAGCCTACGAGGGGTCGGAGCTGGGCGGGTACGACTACACGATCCGGGTCTTCGAGAACGGGTTTCTCATCCGCGTAACGAACGACAGCGAGGGGGTCTTCGCCACGACTGACGGCCTCACGGTCAAGGACTTCGAAGAAGTCGCGACGGCGCTCGATACGTTCCTCAGCGAGCGCGAAATCGACTAATCCGCGCTCGAGTCGTCGGCGTCGGTATCGTCGGCCTCGGGACGGTCGTCCGCGTCCGCATCGGCGTCGGCATCCGCCCCGTCGCTGTCGTCGCCGCCGATCGGCAGGCCGGAACCGCGGTCACCGTCCGTCCCGAGGAGACGAGCGAACCGACGGCGATCGGCGGCGTGTCTATCGAGACTCATGCCGACGACAGATGGGGGTCTCCCTTGTAGTAATAGGGGCCGTTTGCGCTCGAAACGCCGCGCTTCCCGGGTGAAACGATCCCCGCGCAGTCGTGCGATTTCGCTCGAAACGGTCGCCGACGTGTCGAACGCGCCGCGTCGGACAGCGTAACACCCTTTTCCGCCACGCCCGTTGGTCCCCCAATGACCGACTGTCCCAATCCCGTCGCCGACGCGCTCGCGTCCCACGACGCGTTTACGGCCCGCGAAGACGCCTACGACCTCGAGACGACCGTCTTCGAAACGACTGTCACGGCCGACGAGGCCGACGGAAAACGCGACGGCCGGTTCGCGATCACCGTCGTCCTCCCGACGCTGGACGCGGCCGTCGCCGACGAAGTCGTCGCGCCTCCCGTCGAGGACGGCTGGTTCGAAACGCTCGAGCGACGGCTCGCGGACGTCTTTACCGTCGCCCACACGGACACCCACGACGAGCCGGTCGTCGAACGCGACGACAACGAAGTCAGGGTCCGCCTCGAGTACACCGCCTGGGACGCCGCCGAGGGCGTCGCGGACGCCAAGGCCCTCATCGAGTTCGTCGAGGGCACGTTCGCACAGGGGATCATCCCCGGCTACGAGTATCAGGCCGAAGCGGCGACGCTGCTCGAGAACGCCCAGAACAGGGGCCAGCAGGCCGCGGACGGCGACGGAAATAGCGGCGGGATGCCGATGTGAACCTAAATTTTGCTCTGCGGGCCGCCGTAGGCGGCCCTCGGCAAAATTTAGTATAAAAGCCTCCTCGCTCCCGATGGTCGCTCGTCGGCCCGAGCGCACAGCGCTCGGTGAACGGCGTCGCTCGGGTTCTCCGAACCGCTCGCTCGCCGATATACTATTCGTGGAACGGTTCAGTGTAGTTTAGCAGCCGGGAGCGGGGCTCGAGCAGACGCGAGAGCCCTGCGACCCGACGGAAGAGCAAGCTCTTCCGAGCGGCGAGGGACCAAAGGTCCCTCGAGCAGTCGGCGCGAAGCGCCGACGACCTCGCGGAAGCGAAGCTTCCGCTCAGCGGGGGAAGGCAGGCCCTTACCTATACTCACCGCGAGCGACCGCAGGGAGCGAGCGGGCCGACGACTGATGTGAGTGACTGAAAGGAACGAACGGAAGGAGGAGTGCTTTTGGTCCAGCTTTTACCGAGGGACGCCGCGCTGTGCGGCAGCTCCGCTGCCGTCAGCGCGGCAGACCGTCGTTCGAGACGGCGAAGCCGTCTCGTGATCACGGAAGACGCTACGCGTCTTCCGAACGACAGCGTAAAAGGTGGATCTTAGTCCATCGCGATGTACGTCTGCGTGTCCTCGACGCCCTCGATAGCCTGAATGTGGGTGGCGGTGATCTCCTTGACCTTCGCGGGCGTCTCGACGCTGGCCTTGGCGATGAGGTCGACGTCGCCGGCGACGATGTGAGCCGACTCCACGCCCGCGATCGATTCGATGCTGTCTCTGAGCCGATCCGCCTCGCCCGTGTTCGCCTTGATCATGACGAATGCCGTAACCATCAGTTGGCACCTCCGTCGGAATCGCCCTCGAGCAGTTCGGTCGCGGCCGAACTCGTCCCCGTCCCGGCGTTGGCGGCCGCTCGTTCCGCGGTCTCGCCCACCAGCAGCTGTCGGACCTCGCTCAACACGTCGAAGTCAGCGAGGACGACGAGCCGGTCGCCGTCCTCGAGCGAGAGGTCCTCGGTCGGAATCTCGAGTGGGTCCTCGCCCTTGCCGAACGCGAGGACGGTCGCGTCGGCTGGCAGGTGCAGTTCGCTGATCGTGTAGCCGTTGACGGGGGCGTCGGCGGTGATCGTGAGTTCGACCACCTGCAGATTGGGTGCGACGTCGGCGATGGCGCGGATCGTCCCGCCCAATAAGGCGTTTTTCGCGCCGATCGCGCCGAGTCGTTCCGGGTAGATCACCTCGTCGACCTGATCGGCGTACTTGCGGTAGATGCCCTCGCGGTAGGCCTCGTCGATCCGCATCACCGTCCGACAGCCGTGGTGGTTCCCGATCATGCAGGCGGTGAAGTTGACGTTCAGATCGCCCGTCAGCGCGCCGAGAGCGTCGGCCTCGGCGATCCCGGCTTCCTCGAGGACGTCTTCGCGGGAGCCGTCGCCGTCGACGACGGTGAACCCCTGTTCACGGGCGCGTCTGCGCGTCGGCTCGTCGCGCTCGACCATCGTCACGTCGTGGTCCTCGTCGCGCAGGACGCGCGCGGTGCGCAGCCCGACCCGTCCGGCCCCGATAATCACGAACCGCATGCAGGGGGATACGCCGGCCCCGGTCAATAAGCTTGTCCCAGTTTACCATGGCACTCGTTCGGTCGGAGGACTCGAGGGCGCGATGCGAGGGCGGCGAGAAACGGCGGCTGGCCCACGAGACGGACGGCGCTCGAGCGGCCCTAGCCCATCGCGATGTAGGTCTTCGTGTCGGTGACGCCGTCGAGGGCCTGCAGGCCAGAGGAGACGGTCCGAAGAACGTCGTAGACCTCCGGGGTGTCGACCTCGGCGATGATGTCGTAGTTGCCCGCGACGATGTGGGCGTCGGTGATCGACTCGAGGTCGCCGATCTCCGCGAGCAGGCGCTCGGACTTCCCGGCGGCAGTCTTCACCATGATGAAGGCGTGGACCATCGGCGGTGTGGTACACCCTGCCACGACTAAAGCCTTTGCCCGAATCCGCCGAGACGCGGCCGTGCCCGTTCAGCGGTCGTGCGACCGCGCGTCCTCGAGCGCGTCGACGACGGCCTCGAGGACCGCATCGGGCGATCGAGTCGCGTCGACGCGGACGAACCGGTCGGGGTCGCGCTCGAGCAGGCGTTCGTAGTTGTCACGGACCGACTCGAGGTAGGCGGCGTGCTCGAACTTGTTCGTCGTGCCCGCGCGCTCGGCGGCGGTCTCGGGGTCGAGGTCGAGATAGATCGTCAAATCCGGCTCGGTCGAGAACGGCCGGTGGAGGTCGACGACGTACTCGAGGGGGTCCGCGAGGTCGTAGGCCGGGGCGTTCGCGAGGGTCGCGCCCTGGTAGGCGAAGCGGGAGTCGGAGTAGCGGTCGGAGATCACGAGGTCGCCGGCCTCGAGGGCGGGGCGGACCACCCGCGAGAGGTGGGCGGCGTGGTCGGCGGTGTAGAGGAAGAGTTCCGCGAGGGGGTCGGCATCGTCGTCTTCGATCGAGCGGTAGACGGCCTCGCCGTACCAGGAGTCGTCGGTCGGCTCGCGAGTGAACGTGGCGTCCGGATAGCGCTCGCGCAAGGCTTCCACGAGCGTCGTCTTGCCGCTGCCGTCTAACCCCTCGAGCGTGACGAGCATGCCCGGACCTCGGCGTGACGGCTACTACAATCTGTCGAGACGGCCGACCTTACTGCGTAGCCGACTAGGTATTTATCGCTCCGGGATCACGTTTCGGGTATGGAGATCCTCGTCGCCGGCGGCACCGGCTTCATCGGGACGAACCTGTGTGCGGAACTGGCCGAGCGCGGCCACAAGGTGACGGCGCTGTCGCGCTCGCCCGACGGCGGCGGGCTGGCAGACGGCGTCGAGGTCGCGATGGGCGACGTGAGCGCCTACGACTCGATCGCCGACACCGTCGCGGGCCACGACGCGGTCGTCAACCTCGTCGCGCTCTCGCCGCTGTTCAAGCCCCGCGGCGGGAAGAGCCACGAGGACGTCCACCTCGAGGGCACCGAGAACCTCGTGCGGGCCGCCGAGGCCGGCGACGTCGACCGATTCCTCCAGTTGAGCGCGCTCGGGGCCGACCCCGACGGGACGACCGCCTACATCCGCGCGAAGGGGCGGGCCGAGGCGGTCGTCCGGTCGTCCGACCTCGAGTGGACGATCGTCCGCCCCTCCGTCGTCTTCGGGGATGGCGGCGAGTTCGTCGAGTTCACGAAGGCGCTGACGACGCCGTACGTAACGGGGCTCCCCGGCGGCGGGAAGACGCGATTCCAGCCGATCTGGGTCGGCGATCTCGCCCCGATGCTGGCCGACGCGCTCGGGGACGAGGCCCACGCCGACGAGACCTACGAACTCGGCGGACCGGAGGTGCTGACCCTCGCGGACGTGACCGAACTGGCCTACGCGGCCGAGGGCAAGGAGGTGACGATCGTCCCGATTCCGATGGGGCTGGCGAAGGTCGGCCTCTCGGCGATCGGCCCGGTCCCGTTCCTGCCCTTCGGCCCGGATCAGGCGCGTTCCCTGAACTTCGACAACACCGTCGCCGACAACGACGTGACCGCGTTCGGTCGCGATCCGGCCGACCTGACGACGCTCGCCTCGTATCTCGGCCTCGCGGGAACCGGCCGCCGGGAGCGGCCGGCGGGAACTGCCTGATCGCGTGCCTCCTCGACCGGGTCGGCCCCGGTCCCGTTCGGCGGCGATCACGCCCGAAACGTAATATAAAAAACACCATTGGGCGAGGTAAAATTTCGTTCACACCTCGTAATATCGGGTGTTTCGCTGCTTCTACGCGGCGCTCTCGAGCAATAGTGTATTAATCGAGAATTTCAGATTAGCACAAGACTTATATCCTCTATCCCACTGTTACCAATCCAACGGAGCCCCCTGATAAACAATGAAGCTGGCGATGATCGGATTCGGACAGGCCGGTGGCAAAATCGTCGATCGGTTCCTCGATTACGACGATCGGACGGGAAGCGGAATCGTCCGGGCAGCGATCGCTGTCAACTCCGCGAAAGCGGACCTCATGGGCCTGGAGAATATTCCACAGGAGAATCGCGTACTCATCGGCCAGGCCCGCGTGAAGGGCCACGGCGTGGGTGCTGACAACGAACTCGGCGCGGAAGTCGCCGAGGAGGACATCGACGAGGTCCAGAACGCGATCGACGCGATCCCGACCCACGAGGTCGACGCCTTCCTCATCGTCGCCGGGATGGGCGGCGGCACCGGGAGCGGCGGCGCGCCGGTCCTCGCGAAACACCTCCAGCGGATCTACACGATCCCCGTCTACGGCCTCGGCGTCCTTCCGGGTACCGACGAGGGCGGGATCTACACGCTCAACGCGGCGCGATCCTTCCAGACGTTCGTCCGCGAGGTCGACAACCTGCTCGTCTTCGACAACGACTCCTGGCGACAGACCGGCGAGTCCGTCGAGGGCGGCTACGAGCAGATCAACGAGGAGATCGTCCGCCGCTTCGGCATCCTCTTTGGCGCCGGCGAAGTCGGCGACGGCCAGGAGGTCGCCGAGAGCGTCGTCGACTCCTCGGAGATCATCAACACGCTTTCCGGCGGTGGCGTCTCGACCGTCGGCTTCGCTTCGGAGGAGGTCGAGATGAACACGGGCGGCGGCCTCCTCTCTCGCTTTACCGGCGAAGGCGGAAGCGAGGACGACTTGGACGCCGCGAACACGACCAACCGCATCACGAGCCTCGTCCGCAAGGCCGCGCTCGGCCGGCTCACGCTCCCCTGTGAGATCGAGGGCACCGAGCGCGCCTTGCTCGTCCTCTCCGGTCCCTCCGAGTATCTCAACCGGAAAGGTATCGAACGCGGCCGCAAGTGGCTCGAGGAGGAAACGGGTAGCATGGAAGTTCGCGGCGGCGACTTCCCGCGATCGGAGCCCGAGGTGTCCGCTGCGATCTTGCTCTCCGGCGTGACCAACGTCCCCCGGATCAAGCGACTGCAGCAGGTCGCCATCGAGGCACAGGACAACATCGACGACATCCAGCAGGAGAGCGAGGAGAACCTCGAGGAACTCGTCGAGGACGACGAGGACGAACTCGAGCCGCTGTTCTAGGCCGCCGCTCTTTCGACGACCGACGGGGCGAGCGCCGCGCTCGCCGGGAGGGGACAGTCGATCGCCAGCGTTCTCGAGCGCCGATGGCCACCGTCGGCCGCCCTCGATCTTCGCTCCGACGTGTTTTTGAGGCCGCCCCGGCTACCGCAACTAGACTCACATGCGCGTCGTGGTTCCGTTCGCCGCCGAGACGCCGAAGACGCGGCTCGAGTCCGTCCTCTCCCCGGCCGAGCGCTCGGCGTTCGCCCGCGCCATGCTCGCGGACGTGCTTCGTGCGATCGTCCGCGCGGGCCACGAGCCCGCCGTCGTCTCGACCGCGCCGCTGGACCTCGCGGCGCTCGAGACGCCGGGCGAGGTCGCCGCGGCGGCGTCGCTGACGGTCGACGACCGCCCGCTGACCGAGGCGGTCAACGCTCGGCTCCCGACCGACGACGGGGCCGACCCCGTCGCCGTTGTCATGGCCGATCTCGCCCTCGCGACGCCCGACGCGCTCGAGGCCCTCACAACCGCCGCGGCCGACGTCGCGATCGCGCCCGGTCGTGGCGGCGGCACTAACGCCCTCGTCGTCGACCACCCCGCGTTCCGCGTCGACTATCACGGCCTCTCCTATCTCGACCACCGCGGGATCGCCCGCGAGATCGGCGCGACCCTCGAGACGGTCGATTCCTTCCGGCTCGGGAGCGACATCGACGAGCCTGCCGACCTCGTCGAGGTCCTCGTCCACGGCCGCGAGAGCGACCGCGCGCCCGCCGTCCTCCGCGAGTTCGGCTTCGAACTCGAGCGCCGCGACGGCCGGGTCGCCGCGGTCCGCGACGGTGGCCCGACGGCGTGACGGCCCATAGTTGCCGCGAAGTGAAGGCCTTATGTGCCGAGCCACGACAATCGGAGGTAATGGTTTCCGGGGCCAGCGAGTACGGCGTCGACGTCGCGGTCGAGGAGGGGGCCGTCGACGATCTCCTCCAGGTCAGCCCGAGCGATGTCGACGCGCCGCCGGCGCTTACGTTCTCGCGGAACGTCTTCGTGCCGCTGACGACGGCTTGTCGTTACACCTGTACCTACTGCACCTACTTCGACCCGCCGGGTCAGGCCGAGTTGCTCTCGCTCGAGGAGGTCCGCGAGATCTGTCGGCGCGGAGCCGACGCCGGCTGTACGGAGGCGCTGTTTACCTTCGGTGACGATCCGGACGACCGCTACACCGAGATTCACGCGCAACTCGAGGCGTGGGGCCACGACTCGATCCACACCTACCTGCGGGAAGCCTGCAAGGTGGCGCTCGAGGAGGGGCTGCTCCCGCACGCCAATCCGGGCGATCAGACCCGCGAGCAGATGTCCGAAGTCGCCGACGTCAACGCCAGCATGGGCGTGATGCTCGAGACGACCGCCGAGGTCGGGGCCCACGCCGGGCCGCGGCGCAAGGTGCCCGGCCAGCGCCTGCGCACCCTCCAAAACGCGGGCGAACTCGACGTGGCCTTCACGACCGGGATTCTGGTGGGGATCGGCGAAAACTGGCGCGACCGCGCCGAGAGCCTGCTTGCCATCCGGGACCTCCACGAGCGCTACGACCACATCCAGGAGGTGATCGTCCAGCCCGTGGTGGAGAACGAACGCTGGTCCGGCGGCTCGCCCGACCTCGCGACGATGCGGCAGGTGACGGCGATGGCGCGGGCCGCCTTACCCGAGGAGGTCTCGGTCCAGGTGCCGCCGAACCTCGCCCCCGCAAAGGACCTGATCGACTGCGGCGTCGACGATCTGGGCGGCGTCTCGCCGGTCACCGACGACCACATCAACCCAGAGTACACGTGGCCCGCCCTGCGCGAACTCGAGGAGATCGCCGCGAGCGCGGGCGTGCCGCTCGGCGAACGGCTACCGGTCTACGAGCGGTTCCTGCCGTCCGGCCTCCGGACCGACGGCTTCGACGGCCGACTTGCCGACGGCGCGGACGGCGACCGGGAGTGGATCTCGGAGACGATTCGGGACGCGCTCGCGGCCGACGACGCGGCCGGCAATCGGTATCGAACGGTGCTTCGGGACGGGGCCGCACCGCAGGCGTGAGTTCGCCGAACGCAAAGGAGCGAGACGCGGTGAGTCCACGGCCGTCGTCGCCTCGAATCTCGAGCCGTGAGCCGGCTACTCCCGCTCGAGGCGGTCCGGCACCGCGGCATAGCCACAGGGGGCGGCGGTGCCGTCGCCGGGGCCGCTGACGGTCACGACCCAGACGGGGCGGCCACAGTGTGGACAGTCGGGGAGCGACGACTCGATGGGGTCGTCGTCAGGCATCGTGATCACCGGTGCTTGTGGGTTGGAGTGGTGACTCGAGGGGCGTCGCTGCTCGTCGGGGTTGGTTCCACCGTCGCGCGGGACGTTTATTTAGCACCTCCGATGAGAAAAAAGAGTGGGTTCACCACGAGATGGATCCTGAAATTATAATCAGGGGCGAAGAAAACCATCGCTGTGGCGACAGTATACGCGGTTTCACGAGACTAACGCGAAGAGTGTCACAAACACACCGATACCCATGTACAGAACGTCTGTCCATACGATTGATCCTATTTGGGCTGTCAAAGACAAGATTCCAAAAAATACCGTGATCTGCAATCCAAGAACCGAGAGTATAATATCTCTATTCTCCATGTAGAGTATTATTACTTCCTTGGTGATAAATTTTCATGGTATAGATCGGAATTGCCAAGGCACTCGCGGCCGGTCCCTCGACTGCAGTTGAGATCAGTGCCGAAACTGAGGCAGTTCGTCACGCCGTCACTCGGCGAAGTAGTCCTCGTGAAGCGCCAGTCCCTCGTCCTCGAGGACCGGTCCCTCGACGATCGTCTCGGCGTCGGCGCGCTCGATCACCTCCGCGCAGGGGATCTCGATCACGCCGTCGTCCCGGATCTCGGCGAGCGAGTCGACGGACACGCTGTAGACGACTCGTCCGAGCCCGGCGTAGACGATCGCGCTCGTACACATCGGGCAGGGTTCGGTGCTGGTATACATCGTACAGGTCGCCCGTTCGCTCGGCTCGAGTTCGCGTGCGGCCCACCGAGCAAGCTTGAACTCGGGGTGGGCCGACACGTCGTCGTCAGTCAGGGTGGTGTTCTCCGCGGTCCGGACGACCGCATCGTCGACGACGAGCAGGGAACCGAAGGGCGTGTTGCCGTTCTCGACCGCCGATTCCGCGAGATCGATCGCCTGCCGCACGTACGAGTCGTCGGTTGCCATAGCGGCCGTTCGGCCGCCGGTCCCGAAACGCTTCCCCCTCGAGGAGTTACGTGCAGGAGAAGCCGCCGTCGACGACCAGCGCCTGCCCGGTGATCCAGTCGGCCTCGTCGCTGGCCAGGAACAGCATGGCGTTGGCGATGTCCTCGGGCTCGCCCAGCCGCTTGAGCGGGTAGTGACGGGACATCTCCGCTTTGGTCGCTTCCCACTCCTCCTCGGTGCGGTTCTGTCGAGGCATCGCCGTGTCGGTGACGCCCGGACAGACCGCGTTCGCCCGGACGCCGGCCGGGCCGACCTCCGCCGCGACGGTCCGCGTGAAGTTGACGACCGCCCCCTTCGACAGCGAGTAGGCACCCAGTTGCGGCGCGCCGATAACGCCCGCCAGCGACGCCGTGTTGACGATCGCGCCCGACCCCTGCTCCTTGAAGTGGGGAATCACGGCGTGACAGCCGTTCCAGACGCCCTTGACGTTGACGTCCATGACCCGGTCGCGCTCGCCCTCGGCGATCTCCTCGACCGTCGCTCGCTCGTGGCTCACGCCGGCGTTGTTCAGCATGATATCGAGGCCGAACTCGGCGACCGCCTCGTCGACGGCCGCGTGGACCGCGTCGGCGTCCCGAACGTCCAACTCGACGGCGGTGCCCGCTTGCCCCGCCTCCTCGACGCGAGCGACGGTCTCCGCGGCGCTCTCGTGATCGATGTCGGCCGCGACGATCGTCGCTCCTTCCTCGGCGAACAGTTGCGCTGCTTCCCGCCCGAGGCCGGATCCTGCACCCGTGATAAACGCTGTCTTGCCTTCGAGTCGCATACCCACACGTTATCGGGATACCGTATAATGATTGTCACCGATTCTGGACATCGACCGTCGATCGGCTCGAGGACCGAACAGCGTTATGCACCTTCGCCGACGGCTATCTCGCATGCACGTCGATCTCACCCAGCCGATCGAGACGGGGATGCAGACCTACCCAGGCGACCTCGCGGTCGCCGTCCGCCCCCACGCGACCCACGCGGCGGACGGCGCTCGCGTCTCGAGCCTCGAGTGTGGCAGTCACACCGGTACTCACGTCGACGCGCCGGCACACACCGAAGCAGACGGCAAACCGCTCGAGTCGTACCCGATCGAGCGCTTCGTTTTCGACGCGGTTCGGATCGATTGCCGCGACCTCGGGGCCCGCGAGCCGATTCCGGCGGACCGAATTCCGGACGGCGACGCCGACCTCGTGGCCTGCTGGACCGGCTGGGACGCCCACTGGGGGACCGATCGGTACCTCGATCACCCCTATCTTTCGCCCGCTGCGGCCGAGACGTGCGTCGAACGGGGCTACGACGTGGCCGTGGACGCGCTCAACCCCGATCCCACGCCGACGGACGACGCCACTGCGGACGAGCCCGAGGGGTTCCAGGTCCACCACGCGCTGCTCGGGAACGACCTGCTGATCCTCGAGAACCTGACGAACCTCGAGGCGGTCGGGGATCGGTTCGAACTCCGGGCCTACCCGATGGCCCTCGCGAGCGACGGTGCGCCGGTGCGGGCCGTCGGCGTCGAGTACATGGAATAGCAGTGCCACCCCCATCGCGCAGTTCACAGTTTCGAAGCGACGACTGCGTGGTGACGAATCGGCTACCGACGTCGTCGATAGACGCCGGGAAGCGTTCGGCCGACGCGGAGCGGCCGTTCGCTGCTCGCGACAGTCCGATCGAAGCCCGGGACTACGCGTCGCGGAGCAGTCGTCGAACGGCGGTGGCTGCGTCTTCGAACGCGTTGACGTCCATGCTATCGGTCGTCAGGAGGACTCCGGCGTCGCCCTGCAACACTCTGACGACGAAGCCGTCCTCGTGGAACCGGACGGTGAACTCGTAGGGCCCGATCTCCGACCCAGCTCCCTGGTTCGTGACCGCCGTTCGGATCGGACTCTCCGCGAACCCGACCCGCTCGAGTTCGACGAGCTGGGCCTTCGCCGGCTGAGCGTCCGCCGTTGCGTCGTAGAGCCCCTGACGGAGGTACAGGATCTCGAGCGCCGACGGCGTGAAATACACGACGCTCCTGAGAGTGTCGCCGAGGCTGGTGCGGGCGGCGCTGACGATACCGGTCGCCAGGTCGTCGTCGATTTCCGTTCTGCGTACGTCGGGGCTCATCGAACGCGATAGGCGCGGCGTGGTATCAAGCATATCGGTCGTCGCAGTCGCTCTGGGATGTCGCCCGTCGATCGTTTCGAGGACGGACCGATCACGCGGCCGACGAGCGGTCGTCGATCCCCGGCGAACTGCACCCGTTCGCCCCGCTCAGACCGTCTCCCGTCTCAGTCGTCGATCGGAACCGCCCGCTCTTCCCGTTCTTCTCGAGTCAGCAGCGGCGTCCCGTCGGCCTTCGGCCCGAGTCGAGGGCCGAAGGGCGGGTCGTCGGGGTCGATGACGCGGCGCTTCTCGTAGTCGGTCGAGCGCTCGACCGGGACGCGGCCGATCGAGGCGATCATCTCGACGTAGTCCTCGAACGAGCGGAATTCGCCGAAGCCGCCGCCGGCGCGTTTGGTGATCTCCTCCGAGAGGATCGTTCCCATGTAATCGTCGGCCCCACACGAGAGCATCTTCAACCCCTGCTCGTCGCCGTACTTGACCCACGAGGCCTGGATGTGATCGACGTTATCGAGGAACAGCCGCGAGACGGCGATCAGCAGTTCGTCCTCGTCGATACTGGCCCCGCCCGAGACCACGTCGTGTTCGTAAAGCGGCGTGTTCTGGTGGATGAACGAGAGCGGGACGAACTCCGTGATGTTGCCGGTCCGATCCTGCAAGTCCCGGATCCGTTTTAAGTGCATTGCGCGGTGGGCCTCGTTCTCGACGTGGCCGTACATGATCGTCGCCGTCATCCCCAGGCCGACGTTCGCGGCGGCCTCCATCGCCTCGAGCCACCCCTCCGTGCTGATCTTGCCGGGGCAGATGACCTCGCGGACCTCCTCGACGAGGATCTCGGCGGCGGTACCGGGAACGGTGTCGAGTCCCGCGTCCCGCAGTCGGCGGTAGACCTCCTCGTAGGACCAGTCGGTGCCCCGCCGGGCGTGGTAGGCCTCCTCCGGCGTCATCGAGTGGACGTGGACGCCGTCGACGCTCATCGCCGAGAGCTGGGCCGCGTAGGTTCCGGGGCTGGTGTCGTAGCGTTCAGGGGGTTTGTAGTTGACTTCCTTGGGATTGGGATGGGCGCCGAGGATCTCCCGATGTTCGTCGTCGAGCGCGAACGCGGGGTGCAGGCCCGAGACCGAGGTCACTTCGTAGATGCCCCGCTCGACGGCGTCGGCGACGATCTCGCGGGATTCGGCGGGCGTCTTCGTGAAGCCGGCCGTCTCGATCTCCGTGTCGCTCTCGAAGGTGTGGGCGGCGTCTTTGAAGTTGCAGAACAGACAGCCCACGTTACAGGCCGTCGTGACGTTGTTGTTCAGGTTCGCGATAAAGGTGACCTCCTCGCCGACCTGTTCGGCGCGGCGGCGGTCGGCCGCCTCGAGGACGCGTTCCTTGCGTCGTCGGTCGATGCCGTCGCTGTCCGTTCCGGTCGTGAGTAACTCGATGGCGTCGTCGACGTCGAGTCGGTCGCCGTCGAGCGCTTTCGTCAGTGCGTTCTCGAACGACTGGTCGGTCTCGGGAACGTGTTCGAACGCCAGGTCGGCCTCGGTCACCGGTCGCTCCATCGACGTAACGATGCCCACACAGCGAGAAAAGGGTACTGGATCCGGACCCCACCCCGTCAGAATCGGCCGCGTCGAGAGTTGCCGCTACCGATGACGCGAGATGGGCGAAGCGGAGCCGATACCGATCGCCGAGCCGCTGGCGTCGACCGTCGCCCCGGTCGCTCCGGCTCCCGACCGCCGACCGGATATTGAAACCTTCTTACGCTCCGGCCACGGCAACTGGGGTATGAGCGACGGGGGCGAACACGTCCTGAGGTGTCTCGCGTGACTCCACTCGCAGCGAACCGGTTCGACCGTGACGGAATCAGCGCGAGGTGGTACCGATGACCAGCGTCAAAGAGTTCCGCATCGAGGAGGACGCGACCGACGACGATCTCGGCCGCGGCTCGTTCGTCTTCACCGACGACTACTCGGTGTTCGACTGGGGGAAGATGCCCGACCAGATCCCCCAAAAGGGCGCGAGCCTCTGTACTATGGGCGCGTTCAACTTCGAACTGCTCGAGTCCGAGGGCATCCCCACCCACTACCGCGGTGTTGTCGAGCGTAGCTCGACAGACCGTCGGACTTCGTCCGACGACGACGTGGAAAACGGCGACGTCGTCGATCTCGCGGACGCCTCCCACCCGCCCTGGGAGATGGCCATCGACCTCACACAGGTGCCCGATCTCCCCCACGAAGGCCGCGAGTACGACTACGACAGCTACCACGAGGCGGCCGGCGAGAACTACCTGATCCCCCTCGAGATCGTCTTCCGCAACCGGGTCCCGGTCGGCTCGAGTCTGCGTACGCGAACCGTCCCCGCGGACCACGGGCTCGGGTTCGACGAGTGGCCCGACGAGGCCGTCGACCTCACGGAGCCGATCGTCGAGTTCTCCACGAAGTACGAGGAGGGCGACCGCTACCTCGAGCGGTCGGAAGCCGACGCCATCGCCGGCAAGGCGGCGATCGACGACCTCGAGGCGCTGGCCCGCGAGGTCAACCGGATCGTCACCGAGCAGGCTGACACTGCCGGATTGACCCACGAGGACGGCAAGATCGAGTGTCTCTACTACCGGGGCGAGATCCGGGTCGCCGACGTCGTCGGGACCTTCGACGAGAACCGCTTCAGCTACGAGGGGACCCAGCTCTCGAAGGAGGTGCTGCGCCAGTACCACAAGCGCACCCAGCCCGACTGGGTCCGGGCCGTCGACGACGCCAAGGCCGAGGCCAAAGCCGAGGACGTCGCCGACTGGAAATCGCTCTGCGAGGAAGCGCCCGAGCCCCTCGAGGAGTCGGTCCTCGAGACCGCGAGTGAGCTCTACCGCAGCGGTGCGAACGCCTACACCGGCCGCGAGTTCTTCGACGCGCCGCCGCTCTCGAGCGCGATCGGCGCGGTCCGGCGGCTCTGACGCGGGCTCGAATCGGTGCGAGCGCCGCTGTCGGTCCGGTCACGTGGCCATTGCTATCATTCCACACTCACCGCCGAACAAAGTAACCCTCATATGGCGGGAGTAGCGACGGTCGAACGAAGACGAATGAGTCTCACAGCCACCACAGCGGGTATCGTCCTGTTCAGTTTCACGTCCGGTATCGCGATGGTCGCGACCGTCATGCTGAGCGTCTTCATGTTGGCCATCCTGTTTCTGACGTTCGCGCCGCTTCGCTCGAGCGAGTGGGCGGGCCGGGAGGACGCGACCGCGGCGGCGAGTGCCGAACCGAGCGACGACTGACTACCTCGTCCGTCGCCCGTTCCGCTCGCATCAGCTCGCTCGCCGCTCGAGACGAACCGATGGCTCGAGCGTCGACGACTCGATCGGATGCGGTTCCTGCGGTTGCACCCGCCTGCGCTCGCCGCCGAACCGCGACGGAGTTCCGGACCGTACGGAATCAGTACACTTTTGACGGATCGTGCGGTCCCTCTCAACGATTCGTTCTATGACCCGCCGGATCTCGGTTCGTCCGGTGTTCGACCCCCTCTCGCCCCCCGCCGCGTGACGGGCCCGATAGCCGCAGCACTCGGGTTCGTTTCGCTACCGCCGCGGTAGCCGCACTTTCTCTCGACCGAACACGCACATGCCGACATCCACCGAGCCACCGGTCACCGACCGGGGCTCGCACGACCGCGTCTCGATATTCGAATCGCCGCCGACCCGCTCGCTCGAGTCGCCCGGAGCCGCGCCGACGCTCCGCGGGGGTGGTCCGCGATGATCGCCGCCGGGCGCTTGCTGCGGCGGAACCGGGACTTTCGCCGCTTCGTCGCCGGTCAGTTCGCGACGAACGCCGGGGACAGTCTCTACACGGTCGCCGTACTCTGGCTCGCCTTCGAACTGACCGGGTCGACCCTCGTCACCGGCGCGCTGAACGCGATACTGCTGCTCCCGTGGCTGTTGCAGGTGTTCGCCGGCCCGCTCGTCGACCGGCTGCCGCTCAGATCCGTCCTCGTCGGTTCACAGGTGGTTCAGGGCGTCGTCGTACTCGTCCTGCCGCTCGCAGCGGTGACCGGACGGCTCCGCATCGGTCTCCTGTTCGTCGTCGCCCCCGTGTTGATGCTCGCGACGCTGGTGATGGGACCGATGGAGTCCGCGCTGCTCCCCCGGATCGTCGACGAGGACCGGCTCTCCGAGGCCAACTCCGCGCTGGCGACGGTGACGCTCGGGCTGGACATGGTGTTCGACGCGATCGGGGGCGGGTTCATCGCCGTCTTCGGCGCGGCGACGCTGTTTCTCGCCGACTCGCTCACGTTCGCCGTCGCAGCGGCACTCTTCGCCGGAATCACGATCGGAACGCCCGGGAGTTCGAACGAGAGCGGTGAGGCCGCCGAGTCCGCACCGTCCGTCGGATCGGTACTCCGGTCGTACGGTTCGGACCTCCGAGCGGGTATCGAGGTCCTCCGCGGGACCCTCTTCGTCGAACTGATTCTGATGACCGCGGTGGCGAACTTCGCGACCGGGATCGCGCTGGCGATTCTGCCGGCGTTCGGCGACGGACTGGGCGGCCCCGCGATCTACGGCCTGCTGCTGGGAGCGCTCGGCATCGGTCGGCTCGTCGGATCGATCCTCGGCCCGTACGTGGCCGGCGTCCCCTACGGAACGGTACTGCTCTCGCACGGGCTCGGTGCGGGGTGCTGGGTCGCGGCGGCCGTCGCGCCGTCGCCGGCGCTCACGGTCGCGCTGTTCGGCCTCGCGTGGGTACCGATCGGCGCATCGGGCGTACTCACGGCGACGCTGAACCAGCGACTGTTTCCGGCCGACCTACTGGGCCGGATCTCGGCGACGAAGGGAACCGCTTCGGGGGCGACGCTCCCGCTTGGCTCGCTCGTCGGCGGGGTCGTCGCCGAAGCGCTGGGAACGACGACGACCATGACACTGGCCGCGGGCGGCTTCGGCTTCACGGCCGTCTACGTCCTTCTGCGGCCGCGGCTCCGCCGCCTCCCCGCGGCCGAGGCCGCGACTCCGGACGACTTCGATCTCCGGACCGAGACGGAGCGACCCGAACCGTAACGGGATCGCTTCGATCCCCACCGTGCGGAGCGCCACGACGGCCTCGAGCGGCGGGCGGCGGTCGGTATATGTGGCCGGTCGCCCCAGTAGTCGGTATGGAGACCGAAGTCACGGTGTACGGCCCGATCCGGAGCGCGACCGGCGACAAGACGGTGGTCCTCGAGTGGGCGGGCGGCACCGTCGCCGACGCGCTCGCGGCCTTCGTCGAGGCCTATCCGCGCGCCGAGTCGCAGCTCTACGACGGCGACGCGGTGCGCGCGAGCGTCAGGGTCTCGATCGACGGTGACCGAGTCGAGTTCGAAGACCGGGTTCCGGAAGGCGCGGCGCTGGCTGTCGTTCCCGCCGTACAGGGGGGATCCAGCGAGTAGCGTCGCGTCCGAGGTCGAGAACAGTTATTTCTGGCGCTGAGCTACGTCAGGATATGCCCGCCGAGCTGAGCCGAACGCACCGCCTCGAGTGTGAGGGATTCGCCACGGAGTTCCGGGCTCTCCTCGAGCTGGTCCTTCCCGACACGACGACTGCGGTCGTTCGCCTCCGCGAGGACGAGATGGAGACGAACCCGGACGGCGAGGACTGTCGGCGGACGTGGAACGCCGTTCGGGATCGACTGGAGCGAGTCCCCGAAAGGGACCGAAACGGAGCCACCGCGTGGCGCGTCTCGACGACGACCGACCCGGGACGGGAGGCGCTGTTCGAACTGGTCGCACTGACGGACGGGATCGCCGGCGCGCACTTCGTGTGGCAACTCGAGTGTCGCGACGAGGGAACGGCGGTACTCGAGGCGATCCCCCATCATTCGGATGCGAGAATCGATGCGACGCTGCTCGGTGCTGAGATCCAACCCGGCGACATCGCCGGGCTACGTGGGCACGATGCATGTCTGGTTCCCACCGGGTGCCAGTTCGAATGGGTCGCCGAGGATCGCCAGTGGAGAATAGAGGGCGGTTCGCTCTGCATCGAGACGCTCGACGGTCGGAAAGCGACGTGCTACGGATTGACGAATCTCGAGCAGGCGACGATCACCGACGACGGGACGGTTCTCGCGCTCGTCTGGGAGCCGGGAGAGCTACCGGATGATGCCGTGGGGAAGTTGCTCTCGTGGATCATGGACAAACTGTACACTCCGCCGCCGGCGCTGCCCTGCGAGACGGCCGAGCGAGCAACGGCAGTGAAGACACATCTGCAGGAGTTGGTCGTGGCCTACGATGGACGCGAGATATAGAACGGGCCGTTGCAGACCGATTGCGGGTGTCCGCGACGGGACGTTGCGATCCTGGTACGCTTTACTGTCAGTCAGTACCGGTGAACGAGGTGAAACGGGTTTGCTGCTATCGTGGCAACAGGGAATGGCCACACCCTCCCCAACCGATTCGCTCTCTCCCTTCGGTCGTTCGCTCATCCACTGGAAAACCCGGAGCGTCTTCCAAGCCTTCGCTCGTTTCACTCACGAAGACCTCGAGCAAGTTTGTTGCGCGGTTCGCCGTCGGCTCACCGCGCCACAGCGCGCGCCACCGCAATCGAAGTCCGGGCCGTGTCCGTTCCGGACCTACAGCCCGTACTGCTCGCGCACGAGGTGGTCCATCCCGCGGTCCTCGAGGACGTCCATCGGGGCGAGCATGTCCAGTTGGACGACGCCGGGGAGCCGGCCGATCTGGACGCCGCCGGTGAACGTACACCGCGAGCGGACCTCTCCCTCGCTCATCTCGAGCAGCTTCCCGGCGCGGTCGAAGGCGTTCTGCGTGGCGTCGTTGACCGTCGCGCCGGAGCCGACGACCTGGATGGGGCCCATGTCCGTCTCGACGTCGACGCCGTGTTCCGCGCCGAGGTCGCGGCCCGCCTCGCGTTCCGCGTCGCTGTAGGGCTTGCTGATAAACGGCAGGTCCTCCTCCGGCGGGAGCAGGACGGGGCCGTCGATCTCGAGACCGTCGATGACCTCGACGTCCATCCGGACGGTGCCGCTGACGTCGGTCGTGTGCAGCGAGAGTTCGCCGTCGCCCTGGTTGGCGTGGAGGTCGCCGACGTAGACCCCGCCCCCGTCGACCTTGACGGGACAGATCAGCGTCGCGCCCTCGCGGACCTGCGGGATGTCCATGTGGCCGTCGGTGCGGGCCTCGAGGTCGGCCTCGCTGTCGACGCCGTAGTCGTGGTCGGCCCCGATGAGGAACTGGCCGAAGTCGCCGGCGTTGTGCGAGTCGGGCATCGTGACCGGCGGCGTCGTCCCGACGTTGCCGATGAACGGGCGCAGCCGGCCCAGCGTGCCGGGCATCTCGCCGGGTTCGTACAGCAGGATCGGGTGCTGTCGGGAGTTTTCGGGGAGGTCCATTACCTCCGCGGCGTTCTCGGCGAGTTCGTGGGCCGCGTCCTCGTCGAGGGTGATTCCGACGGTATCGTCGTCGTCGAAGGCGACGGTGTAGCCGTACTCGAAGCCGAACGAGGAGGCGTTCGCGCCACACTCGGCGCACTTGATCGCGTCCTCGCCGGTCCCCTCGACGACCGAGTCGGGCCACTTCGTTCCGCACTCCGGACAGCGGTGGTCGACGAACGGGTCGTCGCCGAAGGCCTCCTCGCGTTCGGCCATCGAGCCCGTACTCGTCGCCATGCTCGTGACCTCGACGTCGCGGATGTGCAAGGCGACCGCGTCGCCGACCTCGGCCCCCTCGACGCGGATCGGCCGGGTCACCTCGTGGCCGCCGTGGAACGCCGGCGTCACCATCGGCCCCCAACAGCCCGGCGGGGTGTAGGTCTCGATCGTCCCGCCGTCCGCGACGGTCCCCGCCCACTCCTGATCGGGGCCGACGAGCCCGAGCGTGTACTGGTCGACGTGAAGCTCCCGTTGAACATCTTGCTGCGACATACCATTCCAAGCTTGGTCGCTGGCGTCGATAAGGGTGCCGCTCACGGAACCGGCGGGGAACTATATCGCGCGACGCCGACCGATATCGAGAGAGACCGCCCGTCGGATCGAGCGAACCTGTTCGGTCGGCCGTGGCCGAATCCGCCGCAACAGATTCGTTCAAGTGGCTCTCGTGTTACCTGTCAAGCGATGACTGACTCGACGGACGCGGATTCGCCCACGTGTCGACAGTGTGGGAGTCCAGTGGAATCGTCTTCCGAACAGCGCGTGATCACGACCGTCGAGGACGGCACCGCCGTCCACCGCCATTTCTGTAGCGACGACTGCCGCGACCGGTGGGAGTCCAACGCAGCCTGACCGACTCCGGCCGATCCGCCCACGGTGCGGACAGGAGGGGGCCACGGACACTTCCCGCGGCCGAATCGCAGCGATTCGGGCCGGTCTCCCGAACGGCGCGTCGTCTTACCGATCTTCTGCGACCGCGCTGCCGATCCCGTCGACCGGGCGATCGGGCGTGAACTCGTCGATCTCGTCGGGAAGCCCGAGCTGGTACTGGGTGCCGTTCTCCCGGACCGAGGTCCGGCCGCGGTGGACCGAGACGTCGCCGTTTAAGTGAAGCTGGACGGCCTCGAGCAGGGCGTCGGCCTCGAGCGGCTGGCCGCGGCGTTTCATCTCGTCGACGTCGGCGTCGTCGGGGACGTCGAACGCGCGCTGGGTGATGATCGGCCCCTGATCGAGGTCGGTCGTCACGTAGTGGGCGGTGACGCCCGCGACGCGGACGCCTTCCTCGACGGCCTGCCGGTAGGCCTCCGCGCCGGGGAAGGCCGGCAGCAGGGAGGGGTGGACGTTGATGATGCGGTCCTCGTAGCGGAAGACGACGTTCGGGCTGAGGATCCGCATGTACCGCGCGAGGACGATTAGGTCGACGTCGTACTCCGCGAGGAGTTCGAGGAGTCGGTCCTCGTTTTGCTGGCCGCCCTCGTCGCCGATGTCGTGGAAGGGGACGTCGTAGTGTTCGGCCAGCGGCTGTAAGTCGTCGTGGTTGCCGATGACGACCCCGATGTCGGCCCCGAGTTCGTCGTTGGCCCAGGCCTCGAACAGCGCCTCGAGGCAGTGGCTCTCCTTGGTGACGAGGACGGCGATCTGCTGGCTCTCGCGGTCGGCGGGGAACCGGACCTGGACGTCGAGTCCGAGGTCGTCGCCGAGGTCGTGGAGGTCCTCGCGGAGCGTCGACTCGGTACAGACCATCTCCGAGGTATCGACGGCCAGATACATCCGGAAGACGCCGTCCCGGACCGCCTGGTCGAGGTCCTCGATGTTGATTCCGCGCTCGAACAGGAGGCTGGTCACGTTCGCGATCAGTCCCGTGTCGTCCTCTCCGATCACCGTGATCTCGGTTACGTCGGTCGTCAACGCTGCCACCTCCGCTCGAGCGATTCGCGATTCATCACGACGGATCCCAGTCTACGAGCGGCTAAAAGTCCTGCTTTCCGACCGAGTGTGTGAGAATGTCCCGCATTCCGTTTCGGAGCGGTCCGGCGGGTCGACATTTCCGCTCGAACCGGAGCAAGTGGGTGACTGCACTGCCGACAGCGAGACTGCTCTCTCGGGCGGGAACGCCGTTGGAACCGAGAGAACGGCGCGGGAATTCGAGTCAGTGAGGCGGGCCGAACCGGCTCCTCCCCGCTCTCGCTGGCGTATGACACGCTCGAGCGTCGCGGAACTGGCCGGGAGCGATCCGACCGAGATCGAGCGGCCCCACGACTGCATCGATCCCGACGGCCTCGAGGCGTTGTTCGCGCCGACGGGCGACGCGACGGATCGGGCCGCCGGACAGGTGTCGTTCCGGCTGGACGCCGACACGGTGACCGTCCACGCGACCGGCGACATCATCGTCGCGCGGGAAGGGTGACCGAACGGGAGGGATCGGCTGCGGCGGCAGGGTCTCGGGTCGAGCCGCCGTCTCGTGGTGATATCCACGAACGTGTATTACGGAGCCAAGGCGAAAGCGTTTTTGAGCACGGTTACGGGGTATCAGGTGATGACCGCCTACACCGCGACGGTGACGGTTCGACTCAAACGTGGCGTCCTAGATCCGGAGGCCGAGACGACTGCACGGGCCTTGGAGCGGCTGGGCTTCGAACTCGAGGACCTGCGCTCGGCCGACCGCTTCGAGGTCGACCTCGAGGCCGAGAGCGCCGAGGCCGCGCGCGAGCGTGCCGAGGAGATGGCCGAACGGCTGCTCGCGAACCCGACCATCCACGACTACGACGTGGAGGTCGCCGAACGGTAGATGACAGTCGCCACCACACCGATCGAAACCGTCGGTCACAACACTGCGGGGTGTCGCCTGTGACGGTCTCGATCGTCAGATTCGGCGGCTCGAACTGCGACCGCGACGCCGAGCGCGCGCTCGAGCACCTCGGCATCGACGCCGAAATCGTCTGGCACGAGGACGGACTCCCGGCGGACACGACGGGCGTCGTCCTGCCCGGCGGGTTCTCCTACGGCGACTACCTGCGGGCCGGCGCGATGGCGGCCCGGTCGCCGATCATGGCCGAGGTTCGGGAAGCCGCCGCGGACGGCGTCCCCGTCCTCGGGGTCTGTAACGGCGCGCAGATCGGCTGCGAGTCCGGGCTCACCGAGGGCGCCTTTACGACCAACGAGAGCGCGCGGTTCCAGTGTGAACGCGTTCACCTGCGCGTCGAGCGGGCCGACACCCCCTGGACCGCCACCTACGACGAGGGCGAGGTCATCGAACTCCCGATCGCCCACGGCGAGGGCCGCTACGAGATCGCCGACGATCGACTGGCCGACCTCGAGGACGAGGGTCGGGTCCTCTTCCGGTACTGCGACGCGGACGGCGAGACGAGCCCCGAGGCCAATCCCAACGGCTCGAAACACGCCATCGCGGGCGTCCTCGGCGAACGCGAGTCCGTCGCGGTGTTGATGCCCCATCCCGAACGCGCGACCCTCCCCGATATCGGCCCGACCGACGGGCAGGGTGTGTTGCGCGGCTTCGACCGGTAATTCGCAGCGTCGCGACCTCTCGAGTCGTTTCGCCTTCCTTCGTGAACGATGAGAACCGCGACTCAGTTCGTGAACCGAGTGAAACAGTAATAGGGAGTGGGTTCGTTGAAGCCGACCGGACTACCGAGGCATGGGTACAATCATCGGACCGCACACCCGAGCCGTCCTCGTCGGTGCCGACACCGGCGACATCGAACGCACCCTCGAGGAGCGCGGCGTCTCGGTCACGCCGGTTCGAACGGTGGCCGAGTGCTTCGACCGGCTACCGACGGCCGACTGCGTCGTGATCGGCGACTCGGGTCTGGATGTCGATCCGGTCACGTGCTGTCGACGACTCCGTGATCGGCGACCCGAGATCCCGCTGGTCGTCTCCCCCGACGACGGCAGCGAACGGCTCGCAGGCGACGTCGTTGCGGCGGGAGCCGACGGCTACGTCCCCCGATCGCAGAGGCCGCAAACGCTCCTCGAGCGGCTTCGAGAACTGCTTGCGGACCGAGAGACCGGGAACCGGGACCCGTCGGACACCGGACGCGAGCGTCCGTTCGCGGTCGCTCCGACATCGACGGCCGACCCCTCGAGCCGACTCGAACTACTCGTCGAACAGTCACCGCTCGCGATCGTCGAGTGGGACCTCGAGTTCAGGGTCAAAAACTGGAACCCGACGGCGACGGAACTGTTCGGATACACCGCCGACGAGGCGATGGGACGGGCCGCGCCCGACTTCCTCGTTCCCGAGGGGGAACGCAAAGAGGTCCGGGAGTACTGGGATCGGCTCGTCGACGGCGATCCGGACGAGTTGCCCTCTCGACAGGTCACCCGCAACCGGTGCGAGGACGGGACGCCGATAACCTGCGAGTGGTTCAACACGCCGATCGTCGAAGACGGCGAGGTCGTCAGCATCCTCTCGTTCGGGCAGGACGTCACCGCGGATGTCAAGCGCGCGACCGCGCTCGAGGCGCTTCAGAAGACGACCCGGGAGCTGCTCCGGGCGGGATCGACCGACGAGATAGCCGACGTCATCATGGCGGCGACCGAGGACGTGATCGACCGGCCGCTGGGCGCGATCAGGATCTACGACGAGGAGACCGACCGCCTCGAACTCGCCGGGATCACGTCCGAACTCGACCGACGAACCGACGACATTTCGTCGGTCAGAGGCGAGTATACCACGCTCTGGGACGCCTACACCGAGGGCGAACCGATATTCGTCGAGGAACCGTCCCCCGAGCGAGTCCCCTACGACATCGGGACCGGCGTGGGGAACGCAGTCGTACAGCCGCTCGGCGATCACGGAACGCTGTCGGTCGCGTCCTCGGGGGGAACCGAACTCGACGCCGCCGAACGAAACCTCCTCGACGTCCTCGCGACGACGGCTGAAGCGGCGCTCGATCGGGCCGTCCGAGAACGCGAACTCGAGCGGACGAAGACGGTCGTCGAGACGGTCGGCGACTGCGTCTATCAACTCGACACCGAGGGCCGGTTCGTGACCGTCAACGATACGATGGCGAAGACGACGGGCTACGGCCGCGAGGACCTCCTCGGCGAACACGTCTCGACGGTACTCACCGACGAGAGCGTCGCGCGCGGTGAGCGCTACGTCGAGGAGTTGCTGACCGACGATCGCCTCGTCGCGACCTACGAGATCACGCTGACGGACACCGACGGGACGGAAACGCCAGTCGAGGTCAATATGGCGCTGCTGACGACCGACGGCGAACTCGAGGGAACGGTCGGCATCGCCCGCGACATCAGCGACCGCAAGCGCATGGAGCGACAGCTGGTCGACCGGAAGGCGAAGATTCAGGGACTTCACGGCGTCGCCTCTCAACTCGACGATTGTGAGAGTCGCGCGGAGATCTACGACGTGGCTATCGAGGCCGCGGAGACCGTCCTCGATTTCGACGGTTGTGTCGTCGACACCGTCAGCGGGGACGAACTCATCACGGAAGCCGCGTCCGCGGACCTCACGGCCGACCTCGAGGACGGAGCCCCAGTCGAAGACTGTCTCGCCGGCCGGACCTATCGCACCGGCCAGTTGCTCCGGCTGGACGACATCACGGACGAACGGGCCCCACGGATCGAGGACTACCGGTCGGTTCTGTGTGCCCCGATCGGCGATCGCGCCGTGTTCCAGGCCGTCTCGCGGGAGCTGTCGGCGTTTTCTCCGACCGACGAGGAGCTGGCGGAGCTGTTGCTCTCTCACGTCGCCGACGCGCTCGATCGGATCGCGTTCGAGAAGCGACTGCGAACCGAGCGCGACCGGTTCGCCGCCCTATTCGAGAACGTCCCCGACGGCGTCGTCAGCGTCAGCAACCTCTCGGCTGGGCCGATCGTCGAGGCGGTCAACCCGGCGTTCGAGCGGCTCTTCGGCTACCAGGAGTCGACCCTCGTCGGCGAACCGCTCGATGAGTTCGCCGTCCCGACCGACAGGACGGACGAGGCCGAGATACTCAACCAACGCGGCAGCCGAGGGAAGGTCGGCGAGGCCGAGGTCAAACGGCGGACCGCAAACGGCCTGCGCGATTTCCGGCTTCGGGTCGTCCCGATCGAGATGGACGGCTCGTCGGACCGTGCTTTCGGCCTGTACACCGACATCACCGAACGGAAACAGCGCCAGAAGCGCCTCGAGATCCTCAATCGCGTCCTGCGACACGACCTGCGAAACGGGATGAACATCATCGAGGGCTGTACCGAGATGCTCGCCGACGCCATCGGCGAGGACGAGTACGTCGAAACCATTCGAAACCGGACGGACGAACTCGTCGGGCTCGCGGAGAAAACCCGCGCCGTCGAGCGCGTCCTCGACTGCGATGAGTCCCCGACCGGCCCGCTCGACGCCTCGGCGGCGATCGACCGCGCGATCGACCGCCTCGAGGACGCCGGGCCCGACGTCGAGGTCACCCGAACGGTGCCGGATCGGGTCTATGCGCGCGCCGACAAGTACCTCGAGACGGCGATCTATCAGGTCCTCGAGAACGCCGTCGAACACAGCGATCGCGATCGGCCAACCGTCGACGTGACCCTTCGGGACCGACCGGACGAGGACCTGCTCGCGCTCTCGATCGCCGACGACGGCCCCGGGATCCCCGACGAGGAGCGGGCACTGCTCGAGGGCGAACGGGAGATCACCCAACTGCGCCACGGCAGCGGGCTCGGCCTCTGGCTCGTCAACTGGGTCGTCACCCAGACCGGCGGCCAACTCTCCTTCGCCAACAACGACCCCCGCGGGACCGTCGTCACGCTCGAGATTCCGCGCGCGGACGCGGAGCCGATCCGCTCGGTGTCGGACGAGACGGCCACCGGGGACTGAGACGGCGGTCCAGCTACCGACCCTACCGTCGAACCACCAGCAACCCCGCGCCGAACGCGGACGGGGTCGTGGGAAGCGACGAGGAGAATGCCGATGACGATCAGGACGGCGGCTCGAGTTCGTTGACGTTCCGGGTGGCACTCGAAGCACCAGACGTCACCGACCCGCGACGGCGCGAAAACGGATCGTCCTGCGACTGCCGACGTTATCGCGTCAGCGGCTGGTTGAAGCTCCGTTCGCGCTCGAGGATCGTCTCCCAGGTCAGTTCGCACTCGCAGGTGACCTGCTCGAAGACCGACGGGTCCTGCCGGAGATCGAAGTCCTTGATCGCCTTCTGAACGCGGTCGTCACACTCCCCGCAGTTGTGCGGACCGCGGTCGGAACCGTGGCCGACCGGATCCGAGACGACGATCGCGTCGGCGTCTGCCGTTTCCGCTAAGACCTGCGCCACCGACCAGAGCCACGGCGGCCGGTAGCCGTCCTCGAAGTAGAGGTCGTCGACCATGGTGTAGCGCTGGACGTTACAGGGGTTCATCGAGACGGTGTGACAGCCGGAGACGGCGGCACAGCGCTCGACCGAGGAGATCATGTCTTCGACCGCCTCGGACTCGGTGAGGAACGGGGGCTTCATCAGGAGGTAGGCCTTGATACCGGCCTCGATGCCGCTGCCCGCTTTCTCGTCCGCCGCGGCGGCTTCGGCGCAGGCGTCCTCGAAGTCCGCGAAGTCGAAGTACTTGTTCACGCAGTCGTGACGGACCCGGTCGGTGGCCGTCTCGAGGCCGATCGCCACGTCCGTGTCGAGCCCGTGTTGGGTGAAGTCGGCAATCTTCTCGCGGTCGACGAAGTCGGGCAGCGACTCGACGACGATCCGATCGCGATCCGCGAAGGTGTCGGCGATCGCGCGACGGCTCTCCGCGCCGACCTCGCGCTCGTCGAGGAAGGAGCCGGAGGTGTAGATCTTGATGAGGTCGGCGGGCTCGTCTGCGTTCTCGGCCTCGTGGTCGAGACAGACGTCGATCTGGTCCATCAGGGCGTCGTGGGAGACCGAGCCGCCGTCGACGCTCTCGGCGACGTAGCCACACATCGTACAGCCGCCGGCGCGAGCCCACCGGCAACCGCCGGTGTTTAAGATGATCGTCAAGCTCGTCTTGACGCCGTCGGGCGTATTGTCCTCGTCGAGCCAGACGCGGGTCGGCTCGTGGGGGTCGTAGCTGGCCTCCTTTCGCGAGCGGATCTCCCGCATCGCCTGGTTGTGGGCGTCCATACCCTTGCCCTGCTCGTAGACCTCGGGGCTCGGTTTGCTCATTAGGAGACGCAAGCGGCCCGGAGCGTAAAGCGCCTTCGTCTATGGCTGTCCGACCGGAACCGCCCGCTCGACCGATCGAAAACCGTCACGACTTACGTCCGACGGGCCAACCCGAAGGCAATGCGCGAGTCCTTCGAGATCCGGGACACCGACGCCGGCGGCCGCATCGGGGAGCTAACCGTTCCCCGCGCCGGGACGACCGTCGAGACCCCGGCCCTGCTACCGGTCATCAACCCGAACCTGGACACGATCAGCCCCCGTCGGCTCGCCGACGAGTTCGGCGCCGAGATCCTCATCACCAACTCCTACATCATCCACGGCGACGACGACCTCCGCGAGCGGGCCCTCGAGGAGGGGCTGCACGACCTGCTGGATTTCCCCGGCGCGATCATGACCGACTCCGGCTCGTTCCAGCTGTCGGAATACGGTTCCATCGACGTCACCACCGAGGAGATCCTCGCCTTCCAGCGCGAGATCGGCTCGGACATCGCCACGCCAGTCGACATTCCGACCCCACCGGACGTCTCCCACGGCCGGGCCGAAAGCGACCTCGAGACGACACAGGACCGACTCGAGATCGCCGAGGACGCCGACACGGGCGAGATGCTCGTCAGCGCCCCGGTCCAGGGCTCGACGCACCCGGACCTGCGCGAGCGAGCCGGCGGCCACGCCGCGGGCACCGACCTCGACGTCTTCCCGGTCGGCGCGGTCGTCCCGCTGATGAACGACTACCGGTACGACGACATGATCGACGTCGTCGCCGCCGCCAAGCGGGGACTGGGCGCCGACGCGCCGGTCCACCTGTTCGGGGCCGGCCACCCCATGATGTTCGCGCTGGCCGTCGCCGCGGGCTGTGATCTGTTCGACTCGGCTGCCTACGCGCTGTACGCCCGCGACGACCGCTACCTGACGGTCCGAGGGACCAGACACCTCGCGGATCTGGACTACCTCCCCTGTTCGTGTGCCGTCTGTACCGACCATTCGCCGGCGGAACTGCGCGCGTTACCGGACGCCGAACGCGAGTCGGAGCTTGCCGCCCACAACCTCCACGTCACCTTCGCGGAGATCCGCCGGATCAAGCAGGCGATCCGCGCCGGGAACCTGCTCGAACTCGTCGAGCAACGCGCCCGCTCCCATCCGGCGATGCTCGACGGCTACCGCACGCTGCTCGATCACGCCGCCCAACTCGAGCGCTCCGACCCCGTCTCGAAGGGCTCCTTTTTCTACACCTCCCACGAGAGTGCCCGCCGCCCCGAAGTCGTCCGCCATCACCAACGCCTCGAGCGGCTCGCGGTTCCCAACTCGCTGTTGCTCACCGTCGATCGCTCCGCGCCCGACGCGGGGTACGACGACGTCTGGCGGGTCCAGCCGCCGTTCGGCCCCTTCCCGCGAGCGCTCTCGAAGACGTATCCGCTCACCGCCGAAACCCCATCGCGGACCGACCGGGCCGCCCTCGAGGCCGCCGCCGACGGCGTCGCCCGGCTCGTCGAGACGAACCCGGGGACCGACGTGACCCTCGCCCACCGGGACTGGCCCGCCGACGTCCTCGAGCGGCTTCCCGACGGGGTGGCGCTCGTCGATCTCGCCGACGAGACATAACACGGGGCCGTCCGAACGCGACTGTCGGAGTTGTTCCTCGGACCGCGGGTCGAAAGTACTCCAACCCGGTAGACGACTGGCGGTCGGAATCGGAACACCGAAGCCGGCAGCGCCGCCCGTTCCCGGTATGTTCGGCCCAGCCGTACTCGGCGTCGGCCTGCTCGTTACGTTCGTAATCGGAACGTGGCTGTTCAGACGGATTCGCGGCCGCGGGCGGTCGGCGTCCGCTCGCCGCTCCCGAAAGCGCCACGAGGAGGCACAGGACCGCGATCCGCCGGTCGACATGGGCGATGTCGAAACCGTCGCCATCCGGGAGTTCACCGATCACCACTCCGGCGAGCGACAGGCCGTCGGCAAGGTCGAGGGGTTCGTCGTCTTCGTCGAGGACGTCCCCGACGACTGCGAGCCGACCGACGCGATCCGGATCAAGATCCTCTCGTTCAACCGCGGCCACACCTCCGCGACGGCGACGTATCTCGAGCGCGCCTGAGCGTCGCGTCGCTACCGGTCGAACGGCCGAAAAAAAAGCGATCGTCTCAGTTCCGCTGACGGAGCAGCAGTGCCGTCAGCAGTCCCGCGACCGACGCGAGCGCGATCCCCGGACCGAAGCCGGGGGTGCTGTCGTCTTCGTCCTCGCCGTCGTCGGTCTCGTTACTCGTCTCGGTGCTTTCGGTGCTGAGATACTCGCTCATCGTGTCGGTGGGGACCTCGGAGAACTCCTCGTCCCACTCGCCGGCCTCGTGGACGGTCGTCTCGTCGCCGACGACCTCGAGGTGGTCGACGTCGGCCTTCGTGGCCGACGCGGTGTCGACGTCGCCCATATCCTCGACGTGGACGTACATCGACGCGGTGTCACCGGACGTCGCGGTGGAGACGCCGCTGACGGCCATGCTCCCCGTGACGGTGTCGGTCAGTTCGCTCATGTTCTCGAACTTCGCACCGCCCTCGAGGCGCACCGTCCCGTCGCTCATGTCGGCGTCGACGCGGGCGACCTGCAGGTCGGCGTCGGACAGCGCCTCGACGTACCGGGTGGTCTCGGGTGCCGTTCCGGCCGGGCTCGTCTGAGCCGACTGAGCCATCGTATCGAGGGTCTGGCCGGCCAGATCCTCACCGCCGATCTCGAACGTGCCGTCGAGCGAGAGCTGTCCATCGGCGGTTTCGGCCGACAGATCGAAGCGGACATCGTTAGGACGCTGGACGTCACGCGACTCGAGTTCGTCGAGGTAGGCTTCCCAGTTCTCGGTGTCGCCCGAGACCTCGGCGTCGAACGTCACCTCCTGACCGGCGGTCTGCTCGACCGACGCGTCCCAGTCGAACGTCGTCTCGAGGTCCGCGGCCTGCTGTGCTTCGATGGCCGCTCTGGTCTGCTCGATGTTCATCTGCTCGAGTTCTTCCTCCGAGGCGACCGATTCGGCCGCATCGAGCATCGCCAGCGTGAGTTCGTCGTAGTTCGCGATCTGAACGTCCCACTCGGCGTTCATCGAGTCACCGCGGTCCTCGACTCGGAAATCGACGGTCTCGATCTGCATATCGGTGACGCCGGTGGCGATCGCCTGGGCCTCCTCCTGGTCCAGTCCGGCGGTGTCGTCGTTCATCAGCGCCACCGGGAGCATCTGTTCGATCCCGCTGTCGATGCCGGTGTACTCGATCGTGAACTCGAGTTCGAGGCGGTTGGTCTCCTCGTCGAAGTCGTAGTTCTCGATCGTGACCTCGCTGCTTCCACCGAGCTGCGTGGCGACGCTGGCGTACTGTTCGGTGAGCGTCTGTTTGGCCTGCTCTCGAGTCTCCCAGTCGGACGCGGCGAAGCTGGAGACGGTCCGTTCGTCGGTCACGTCGAGGACGTAGCCGTCGGACGTCTCCTCGAGGGCGACGTCGAGCGTCTGCCCGTCACTCGTCGTGCCCGTCGGGCTCTCGGTCGCGACGGTCGCGGAACCACTCGTCTCGAAGCGGTCTCCGGACATCGTGACCTGCCCGTCGGAATCGACCGACATCGGGGTCGAGTCCTCGCTGGTGAACGCGCCGGTCGCGGTCGCGTCGAACTCGTTGGCCTCGTCGCTGACCTCACCGGAGACGTCGAGGTCGAGTCGCTCGAGGTCTTCGGGCTGTTGCATCACCATCGATCCGTTCCCGGAGAAGCCGTCCTGATCGAGGACCGCCGAGAAGGAACCGCTCTCGAACTCGTCGGTCTCCTCGTAGCTGCCCTCGGCCAGCATGTATGCGAGCCCTTCGCTGACGTCCATGCCGACCTCGAGTTGCTCGAGGTCGTTCATCTCGTCCTCGTACTCGAGGACTGCACTGCCGTTTTCGCCGAGATAGACCTCGTCGGCCGCGCCGAGTTCGGAGCCGGCCTGGGAGGCAGTCTGATACGATTCGACGGTCGGTTCCGCTGCCGAGGCAGTCGTCGTCGACCCGCCGTAGATGACCGGCAGACCGATGGTTGCGAGGGCGACTGCAGCGACCACGGACAGGATCAGGAACGCCCTGAACCCATCCGTAGAGCGGAGGTTCGATTTCGCTTCCATACGAATGACATCCGACCGAGTGGTCATAAAGGTTGATTTTCACACGTGTCTATCAATGGTCGACCGGGAAGCCCTGCGCCACGGCCGTCGGCGGCCGAACCGACCGCTCGCTATCGACAACCTCTTTCGCTCGCCGCGGCCATATCGAGTATGACCGAGTACTTCGAAATTCACGAGCGCGACGGGGCCGCGCGCGTGGGCGAACTCCGCCTCTCCCCGCCCCGAACGACGCCCGCGCTCGTCGACGACGTCCTCGAGGACGCGGGCTCGCTCTGGAGCGCGGACCGCGATCTCTCCGACGGCGACGAGTCGAAACTCACCGTGTTGCCCCACCGGGCGTTCCCCGGCGGCACCCCCGAGGAAGTCCAGGAGTCGTTCGCCGTCGACGCCCCCGACGTCGACTACCCCAGTGTCGCGGTCGTCTCGAGCGAGGCAGTCGAACCGCAGGGAACGGACGCCTACGCCCTCTCGGACGTCCAGTCGGTGACGGGCCACGGGGCGGCGCTGGTCGAGGCAGTCGTCGACGTCCGCGAGGCGATCCCGGCCGACACTGCCCTGTTGTTCTCCGGGGTCGCGACGCCCCGAAACGTCGCCCTGCTCGCTTACGCCGGCGTCGACCTGTTCGACGCGACCGCGGCGGTCGTGAAGGGCACCGAGGGGCGCTATCTGACGACCGACGAGGCCTACTTCCTCGAGGACCTCGAGGAACTCCCCTGTTCGTGTCCCGCCTGTCAGGGGCCCCGCGAGGAGTTCACCCGCGAGGACTGTGCCGACCACAACCGGAACGCCCTCGAATCCGAACTGGCGATCGTCCGCCGACGGATCCGCGACGGGCGGCTACGGGACTACCTCGAGGGGCAGGCCCGCCACGACCAGTGGCTCACCGCGGCCGTGCGCGAACTCGACGACCAGTGGGGTTATCTCGAGGAGCGGACGCCGATCCTGCGGGACGCGCGAATCGACGCCGCGACGGGCGACACCCTCCGACGCGTCGAGATCCAGCGCTTCGCCGACCGGGTGACCACGCGCTATCGCAACCGCTTCGACAACCCGCTGGTGCTGGTGCCCTGTTCGGCGGCCAAGCCCTACAGCGAGTCACAGAGTCACCGCCAGTTCCACGACGCGATCCAGTGGCGCGGCCATCTGGTCTCGATGACCTCGCCGATCGGCGTCGTGCCGCAGGAACTCGAGACGACCTACCCGGCCCAGCACTACGACACCGTCGTGACCGGCCGCTGGACGGAAGACGAGAAGGAGTTCGTCGCGGAAGTGCTACAGCGATACCTCGAGCGCAACGAGTACCCGAAGATCGTCGCCCACGTCCCCGACGAGGGCTACCGCGACATCGTCGAACGCGTCGAGGAACGGCTCGGCCTCGAGATCACCTACACCGTCGCCGACCACCCGACCGACGACGAGTCGCTCTCGAACCTCGCCGAGGCGCTGTCGGGCGAACTCAAGTACTCCAAGCGCGAGCGCGAACACAACACCGTCCGCGCGCTCGCCGATTACCTGCTCGGTGACGGGGCCGGCGACGACCTCTTCGAGGACATCCAGACGACGAGTCGCTACCCCAAGATCCAGGTCCGGGATCGCGAGGACACCCAGCTCGCGACGATGGTCCCCCAGTACGGCACGCTGTCTTTTACGCTCGCGGGCGCTCGCCGCTGGCTCGAGAGCGCAGCGCCGACCAAACGCGTCGAGATCGACGGCTTCGTCCCCCACGGCAGCGTCCTCGCACCGGGGGTCGTCGACGCGGACGAGGACATCCGCGTCGGCGACGAGGTGATCGTCGAGGGGCCGCGGGCCTTCGCCGTCGGCCGCGCCGAGATGTTCGGCCGGGAGATGGCCGAGAGCACGCGCGGGATCGCCTGCGAGATCCGCCACGTCGAGGAGACGTAGTCACGTCGCGTCGGACTCACAGTCGCGGCCGTCCGCCCGACAGGACGGACACTGACGGCCGTTCACGAATCGGTTGACGGATCGACCACACGCCGGACACTCCCAGATGCTCGCGTCGAACGCCCCCATCACTGTCTCGCCCTGATTCCGACGAGCCGCATAGGCGTTTCCCTTGATCTCACCGCGAGAAAACGACGACCGTCGACGCCGCTACCGGCCCGGACACTCCTTGAGCAGGTGTTCGTGATAAACGGCGGTCGGAACCGATTCCCCACAGAGATCACACTCGAGATCGTCGCGGTCGTCGGTCACGCCTCGAGATGAGGCTCGAACGAAAATGGGCGTTTCGACGGACCGACGGCGGCACGAGCTCGAGCCGCCCGGGATCCGTTCGGATCGGTCCGAAGCCGAGAGAGACTGTCAAACCGTAAACTCGTTTTATTGCCGTCCGCGACGTAGGGGAAGGCGGTGAATGAGATGAACAGTATCACAGCAATCACCGGACACGGCGAGGGCACGGCCCTCGAGAACGACTGGCAGCGGCTCGCGATCGCAGGGGGGATCGTCGGACTGCTCGGGCTGCTCGCGATGGCCGCGCCGGCAGTAACTGGACTCTCGGTCACGCTCGCGTTGGGACTGCTCCTGATCGCGGGCGGGATCGTCCACGCGGGCCACGCGGTCGCGGTGCGGGGCTGGCGCGGCTCGGTCTGGCAGGCGGCGCTGGCGGTCGTTTCGATCGTCGCCGGAGCGGCGGTCCTCGCGGCTCCGGCCATCGCGCTCGTCACCCTGACGGTCGCGCTCGTTGCGTATCTGGCCGTCGAGGGTATCGCGGAACTCGTGGCGGCGACGCGGCTACCCGCCTCCCGCGGCCGGACCTCGATCGCCGTCAGCGGCGTCGCCGCGCTCGTCCTCGCGGGCCTCCTGTGGGCCGGCTTCCCGGCGACCGCCGCGTGGGCGATCGGCCTGCTCGTCGGCGCGAACCTCCTCGTGACCGGGATCGCGATGGTAGCCGTCGCCGCGGCCGCTCGTCGCCCGCTCGAGGACGTAACCCCGTCTGCGACCGAACCTCGAGGGGCGTGACCCCGGGTCGAACGACGGGACGGCTCGGACGGTCTCCTGTCAGCCATTGCCGGCGCAACCGCGACTCCGGCGGCGGTTGCGCCGGTACATCGGTACGGCAATCCGTCTCAGTCCGGAATCGGCCGACGTTCGCCGTACCGACGGAGTCCGAGCCGCAACTACTTTACTGTTTTAGGCAAGCCTAAATCATATGGACGACGATCCGCGCGGGGATCGCGGGTCGACGCGGCAGTCCGTCGCGTCGTCACCGGAGACCCGCTCCGCTGTCGCTCGTGAGGCCCGTCAGCGACTCGACCGTACTCGGTCCGCCCGGCGGGGATGACGGACGCATCCCAGTACCTGCTCGCGTGCTATCACATAGCACGGAAAGAGGGCGAGCCGGTGTCGCCGGGCTCCGTCGCCGACGAACTCGAGCGGTCGCCGTCGGTCACGACCGAGACGCTCCAGCGCCTCGAGAAGCGAGGGTACGTGCGCTACCAGCCGTACGAGGGAGCGACGCTGACCGAGCGGGGACGCGAGACGGCTGCCGATCTCCACGAGCGCTACGTCGTCCTGGCGACGTTCTTCCGGGAGGTCCTCGATCTCGCGGAGCCCGACCGCGAGGCGATGGCGCTGGCCGGCAGCGTCAGTTCGCTCGTGACCGACCGGGTGGCCGAAACGCTGCTCGAGGCCGAGGGCGTGGAAGCGACCGACGTCTCGGTCTGACGCAACGATCGAAAGAAAACCGAAACCGGCGTCGGGAGAGCGATTCGCGAGCGGACGGGAGAAACCCCGTGCGAGCGACCGTCAGTTCGTCGCCGACTCGAGGACCAGCGTGTCGTCCTCGAGGTAGTGTTCGATGTGGTGGGTGTGTTCCTCGATCGTCACGAGCTGTTCGCGGAGCAGTTCGGCGGTGACGTGATCGCCGAGGTTCTCGGCGAGTTCGATGTGTTCGCGCGTACTCTCGATGATGTCGCCCATCATCTCGAGGTCGTTGGCCAGCGACGTCCGGATGTCGTATACGTCTTCGTCTTCGGGTTCGACGGTCGCGTTCTCGGCGAGGGTCGTCATGTTCGCGTGCGGAACGCCGCCGAGCGCCTGCAGTCGTTCGGCGATCTCGTCGGCGGCGTCCTCGACGTCCTCGTAGACCTCCTGGAGGAAGACGTGAACGTCGAGGAACTCGGCGCCTTCGACGTTCCAGTGGTGCTTGTGGAGCTGGTGGTAGAGGACGTACGCGTCCGCGAGATCGCGGTTGAGCGCCTCGACGATCTGCTCGGCCTTCTCGGGCTCGAGCCTGAGCGCGTTCTCCTCGACGGTACCGGCTTCCTGTTGGACGGACTTCTGAGAGTTCATCACAGTAGTCGGTAGGGCACCCACACTCATATAACTTATCTTATGTTTTTCGTATTGCCTAAAACCGCGTCGCGGGTACACGGCGATCGTGTCCGAGTTCCCGTCCCGATCGGCCGGCACCGGGCTAGCGTTGCAGCCACGCTATCGTAACAACTGAAACGATTTACACACCGATCGCACGACGACTGTGCGATCGGGTGTGCAGGGACCTTCAGTGGCTACTGTACTCGCCGATGACCGACTCGAAGAACTTTCGCTCGGCCGTCCGCAGGTGCTGGTTGAACGTCGCGGGCGCGATACCGAGGCGCTCGGCGATCTCCTCGCCCGTACTCTCCCGCGGCCAGTCGAAGTAGCCAGCGAAGTAGGCCGTCTCGAGGGCCGCCCGCTGTTTGTCGGTCAGTTCGTCCGCGAGGATCGACAGCGGGCCGGCGTCGTTGCGCTCGCCCCGTTCGGTGGTCCGCTGGGCGAGGTAGGTCGCGTCGTCGCGCTGGTCCTGAATGAGTTCGATCATCCGGCGCGTGTCCCGGCCCCGCGGCAGTTCGACGACGAACCGGAACTCGCCGTCGGCGATCGTCGCCGACGCGACGCGACCGCCGTGGGTCGCGATCGTCTCGAACAGCGACACCGCCGCCGGAGCGACGAGTTCGAACTCGAGTTCGTCGCGCCTGACCGAGAGGAACCGAACGTTGCCGATCCCGTCGGTGTCGTCGATGCTGTCTTCGAACTCCTCCTGTGAGACGCCGCGTGCCGTGCCGTATGCCAACAGCGCCTCGCCGCCGCCGACCAGCTGTTCGAACTCGATCGTACACGACTCCCCCGCCGAGAGTTCGACCAGTTCCTCCGCCATGTCCTCGACGCGGAACTCGAGTTCGACGACGGCGTCGCTGACGAGGGCGTCCTTGCGTTCGATCGCCGTGATCGCGTGGGCGATAACGTCGCCGGTCCGGGCGAGGACCTCGGTCTCGGCCCCCACGAACGCCCGCGGCGACGACGAGTAGACGTTCAACACGCCGTAGACGAGATCCTCGTGGACGATCGGGACCGCGGCCGACGACCGGTAACCGCGAGAGCGTGCGGCCTCCCGCCACGGTCCGAACGCCGGATCCGCCTGCGCGTCGTTCATGACCTGCACCTCGCCGGTCCGGACGGCCGTCCCGGCCGGTCCCCGTCCGGCCTCGTCGTCCTCGTCGACGGAGACGTCGATCTCGTCGAGGTAACCCTCCTCGACGCCGGCGGCCGCCTTCGGCACGACGCGGTCGCTGCCCGGATTGACGCCGCCGATCCACGCGAACCGGTAAGCGTCGGAGTCGGCGAGCCGATCGCAGACCTGCTGCTCGAGTTCCGTGCGCGTCTCGGTCGTGATCACCGCGTGACCGATGTCGTGGCCGATCCGATTGAGGCGGTTCAGCGCCTCGAGTTGCTCGCGTTGTTGGCGGCGCTGTCGCTCCTGATGGGCGCGCTCGATCGCGTGATGGATCGTTCGCACCAGCAGTTCGCTGGTCACCTCGTCCTTGACGAGGAAGTCCTGTGCGCCCCGCTGGATCGCCTTGACCCCGACCTGCTGGTCGCGGACGCCGGTCAGCACGACGATCGGCGTCTCGCCGGTCTCCTCGTGGACCGTCTCGAGGGTCTCGAGTCCCTCGCTGTCGGGGAGGTTCAGATCGAGCAACACGACGTCGGTCGGGTCGGCCTCGGCGGTCGCGAGTCCGTCCTCGAGGCGGGTTTCGCGGTCGATCTGGGGAGCCCCGCGGGCCGCGTCGCCGGGGCTGACCCGCTGGGCCAACTCCTCGGTGTCCCGGAGCATCTCCTGGATCAACCGGGCGTCTCCGGGGTTGTCCTCGATCAGGAGGACGCGGAGGGAATCGGCCGCGTCGCCCTCTCTACCCGCCTCCGCTCTGGTGTCGGTCTCGCTCATCGGGAATCGACCTCCGGTGGCAACCGAACGACCGAGAACCAGAACTTCTCGAAGGCCCGAACGGTCTCGATGAACTCGTCCGGATCGACCGGCTTCGTGAGGTAGGCGTTCGCGTGGAGCTCGTAGGACTGGGCGATGTCCTCTTCCGCCCGGGAACTCGTCAGCACGATCACCGGGATCGACCGCAGTTTCGGATCGTCCTTGAGATCTTCGAGGACGTCCTCGCCGTCCTTGCCGGGGAGGTTGAGATCCAACAGGATCAGATCCGGACGGGGTGCGTCGGCGTACTCACCACGCCGAGAGAGGTAGTCGAGCGCCTCGGCCCCGTTCGAGACGACGGACAGATCGTTCTCGATGCGCCCCTGTTCGAACGCCTCCTTGGTCAGTCGAACGTCGCCGGGGTTGTCCTCGACGAGCAGGATTCGAGCCGGCTCGGACTGGGTGTGTGCTGTTTCAGTCATCGCTCGGTGAGTCGTGGTCCGGTGAGGTGGGTACCGCGACGGGGAACGTCGGCCCCGCGCTCGGATCCGAATCGACGCTGATCGCGCCGCGCGTAGACTCGCTTCGCTCGCTCGACCGCCGTGGCGCTCGGCGACGTGCCGACAGAGCGCGAGCCCGATGCCGGTACCGGCGTACTCCTCGCGACCGTGGAGTCGATCGGATGCCCGGACGAGACGATCCGTCTCGCTCGGATCGATCCCGATCGCGAACCGGCCCCTTCCATGTTAGGCCATCGTACTCGGCGAATACGGATATACGTCGGGTCCGGTCGTCAGTACGGGTACTCGCGTTATCCAGCGGGTTCCGGAACAGTTGCCGAGGCCGTCCGGGATCGCCGTCGATGCGGGGCGGGGATCCGACCTCAGTCTCGGCGTCGACCTTCTCGATCCGCACGTAGGCGGCCGACTCGAGCGTCCGCTGGCCGAGTGTCGCGATGGCCTCTTGATACTCGAGAGTCGAGCGCGCGCCCGACGTGGGATCGCCAGCAGCCATACTACCGTTCGGAAGGCCGGCGATAGGCGTAAACCTAGCGCCGGAATGTCCCTCGAGAGGGACTCTCCGGCGGTGGTAACTCTCAGTAGAACCTGCCAGTTACAGTAGACCGTCTCAGTGGCTACGATAGGCTCGCGTCCGGACTGGTTCTCTCAGCCGAACACCGGCTCGTTCGGGACCAGGAACCGATCTCGATTTTGTATTGCCCTATGTGATTTATCAGACACGCTCATACGATCTTCCCATCAATTATTTCCGGTGGGACTGCAGGACAGCTCGCGATCACACCGAAACTGACTGATAGCAGTCCGTATCAGGGGAGAATCCCGTCGACTTCCGGGCCCCACATGCGATCGCTCGGGCGAACCGGCTGCCGAAACACAGGGGCTCGGGCCGGTAGCGACGCGTCGCAGTCCGTTCGGGAGTCGCTCGGCCGCCGGCACTGACAGGCCGGGACCGAACGACTACCACCAGGAGGCACGTCGCGGTTTCCGCGAGTAACGACAGTTCGAAACGGCCCCGGACGCACCAACCGAAGTCGAGAGGCAAGGATCGAATCGACGGCGGCGGTCGTTGCCGACCCCGAGGACTCGACCGGATCCGACGACGACGACCGACCCCTCACGCGTTCGGCAGATCGCAGGCGACTCGTCGGCAGCGATCGATCGGCCGCGGCCGAACGCTCCGTCGCCACTCGAGTCCGATCGGGATCCGGGCCTTCGTTCGATGATCGATCCCGCCGTTACCAGCCTCTTACCCAGGGGGTCACGGCCCGAAAACCGGCCGTTCCGAACGGGCCGACACCGACTCCCCGGTAGGAACTCGAGCGTCCGATGCCGGCGACTGGGCTTCGGCATCGCGGCCTGGTGTCGAGGTCCGGTTCGGCCGTGAGTGACGTCGTGTCGTCGTCTCGTGGAATCCGCGCGAACCGGGCAAGACGAAGGCTGGGAGATGAGCGGTCGGCTCGAGCCGGCGGTTCCGGAGCGAAACGGTGGTTCGTCCATCAGGACGGCAGTATATATCACATTTCGATATAGCAATTCGGAAGCTGGCCGTACGGACAGCGGCTGTGCCGGAGCGAGTCTAATCGGAGATTGACCGGACGGAACAGAGTGATAGACGGTCCGAAACGGAATCGAAACCGCGGCGTCGCCTCGCGCGGTCCCGCGGGGCGGGCGATACGGATCGCATACTAATGGCGGCGGTCGGCGCGGGCGTAGATATGATACCGGACCCGGCGGGGTCGTTCGCGACCGACCTCCAGCGGCGCGTCTACGAGTACGTCGAACGTAACGGCTCCGTTACTCGCGACGAGTTGGCTCGCTCGATCACGGTCGACGACGGCCGGGCCACCTCCAAACCCGCGCGGTCGGGGACCTACACCGAGTCGGTGCCGCCGACGCCGGACGAACTCCGGACGTGTCTCGAGGCGTTACAGACGGAAGGCCATCTGACCGAGACCGACGGCGAGCTTCGGGTCGCGCTCGCAGCGACGACGACGGACCTCGACTGCGAGGACGGGCGCGTCACCATCCGGCCGGCACGGGGGCGGGACCGGGCGGGGATCATCGAGACGATGCGGACGGTCGCGACCGATGGGCCGTACGTCGTCGCCGACCACGTCGCGACGGACCTCGAGCGCGACCGAGCGCTCGTACGGGCCAACGAGGATCGATCGCGGGTCGTCTTCGTCGCGATCCTCGAGGGAGACGCGGCCGACGATGAAGACGGAGAGGAGCCGAGCGACTCGACGGACGGCGACGTCGTCGGCTGGCTCCACGTCGATGCGCCCGAACGCCGGGCGCTCCGTCACACCGCCGAGGTGACCGTCGGCGTCGACCCCGACCACCGGCGCCAGGAGATCGGGACCGAACTGCTCGCGTACGGCCTCGAGTGGGCGGTCGACGCGGGCTACGAGAAGTGCTACCAGCACGTTCCCGCGACCAACGAGGGGGCGATCGCCTTCCTCGAGGAGAACGGCTGGGAGCGCGAGGGAACTCACGAGGGCCAGTACTGTCTCGACGGCGAGTACGTCGACGAAATTATGCTGGCGGTCTGGCCGTAGCACGCCGCCGGTGTGATACGATTTCCTGTCCGTCAGTACCAGTGGGACTGCAGGACGGTCGCGGTCCCGCCGGGAAATCGGGGCGGCAAACCGTATGAGTCACTCGGTCCCACCGGTCTCGACCCGGTTCGTGTTTGGCGATACCACTATACAGGTTCGTGTTGGATTCGGACGCATGGAATCGAACGGACTCGCCGAACTCGGCGTCCTGGGAGTACTCGCAGAGGAGCCCGCCGACACGGACACCGTCCGCGAGCGGCTCCGGCACAACTTCAGCCGGTACTGGACAGCGGGATACGGAGCGCTCGAGCCGACCGTCGAGCGACTCCGGGAGGCCGGTCACGTCGCGGCGGTCACGTCGGTCACGGAGGCGGGACGGCGAGAAACGGAGTACGAGATCACGGACGACGGTCGCGAACGGCTCCGAACGCTGCTGAACGAACCCATCCCGGACGACGAGATTCCGATGGGCGGTCCGCGACTCGTCCTGACGCTCGGCTTTCTCCACCACCTCCCCGCCGACGAACGGAGCGAGCGACTCGCGGCGCTTGTCGATCGGTTCGAGCGGGCCCGGAGTCGATGGACCGACATCAAAGCGACCCACGAAGAGACGCTGGCGGAGCCGACCGGGTACCGGCGCGACCTGCAGGATCTCGCGATCCGGCTCATCGACACGTACTGTCGGTGGCTGACCGACCTGCGAGACGAATTGGGGGCCGAGCCGCAGCGCCGGTCGTGACCGCATCCCATCGGTACGCGTCAAGCGCCGGACGCCGACGCCACCGCGGGGACGGAGGACCATCTTCTTGCCAGTCGATCCCATATCACGTCGCATGGAGGAAATTTCCCTTGGCGTGCCGGAACCGATCCTCGAGCGACTGCCGGACGACGACGAGAGCGCGGCGGCGGACATGCACAAGGCCGTCGCGGGCTGGGAGGACCAGCTCAACCGGGTCCGCGAGGAGGCCGAGGACGACCGCGAGGCGGCCGGCCGGATACTCGAGGCCATCGAGCGGTTCGAGGAGCGCTACGAGACCTACGACGCGTTCGTCCCCGAGCTGCGGGCGTGGGGCCAGTCGCCGATCTACGCGATCGCGTGGCGGACGCTGTACGCCGACGTGATCGCCCAGCTGTACGACCACGACGACCTCGCCGATCACCTCGACCGGGAGCGAAACGCGCGACTGGTCGAGGACGGCATTCGGTTGCAGGACCTATGACGGCCGGACAGTAAACGCACATAGTATATACATATGTATTCATATATGCCACTATACGACCAGTAAGGAGTGTCTCGGGCCGATATAGTGTGTTTCGAAGGTGACGAACAGGTAGTATTTTATAGTCTCGCTCGAGAGAACGTCGCGTGGCGACGACGACCGACGGGACGGCAAACGGCATCGACGCGCTCGATCTGACGACCCGCGTTCGGCGTCGCGTCCTCCCCGCGCTCCATCGAGTCAAGGAACCGCTCGGCGGGTACGCGATCTGTCGGCAGCACCCGTCGGAGTTCGTCGGGACGCTCGAGCGCGATCTGGACGCGGTCCGGTCGCTGCTCGTCGAGTTGGACTTCGAGCGGGAGCCGATCGCGTCGCTGAAGATCCGCGACGACGGCCGGCGCTCGGCGGGCAGTTGGGTCCGACGCGATTCGCCGCTGGCGACGCGACAGCTCCACGTGACGCTGTTTCGGGCCGAATCGGGGGCGATCGAGGTGTTCGCCCACCGCGAGTACTCGTGGCTACGCCACCCCTACAAGCACTACACGCAAGACGGGTGGGACAGCCGCGGCGGCGTCGAACGGATGCGAGCGCTGCTGTCGGCCCGGAACGTGTCGTACCGACGCGACGGATCGGCGACGACCGCTGCCGACTAGCGCCGTTCCCAAGCGTTGAAACTTCGGGCGAGCGTAGGAAACGGTATGGAATTCGCCGTCTCCCGCGCCGGAACGACGCGTCTCACCCTCCACGGGGGGTCCGATACCACCGCCTGCAACGAGGCCGAGGCCGACCTCGCCGGGACCCTCAACTCGCTCACCGCCGATGGCCGACTGACCGACTGGGCAATCGCCGACACCGAGGTGTACGAACACCCGACCGCGCCGTTCGATCCCTACACCATCGCGCTCGAGGTCGAGGTGACGGTGACCGTCGACGCCGCCGACGCCGACGCGGCGGCAGAGGCGGGGACGGCCGCGATCGAGGCGGCGCTCGCCGAGACCGACGCCGAGCCCGTCGACTACGCGTCGTCGCCGACGGTCGCGTCAATCTGAGCGACCGCCACGCCCGACGCCGCGTTAGCGGTCGGACTTATGTCGCCGGACGACGAGTACGGGGTATGGACATCGATCTCCGATTTTTCGCCACGTTCCGGGAGGCCGTCGGCGAAAAGGAGCGAACGCGAACCGTGGCGGACGACGCCACCGTCGGCGACGTCCTCGCGAGCCTCGAGGCCGAGTACGAGGGTCTCGAGGGGCGATTGCTCGCCGACGGCGAGGTCCGGCCGCAACTGAGTGTACTGAAGAACGGCCGCAACGTGGTCCACATGGCCGGCGTCGAGACGACGCTCGCGGACGGCGACGTGGTGTCGGTGTTCCCGCCGGTTGCCGGCGGGTAGGACGGGAGTCGAGCGACGACCCCGACGTTTTTGTTGGTCGGACGAAACTATCGCGTATGCTCGACGACGCCGCCGAACTCGTCCTCGAGTTGGGGGTCGACCGGCTCATCGAGCGGACCGACGATCGGTCCCGGACCCAGCAGGCCTGTCTGTTCCTCGGCGTCGTCGCCGCGCTGGTCGCGGTCGCGCTGGCGGCCGTCAGCGGCCTCCTGTACGGTGTCGCAGCCGGCGTTATCGCGGTGGCGCTGCTGCTCTACGGTGCGTGATTCCGAGCGGACGCCCGCGGCAGCTGCGGGCGATTTCGAGAACGCTTTAGGCCTCGTCGGACTCGAGTCGAACGTGACGGAAACCGACAGCAGTGACGCGGAGCGCGGTGCCGCCGGCGAGCGGCCGCCGGACGCCGTCGACGGGAGCCGACCCGCGGCGGTCGAGGCCGAGTCGGTCACGTTCGATCGCGAGGGAATCCGCGCCGGCTTTCTGACCTGTCTCCCGGTCGCCATCGGCGTCGGCGGCTACGGGATCGCCTTCGGGATGCTCGCGCGCCAGGCGGGCCTGAGCGTCGCCGAGGCCGCGCTGATGAGCGCGACGGTGCTGGCCGGCGCGGCCCAGATCGTCGCCGTCGAACTCTGGGCAGAGCCGATACCCGTCGCGACCGTCCTCCTCGCGACGCTGGCGATCAACCTCCGGTACTCGCTGATGGGCGCGGCGCTTCGCCCGTGGCTCGAGCGGCTCTCCTCGCTGCGGAGCTACGGCAGCCTCCTGCTGATGGCCGACGAGAACTGGGCGCTGACGATGCGCGAACTCAAAGGCGGAGGCGGCCGGGGCGCGTTCCTGCTGGGGACCGGGATCGCGATCTGGCTCTTCTGGGTCGCGGCGACGATCGTGGGCGCGGCCGCCGGCGGCGTCATCGGCGATCCGGCCCGGTACGGCCTCGACTTCGTCCTCGCGGCGGTCTTCGCCGCGCTCGCGCTCGAACTCTGGGAGGGGCGAGCGACCCTGGTGCCGTGGCTCGTCGCGCTCGCGACCGCCGTCGTCGCCGACGCGTTACTGTCCGGCCAGTGGTACATCCTGCTTGGCGGGTTCGCGGCCGCCGCCGTCGAGGTGGGTCGCCATGATCGGTGAGGGACCGCTCGCGCTCGACCCGCTCGTCGTCGGCGTCGTCCTCGCGATGGCGATCGTGACCGCCCTCACGAAGGTCGGCGGCTTCTGGCTCCTCTCGCGGATCGAGGTGAGCGAGCGCCTCGAGGCCGGGCTCTCGGTCCTGCCGGGCGCGATCGTGATCGCGATCCTCGGGCCGGAGCTGGCGGCGGGCGGGCCCGCCGAGTGGGGCGCGGCCGGCGTCGTACTGGCGATCATGTGGCGCACCGAGAACATCCTGCTATCGCTGTGTGGCGGAATCGGGGCCGTCGTCGCGTTTCGGGCGCTCCTGTGATCCGGTGCCGCCGAACGCGACTTTATCCGTCGGGGCATCGAATCGGGCGTATGGCAACCCGTATCGAGCGTTCCTTTCGCGGCATCTCCGAGCGGCTCGTCGTCCGTTACCTGACGAATCTGGGCGGCGAGCAGGTCGATGATCATACGATCGACGGCGAAGACTGGACCGCGACGTTCTCCTCGGAGACGGTCGGAATCGGCCCGTCGCTGCAGCTGACCGAGGTGACGATCGTCTTCGAGGGCGACGAGGAGACCCTCGAGCCGCTCGTCGAGAACTTCGCACAGAAGGCGATGCGCGCGGGCGGATAGATGTCGGGCGAGCCGATCGAGGGGCAGGTCCTCCTGCTGACGGCCGCCAAGGCGAGCGTCCCGGCCACTCGCCTGCCGGACCTCGTCGAGCGGGCGCAGGCGAAGTTGGGCCCCGAACGCGAGCGGTACCGGCGGGAGTTCGAGCGGTGTTACGCCGACGACGACCTCGAGGCATTCCTGGTCGGCTGGGGCCACTGGGAGGCGATCGGCGAGGAGATCGGGCTGACCGACCGCGAACTGTCGGCCGTTCGTCGCGCACACGAGGAGCAACTCCTGCGGATCGGCCGACGGACCGACCGCGAGGCGGAGTTCGAGACGGCACTGGAGATCCGCGAACCAGTCGTCATCGCCACGCCGGAAAACGGGGAGTAGCGCCCGCCGACGGACGCTCGAGGGCGTCGTGGTCGCGTCACTGTCGATGGCAACTATAAAGATCGTGTTTCACCTTTGCAGAACCACCCAGACGATGGCTATCGACCAGGAAACCGAGATGACCGACGCGGAGATCGACGACTTCCTCAGTCGTCACGAGACGGGGGTGTTGTCGCTCGCGCGGACGGACGATCCGTACGCAATTCCGATCTCGTACGGTTACGACGACGATGCCCGGGAGTTCTACATGCGGATGGTATCGACGCCCGACAGCGAGAAGCGCCAGTTCCTCGAGTCCACGCCTGCGGCGCGACTCGTCGTCTACGACGAAGCCGATTCGACCTACCGGAGCGTTATCGCGACCGGCGAACTGCAGAGCATCGAGCCCGCGGAGCTGACCCCCGATCAGATCGCCCAGTACGGGGACACGAAGCGACCGCTGTTCGAGATCTGGGCCGAGGGGAAGGACGCGCTGAACATCGAACTCTATCGATTCGAGCCCGCGACGCTGAACGGACGGCGGACCGAAGTCGATCGCGAGGAGTGAGATCGGACGATCGAGGGGGGTGAAAACACGACGGGGGAATCGAGTCTAATCCGGCTGCTGTTCTGGAACGAAATCCGCCGACGAGACCGACGCGCCACAGACCGGACAGCCGTGTGTGAGCGTGGCCTCGCGCATCGATTCGTTGACCTCGATCTCCTGCCCGCACTCGGGGCACGTAAACTCGTATCTACTCATGTCGGGGGGAACTCGCGTGAACCGTCAGTTGTCTACCGTATAGCTGTGCGGCCGGTATATATAGGATTGCGGTTCGGTGCCGCCGGCCTGTAGGTCCCGTTACGTTCATAGGGCTCGAGTCAGTGGCCGCCGTACTCGCCCCGTTTTCTCCGACCGGCGGCCGCCGCGTCGTCGATCACTCGTGGTCGAGGATCGCACCGAGGAGTTTTGTCTGGGCCGCCGAGAGGTGTTCGGTAAAGGTCGTACTGGTAATATCGAGTTCCGCGGCGACCTCGCCGGCGTTGGCTCGCTTTGGGTGTTCGAAGTAGCCCATCCGGTGGGCCGTCTCCAACACCTCGGTCTGACGATCGGTCAGCGTGCTTCGGTCGACGAAGACGAGGTGTCGCTCGTCGTGGTCCTGCTGGGACTGGAGCAGTCGCTGGACGTCGAGCCCCGAATACCGCTCGCGCAGGTCGCCGATAACCGTCTGCAAGACGTGCATATCCGGAGTGTGGAACGTGAGATACAACGCGCTGCCGTGTGCCCGGACATCGACGACCGGACAGCCGTGAGCCTCGATACGCTCACAGGGACAGCCGTGGTCCAGTTCGCGCTCGAACCGGTAGACCTCGCTCGAGCCGTAGGAGAAGATCGACTCGATCTCGGCGTCGACGTCGAACGCCGCGGGGGAGGCGTCGGCCTCGAGCATGAACTCCTCGGTCACACGCTCGGGCGCGGACGGGCTGGTACTCTTCGAGACCGAGTGGACCCGCCCGCTGGCCGCCGCGGCGGCCTGCGCGACGATGCAGTCCGGCGGATCGTCGATCGTTATCTCCGCGCGAATCCCCGAAGCCATCGACCGGTACTCGGGGGGCCGACCCCCTAAACCCTGTGTCCGCGACCGTGTCTCGAGTGCGACGACAGTCGCGACTCCGTGACCGGCCGAACTCCCGGGAGGCGATCCCGCCGCCCGTATCCGACCCGATATAAAGGGCCCTGTATTTATTGGGACTCGTTTGGAGGGGGCTCGGTGAATACCACGAGGTGTAACAGATGTCCGCTACGAACGCCGACGCCGGGAAGCGAGGCTGGCACTGCGACGATCACGTCGATACGCAGGCCGTGTTGGCCGCCCTTGACGACGATGCCTGTCGGGCCATTCTCGAGGAGACGACCGAGGAGGCACTGACCGCGACGGAACTCTCCGACCGTTGTGATATCCCGATGTCGACCGCCTACCGAAAGGTCGAACTGCTGACCGACGCCGACCTGGTCGAAGAGCAGGTCCGGATCAACACCACCGGCAAGCACGCGACCGAGTACGCCAAGAACTTCGACGACGTCCGCGTCGCCGTCGGCGACGACGGGTTCGAGATCGAACTGACCAAGCCCGAGGCCGACCCGAACGGTCAGTCGAGTTACGGGTCGACGCCGGCGGTCGCCGACGACTGAGACGGTTCCCTGTCACTGGGTCCCGGAGACCGCAAACGTTCGCGGTCGCGCCGGTACTGACTGACAGCGGTCCGTATGACGGGAAACCGTCTCAGTCGTCGCTCGGCGCCGCGGCACCACCCTCGCTGCTGACGCCGGTGCCGGGACCGATGTCGATGCCGAGTTCGTCGAGTTTCTCGTCGGGGACGACCCCGTCGACCCAGCCGCGGTGGTCGTAGTATTCCGCTTTCATCTCCTCGAGTTCGCAGTACTCGCCCTCGCTCGCGCCCTGGCCACGGATGCCGTCCTCGAGGAAGCGTGCGGGCAGGGAGTCGTCGCTCCCGTCGAACCCGACGAGGTTGTTGTAGTAGCGCTCGAGGTTGTAGATGCGCTCGCCGGCCTCGAGCAGTTCTTCCTCGCTGACGTCGCGGCCGGTCATGCCGTTGTACTGTAGGACGTACTCCTCGATGCCCTCCGCGAAGGCGTTGAACTTGCAGATGTCGAAGGAGTCGCTGATGGCGTGGAGGTCCTGGAACTGGGCGGTGAGTTCGCCCTTGCCCTCGTACTCGTAGGGGTCGACCTTCTCGGGGACGCCGAGGATTTCGGCGGCGGGCGTGTACCCGCGCAGGTGGCAGGCCCCGCGGTTCGAGGTGGCGTAGCCGATGCCCATCCCCTTCATGCAGCGCGGGTCGTAGGCCGCGATGGTCTGGCCCTTGACCGCCAGCGAGTTGTCGTGGGCATCTTTCGCCTCGGCGACGCGGCGTGGCCCCTCCGCGAGCAGGTCCGCGAACTCGTCCTCGCGGTGGGCGATGCGCTCGATCATGTCGATCATCGTCTCGGTGTCGCCCCACTCTAACTCGCCGACGCCCTCGAGTTTGCCCTCCTCGGTCATCTCCATGGCCATCGCCATCATGTTACCCGCGTCGATGGTGTCGACGCCCATGTCGTTACAGCGCTCGAGCATGAGCGCGATCTTGTCGCGGTCGGTGTGACCGGAGTTCGGGCCGAGCGCGTAGGCCGACTCGTACTCGTAGGACTCGGTGCGGACGTTCATCTCCTCGCCCTTGTGCATCGCCGTCACCTCGACTTCCTTCTTGCAGGCGACGGGACAGGAGTGACAGGTCGGCTCGTCGACGAGGATGTTCTCGCGGACGTTCTCGCCGGAGACGCGCTCGGCGTCGATGTCGACGCCCTCGGCCTCGCGCATGCTCTTGGTCGAGGTGTACTTGCCGTTCTTGGTCGGGAGGCCGTCCATCTCCTCGCCGATGTTCATCAGGACGTTGGTGCCGTACATCGAGAGACCGCCCTCGTTGGGCGCGGTGACATCCGACTCCTGGATGGCCTGCATGGCCTGCTGGTGGCCCTCCTTGAACGTCTCCGGGTCGGCCGGCTTCGGCATCTTCGTCGAGGACTTGACGACGACGGCCTTGAGGTTCTTCGACCCCATGACACAGCCGGTGCCGCCGCGGCCGGAGGCCCGGTCGTCCTCGTTCATAATGGAGGCGTACTTGACGCCGTTCTCGCCGCCGGGGCCGATCCCCATGATCGAGAGGTTCTTGCCGTAGGATCCCTCGACTTCCTCCTCGATCGTATCGCGCGTGCCGTGGAAGCCCTCTCCCCAGAGGTGAGAGGCGTCGCGCAGTTCGACTTCGCCGTCCTCGACGAAGGCGTAGACCGGTTCGTCGGCCTCGCCTTCGAAACACAGGCCGTCGAAGCCGGCCCACTTGAGTCGAGCGCCGGACCAGCCGCCGTGGTGGCTGTCGGTGACCGTGCCGGTCAGCGGCGATTTGGTGCAGATGGCGATCCGGCCGCTCATCGTTACCTGCGTGCCCGACAGCGGGCCGTTCATAAAGGCCAGCAGGTTGTCGGGTCCAAGCGGATCGACGTCCGGTCCCTGATCGAAGACGTACTTTACCCCGAGTCCCCGCGCACCGATGTACTGCTTTGCATCCTCGTCGTCGATCGACTCGTATGCGACCTCCCCGTCCGAGAGATCGATGCGGGCGACCCTGTCTTGAAATCCGCCGAGTTCAGTCATGGTAACCGTTCCGTGTTATCTACGACGCCCAAGGTGTTAGGAGTTCTCAACCATACGTAACCGTAACGAGTTACGTCTCGAGGCAGACGGTCCGAGTGAAAATAGGCAGACATTGTCCCGTCCCGAACCGGTAACCGGGTTGGCAAATCCTGCGAACCCGTAACCACCGATAGTGTCACCGGTGTAACCGGCGTGGTGACCGGTTCATACGGTCTACTGTAAGTCATTACCGGTGCAACTGCGAACTCTGCAGTTGCTCCGGTAAATCGGTACAGCAAACCCTATCACAACAGCAACGCGACCACCGCGAGGATGATAAAGATCAACACGAAGATCCGCGCGATCTCCATCGAGATTCCGGCGACGCCGCGGGCGCCGACGGCGGCGGCGACGATCGCGAGGACGAAGAAGACGATCGCCCAGTACAGGAAGCCACCACCGGTCTGCAGCGGCATCGTGAACGCGAACATGATCGTCGATCCCACGACCGCTCACATAAACCTCTGCGACCGTTCTGGGTACTAAGCCGTGGCTACAGGTCACGATCGAAAGCGGTCCAGACGGGCGGCTGTAGTATAGTAGCCGCTGCAACGATTTACACACCGATCGCAACGCTGTCCTGCGATCGAGTATGCATTGACTTTCAAGAGCTACTATACGCGTCCCCGAAGAACGCGCGACAGAGCTTCGCCTCCGCCGTCCGCAGGTGTTCGTGGAAGGTCGGCCGAGAGACGCCCATCGACTGGGCGAGTTCCTCGCCGGTCGTCGGCCGGGGCCACTCGAAGTAGCCGCCGAGATAGGCCCGCTGTAGCGCCCCGAACTGGCGGTCGGTCAGTTCCTCCTCGAGTCGGGCGGCGAACTCCTGGCGAGTCTCGCCGTCGCGCTCGCGTTGCCGGAACGAGCGGATGTCGGTGCCGGCGTAGCGGTCCTCGAGGGCCTCGACGATCGAGCGGACGTTCGCCGAGCGGGGGATCTCGAGGGTGACCCGGGCCCGGCCGTCCTCGGCCTCGATCGCCTGCGTGCGGGCACCCCGTTCGGAGAGCCAGCCGACGAGGCCAGAATCGCCGGTCAGTTCGACCAGACACCCGTCATCGCGCTCGACGACGACCCGGCAGTCGACACCGTCGAGGTCCGCGGCCGACGCGGTGAGTTCCTCGCCGGTCGCGCCGGTGACGGTAAACAGCGAGGCCGTCTCGTCGCCGGTGCGGTGGACCGAGCGGCGGTACTCGAGGCGACAGTCGGCCGCCGACGAGAGGGCCGTCGGAGCGAACGACCGGTCGGCCAGCTCGAGTTCGACGGCGACGACGGCGTCGGTCGCGAGGACGCGACTCGTCTCACGAGCGTTGATACCGCTGGCGATCGATCGGGCCAGCGCGGAGAGGATGACCGTCTCTCGCTCGTCGACGTCCCGGTCCCGGTCGGCTCGGACCGCCAGCACGCCGTACTCGATACCGTTGTACGACAGCGGGAGGGCGACGCAGGTGCGGCCGTCGACCGTGCCGACGGTGGGCTCGGTCGCCTCGAGGGTCTCGACGGCGGGATGGTCCGCTCCGGTTTCGATCCGCTGGCGATCGGGCCCGGTCCCCGCGCTCGAGCGGACGTCGATCGTGCCGGTCGCCGGGTTTCGTTCCCCGATCCAGGCCCCGTCGTAGCCCGCCTCGGTGGCGATCCGGTCACAGACCTCGCTCTCGAGTTCCGAGCGATCCGTCGAGCCGGCGACGACCCCGGTCACGTCCTGGATTAGCCCCTCGACGCGGTCGAGGATATACTCGAGTTCCTCGGTCCGTTCCCCGAGCGCGAGTTCGGCCTCCTTGCGCGCGGTGATGTCGTTCTGGAAGCCGACGTAGTTGGTGACCTCGCCGTCCTCGTTGCGGACGGGCGCGATGGTCACCTCGTTCCAGAACTCGGTGCCGTCTTTCCGGTAGTTCTTGAGTTCGACGGTCACCGGGTGGTCCTCCGCGACGGCCGCCGCCATCTCCGCGATGGCCGCCTCGCTCGAGTCCTCGCCCTGGAGGAACCGGCAGTTCCGACCGACCACTTCGTCGTACTCGTAGCCGGTCATCTCCTCGTAGGCCTCGTTGACGTACACCAGCGGGTTGTCCTCCATGTCGGGATCGGAGATGGTGACCCCGACCGGCGCCTCCTCGAGCGCGCGGTCCTTGACGAGTCGGTCCCGGGTACCGGCCAGTGCCCCCTCGTCGTCGGCGTCGGTCGCCCCGCGGTCGAACGTGACCGTCGCGCCGTCGACGCCGCGGTGGATCCGAGCGCCCTGCCGGTCGTCGTCGAAATCGACCCGCCGAACGGTTCCGACCGTCGTCTCGTCGATCGCCGTCGCGAGTCGGTCCCAGTAACCGGGGAGTGCGGTCGCGGCGTCGCGGTCGGCTTCACCGATCCCGAAGGCGTCACGCGCGGCCTCGTTCGCGTACGTGATCGTCCCGTCGGCGACCGCTACGAGCGGATCGACGACGTGTTCGAGGGCACGCGCTGCGGCCGCGGGGTCGCCGACGTTGCCACGCCGGTCCGCATCCACATCGTCCATACGCTCGTATACGGACGGATCCCTAAGAACGGTTGCGATCGGACGGAGCGTCGCCGCCTCGTCGCAGGCCGGACTATTAAATACCGCCACGTTGTGTGGTATCATATGTCGGTGTATCGATCGCCGTTCGAGCGGCTCCGGGAGAAGTTCGACGAGTCCGAACTTCGGTGTTCGGCGTGTGGCTACGTCGACACCGAGGGCGGCTGGCGCGTGACCACGTCCGGCGACCGGGTCCGATACCAGTTCGTCTGTCCCACCTGCGACGCCATCGAAACCAGGGAACTCCGACTCGAGTGATCTCCCGCCGGGGCTCGAGCGGCCGCGACCGTTCGCGAGCGACGGCACCGATCGTCGACCGCTCAGTTTCGGACGGAAACCGGTCTTTTTCGACGGGAGCCGTCAGTAACGAGGAACTGAGACCGACGAGACGGTGCGAAAACACCGTGTCCGTCGTCGCGGCGGCGATCCGGCGGCCACCGCCGACCGCTTGCGGTCGGTCGCGGCCGACGCAGTCGAACGAGAGTCGTTCGACCGCTATCGATCAGTGCCGGGCTCGAAAGGGCTGTTTTCCCCGGTCTAAACGAAAAACAGCGCGAGTTCCCCGCCCCACCGTGGGCGGGGGTGAAGCGCGTGCGCTCGACTGCCGTCAGGAGACATACCCACATTTTTGAGAGAGTGAATGCCAAATCGAAGTATGGGTGAGGAAGCCACGAAGACGATTCAGACGCGCCTACACATAGCGTCTGGTGACCGATCGTGGCTCCACGACGCCCGCCTCGCCTCACGCGAGATATTCAACCAAACCATCCGCCTGAAACAACAAGGGTACACTCGCACCGAGATACAGAAAGAGGTTGACCGCGACGACTTCTTGCGGCACAACAAGTGCGCAGTCGTCGGCAAGGCCCTCCAGACGTGGGACTCCTGTCAGTCACTTCTCGACTGGTGGCACGAACAGGACGATCCCGACGGAGGGAAGCCGACGCCACCGAGTACCGATAAATCTGGTGCGTACCCGCTTGTGATGGCGCACACGGAAGGCTACCGGCTCACCGTTGATGACAACACGAACCGCGTCCAGTTTCGTATCAGCCCGAAGCCCTACAAGAAGGTGAAGGGGAATCTGCGCGGTGAGTCGGACGCGATGGACGAACTTCGGGACGCTCTCACGTCGAATGAGGTGGACGTGGGGCAGGCCGAACTCCTGTACCGCGATGGCGTGTATTACCTACACGTCACGGTCACACGCGTGTTCAACATTCCTGAACCCGATACTAGCGACACGGTAGTCGGTGTGGACATCAACGAGCGCAACGTCGCTCTCACCGCCCTCGACCGCGAGACGATGCAGACGAAGGGTACGCTCGTCCTCGACTACGGACGAGTCAAGCAGGAACGCCAACGCTACCACACCATCACTACTCGCTGTCAGGAACACGGTAAAACGACTATTCATCGGCAATTCGGTGAGAGGGAAGAAAGGTTCATCGAGTGGGTATTGCATCGTCTCTCCCGTGCTGTCGTGAAGTTTGCAGAGCAGTTCTCGAACCCGGTCATCGTGTTCGAGGATATGAGTGGTATCCGCAACGAAATGCAGTACGGGTCGTACATGAACCGTCGGTTGCACAAACTGCCGTTTCACCAGTTCGAGAGGTTTGTGTCGTACAAGGCGACGTGGCGAGAGATACCCACGGACACGGTGGATGCCTACTACAACTCGCGGACGTGTTCGTGCTGTGGCGAGCGTGGCAGTCGGCAGGGGCGGCGGTTCCGGTGTCCGAACGACGAGTGTGACGTGGCGCAAGACCACGCCGATCGGAACGCATCGGTGAACATCGCGTGGCGCGAGAAGGCGAAACTCGGCGATACGGATACGAATTACCGGACTCACAAAACCCAGCCGCAAGTTCGGTTGGTGCGTCTGTCCGGGTCGGGGCGCGTAAGCCGCCCACCCTCATCCCGTTCCCTCGCGGAACAGGGAGTGCTAGCGCACGGCTGAGGGAACGCATAAAAGCCTCGGGCCACCGCGCCCAAGGCCGTTTACTCCCGTAACAGTCGACCCGTTTTAGCCGGGGACCGCTCCTACGTCTGTCCGTATGGTTTCACGACCACGAACACTCGGTGTCGCGTTCGTCGCCGTGCTGGTCGCGCTCTCGGGGGGTCCCGCCCTCGCAGGGGCGACCGCCCCGGCTGCGAACGACGACCCCGGAGACACGAGCGACACGAGCGACACGAGCGCAACGCTGGAAAACGTCCAGGTCGGAACGCTCGAACTCGAGAACGTCACGGTTCGAAACGCAACGATCGAAGCACTCGGCGTCCAGCGGTTGGACGTACAGAACAGCGAGGGGCTCGAGGGCGAACTGAACGAGTCCGCGAACGACCAGTCCGCCGGAAACGACACGACGGCCGGCAACGAGTCCGCCGACGGCGAAGCCACGATCTCGAACGTCGCGTTCGAGTCGCTCGCGCTCGAGGACGTCTCGATCGAGGACTTCGGCGGAACCGACGGCGCCAACGCGACCGACGACGAGAGTGCCGCCGGCGAGAACGCCTCGTCGGCCGGCATCGGGCAGGCGATCGACGAGGGAACCACGAACGTCACGGTCGGAAACATGACGATCGAGTCGATGACCACCGGGCAACTGACCGTCGAGGACCTGACCGTCGAGGGCGGCGGCGGCATCCTCTCGGGACTCTCCGACTTCATCGGCGGCCTGTTCGGCGGTGACGGCGACGGCGAGGCCAACGAGAGCGAGAACGCCAGCACGCAGGAGATCGAGGAACTGACCGTCGAGGAATTCGACGTCGACGAGGTCACGGTGACCTCGATGACCGTCGGCAGCCTCGAGACGCGGGCCGACGGGAACGAGACGGTCGACGACGAGACCGCTGGCAGCGAAACGGCGGCGAACGACACCACCGACGCCGAGACGGCGATGGGCGAGACGATCCCGTCGCTCGAGGCCGGGTCGATGACGATCGACGACGTCGCCGCGGGCAGCGTCACCCTCGGTGAAACCGACGGGTTACAGGCCGCCCTCGAACAGCCACAGGGCGAGAACGAGACGGTCGCCAACGAGAGTGGAAACGAGACAGCAGCTAACGAAAGCGACGACGAAACCGGCTGACGCGGGACGGCGGCCACCCCGGTCCCGGTAGCCGCTTCGCGACTCCGCCCGCCGGTCTCCGGAGACTACGCCTCGTCCGAGTCGCGGTCCGCCCCGAACAGCCGATAGTACGAGAGCGCGAGGACGGTCCGACCGTCGCGGATCTCGCCGTCGGCCACCGCGTCGGTCAGGGCCTCGAGCGATCGGGTCCGGACGCGGATGCTCTCGTTGTGATCGAGGCGCTGTTCGGCGGTCGGTCGACAGCCCCGGGCGACGAAGCAATGCAACACGATGTCGGCGATCCCGTTGGCCGGTTCGACGGTCACCAGCGGCTCCAACTCGTCGGCCTCGTGGCCGGTCTCCTCGGCGAGTTCGCGACGCGCCGCCGCCTCGAGGTCGTCGTCCTGGGGTTCGGTGCCGCCGACGGGGAGTCCGTGACTGACCCGGGAGACGGCCTGTCGCCACTCGTCGATACAGACGACGTCGCCGTCGGGGGTCAACGGCAGCACACAGACGCTGGCCGGCTCCGAGAGGTAGTCGAAGTCGGTTTCGGTCCCGTCGGGGAGTCGAACGGACTCGTTAACGATGTCGAACCCCGGACAGGAGTAGGCTACGCGACGGTCGCGGGTCTCCCACTCGAGCGGATCGGTTGGCACAGCCGCGACTACGGCCGACCGGGTCAAAAACGCCGCGTCACGCGGCCGTCGGGCAGCGAGGTCACGGTCAGACGCCGGTTACGGCAGAGACCGATTCTACGCGGTCCGTTCGGGGTTTCCCGGCCGACGTACCCGTTCTATAACAAAGCCACAGCACGGTGAACGTCGTCACTCAGAGGGTGATCCATGGACCAGCTAACTGGCTTCCAACGTGACCTGTTGTACGTGATCGCAGGAAAAGACCGGCCGTCCGGACAGGCCATTCTCGACGACATCAACGACTACATCGAGCAGCCGGTGACACACGGCCGGCTGTATCCGAACCTGGATACGCTCGTCGAGAAAGACCTCGTCGAAAAGGGGCAACTCGACCGCCGGACGAACTACTACGCGCTGACGCCCAAGGGCCGACGCGCGCTCCAGCGCCGTCAGGAGTGGGTCGACCAGTACGTCGACGTCTGACTTCTGACGCCGTGATCGTTCTACCCAGCCCGGGAGCCACGGCTATCCCCGGCAATACTCTGGGCGGCCGCCGGTCGGCACTCACCGGGCGTCGTCGAGGTCGACGACCGTCTCGAGGTCCGCCGCGAGCCAGGCGTTGAGTTTCGCCTCGGTCGATCCGTCGCGTGGCACGAGCGTACAGCGGTCGCTTCCCGACTCGTAGCGGACCACGACGGCCTCGAACAGGGCCGTATCGGCGGGCCCGGCTCCGTCGCCGATCGCGTCCTCGTTGCCAGTGCCCCCGTCGGTCCCATCAGTAGCGCCGTCCATGGTGATCTCGGCGAGCGTCGTCGCCACCGGTGACTAGGGGCCGGTCAGTACAAAACGGCTACTAGTTGGAGTATAGAGAGGTCACGTGGACTCGGTACCGTTCGAAAATAGCCCCGAGCGCGCCGGCCGCTCACCGAGCCTCGATACGACGACTCCCCCGCGACGGCCTCAGTTGGCCTCGAAATCGACCGTCTCGAGGTCGGCCTCGAGATCCCGTACGTGGTCGTTGAACGCGGTGACGAACGCAGGAACGTCCTCGACCAGCCGACGGACTTCCGGGGCCGGCGGCGGCCCGTACTGCGAGAGGAGATAGATCCCGTCCTCGCCGCCGACGCGCAGGTAGGAGACGGCGTCGCCGTCCCACTTCAGCTCCCAGCGGGTCCCGTCGATCGTCGTCGCGTAGGTGCCGTAATCGCCGTCGTAGCGGTGGAGTTGACCCGCCATCGCGGTACAGACCTCGCGGATCCGCTCGAGGGTCCGATCCCGCTTGGCGGCCAACTCCGCGGTCGACTCGACTTCGGGGAACTCGTCGGGCACGTCCGCGAAGAGGTCCGCGAACGACCGGACGTACTCGTTGAACGCCGCGACGAAGGCGTCGTAGTCGGTCATCGCCCGCTCGAGCGCGTCGGGCTCGGGCGGCTGCTTGCTCGAGACGGCGTAGATCTCCGACCCCGACTGGGGCTCGTACCGCAGGTACTGCACGTCGCCGGCCTCGTACTTGAGCGTCCAGCTGCCGGCGTCGGTGGTGAACGTCTTCTGGCCGTAATCGCCGCCCTGCAGGACGGCCAACTCCCGCGCGATCCGTCCGGCGTGGGTCCGGACGCGGGCCGCCAGCTCGTCGCGCTGTCGGGCGATCTCATCGGCCCCTTCGACGTCCGCCTCGAGTCCGTCGGTCATCACTCGAGGGAGGAGTCGAGGGCCGGTAACCGTTTCGCCACGGAAGCGGGGACGAGAAGCGATCCCGGCGAGCGAGTTACTCGCTTTCGTTGGTGGCGTTCTCGGTCTCGTTGGTCGCGTTCCCGGTCTCGTTGCCTGCGGTCTCGTTCGCCGCCGTTTCGTTGCCGGTCGCCTCGTTCTCCTCTGTCTCGTTCGCCGTCGTTTCGTCGTCGACCGTCTCGTTTTCCTCGGTCTCGTTATCGGTCTCGTTGTCGGCGCCCGGCCCGCCACAGCCGGCGATGAAGGCCGTCGAGGCCGCTGCGCCGGTCAGTTGCAGTACGCGTCGGCGAGTCGTCGGTGAGTCGTCGGTCATACGGACCGAGTCGACAGCGACCGGCATAAGCTGTCAGGCGGCATGTGCGTGTCGACACCGTTTACGACCGCGCACCGCCGGACCGCGACATCTCGGCCCCGGTCGATGTAGGCATCACGCCCAAGCACGAGGCCGGTGAACCGGTCCCCATGGTCTCGATCCCCGAGAAGTTCCACGACCTGTTCGAGAAGGAAACGTTCGCCCACGTCGCGACGCTGACCGACGGGGGACTGCCCCACGTCACGCCGGTCTGGATCGACTACGACGAGGCCGACGACCGGCTGCTCGTCAACACCGAGCGGGGCCGACAGAAGGAGCGAAACGTACAGAACAACCCCGGCGTCGGCGTCAGCATGACCGACCCCGACGACCCCTACCGGTTCCTCTCGGTGATCGGCGAGGTCGAGGAAGTCACGACCGACGGCGCTCGAGCCCACATCGACGAACTGGCCCGGCGCTATCAGGACGTCGACGAGTACCAGCCGACGATCGAAACCGAGCGCGTGATACTGCGAATCCGGGCGGATCACGTCCTGTAGCCGGCCGCGGGACGGATCGCTCTCGAGCGCCAGCGATCGCTGTGGCGGAGTCTCGATCGGGAGTGTGAGTCCCGGAACAGTTATGTTGCGTAGCTATCAAGTATCCGGTATGGAGGTGCCGGGAGCGATCGCCGAACCGCAGTGGCGCGAGCCGATCGTCGCGGGGGTCGCCTCGGTGCCGGTCACGCTCGTCTGCCAGTGGCGGTCCGCCGGCACCTACGTCTTCGTACCCGTGCTTCTCGCGGGGCTGCTCGTCGGGTATCTGTTCGCCGAGCGCCCGCCCTCGAGCCGCCGGGCCGGGACGCGAGCCGGACTGGTCGGCGGACTCGCCCTGCTTGGGGACGGGGTCCGGTACCTCACGGACATCCCCGAGTACTCGTTCCCGATCGGTCTCTCGGTCCTCGCGGGACTCTACACGGTCCTCGTCGTCGTCCTCTACGCCGGCTACTTCGGGCTCGTCGGCGGGCTCGGGGGACTCGTCGGCGGCTGGCTGGCGAACTGGATCGACGGGCCCCGATCGGAGCCCGTCGCGAGGTGACGCGTCGGTCGGTCGCGGTCGAATCCGAAGGTGATACCGACGACGATGACGACGGTTCGTCGACCACCGTCACCGGCCTCGAGCGGGCCAGCGAGCGGCTGACCGCGGCGGAAGAGGACGTGCCCGTATCGCTCTCGCGGGCGACCGAGAAGCGCCTCGTTCGGACGGCACCCGAGCGGCCGTTCGACCGCGAGGGTTTTCCGATTAGGGAGCGTTACCAATGATCGAAGAGGAGATCCGTTCTGTGACGAAATCCGACGACGAGCGGGAGAAAGCGGCCGGTATCTGCCGACGCTGTGGGGACCTCTTTACCGTGTGGGACTCCAACGACGGGACCGTCCGGCCGGTAAGCCCACACAACGCCTGTTCGTGTACGGACCCGTCGCCGCGGGTCATCGACGGGGGCGAGGTCTTCGAGGACGACGACGCGGACTCGGACGAAAACGGAACGGCACATCCCGGGGTGTGACCGCCTCGAGTGGCCACGGGGCACCGGTACTGGGGTCGACCGTTCAACGGGCGGTCCCGTCCACTGCGAGATCGATTAGTGGGAACGGTCGTTTTGGAGGGGTTCGCCGCAGTGGGGGCAGTAGTCCCACTCCTCGTCGTTCGGTTCCGAGGCCTCCTCGATGAAGCCCGAGGCGAGTATCGACGCTGGAAGGGCGAACAGTCCGACCCCGAGGAAGGCGGAAAAGCCCGCCAGAACCTGACCAAGCGGTGTGATCGGAAACACGTCGCCGTAGCCGACTGTGGTGAGCGTTACGAACCCCCACCAGAACGTCGCGGGAATACTCGAGAAGGCCTCGGGCTGTGCGGCGTGTTCGACGTAGTACATCGCGCTACTGGTCAACACGAGCAGCATCGAGGTGACGACGACCGTGATGACCAGATCCGGCCGCTTCTTTCGAAGTACGGTCCCGATCGTCCGCAACGCGTTCGAGTATCGTGCGACCTTCATCACCCGGAAGATCCGGAGCAGTCGGAGAACCCGGATGAATCGGAGATCGACGACGCCGCCGAGGTAAAACGGGAGAATAGCCAGCAGGTCGATCAGCATGTACGGGGTCGCGGCGTACTTGAGCCGGCCAGTCACCGGATGGCGATACTTCTCCGCGGTCGTGATGCTCCAGAGTCGGCCGAGATACTCGAGCGTAAACATCGCGACCGTGACCCGTTCGAACTGGGTGAAAACTGCCCCGTACCGGGCTGCCACCGGATCGACGGTCCGGAGGACGATCGCGACGATCGACAGCAGGATCAGTGTCATGATCGCCAGATCTATCGCTCGCCCGACTCGCCCGCCCCGTTGGGGATCCAACAGTCGATGCGCTTTGCCCCTCGTACTGGATGTCGCCATGACCGCTATCTGCGAGTGAACGGTAAAGAAACCAATCGGAAGCGATCGGATGCCTCGAGTTCGGTTTCTCACCGTGGCCGGGAACCGACTCGAACCATCGCCGACCGTCGGCCGTACCCGTAGGCGTCCGCGAGGCGTTCGACGCGATCGCGGACTGCCCCGTGCTACCGGCGCTACAACGACCACCCGTAGTAGTCGGCGAGAACGTCTCTCGCCCCGTACGCGACCGCCAACACGACAGCGGCACAGATCACCAGGGAGAGAAAATACGAGGGGTCAGAGTCCATAACAATCGATCAGCGACGGTCTGGGAAAACGCGGTGACTACCGCTCCCTGACCGAATTGGCGACGGTTTCGATCGACTCGATCTTTTCGGAGAGAGCGTCCAACTGCCACCGCTTGCTTGTTTCAGATCCAGTTGGCCAACAGGGCTATTGTCGTCTAATTCGAAGCCATGGATGGCGAGGCACGATTCAGTCGTTCCCGACAGAATCCGCCGACTCCGAGACAAGCGGCACCTCGCCGATGAGATCAGTCCGACGCCAATGGCCACATTGACAGCGATCTCAGAACCCACCGATTGATTCCCACCATCGAAAGGGGGCTCAAACGCTGGCTCCCGCCAGCGTTTCTCGAGGGACTGATTCACTCTGTAGTGACGACGATCTCGTCTTCGATATCGAACGTCATCGCTCGCGTCGACAGCGTCTCGGCAATCTCCCGGCGCTGCTCGACAAACATAACAAAAACTACACCTACTCCACGTCGATAGGTGGCTCGAATCCATCAGCAGAATCGAGTTCGTCAACTACTCTAAGCGCGTCGATACTCTGATACGAATCAAGATCATATGTCTCTCGAATTTTGTCGGCAAGAACCCATGCCCTTCTCGCTAATTCAGCATCAGTGTCTTGATGACGGTATGAAAACTCCGCCAAGGCCACAGCGATCATTAGGTCATCACGGAGACGATCAATAGTCATAGCTGTAAACATGTGAGACAGGGTATAAATAAATTCTCGTAGAGTAAGGTTTGAGAATCACTTGTACATTCAAATCTGAAACTATATCCATCTATTGACTGTGAGACGATCAGATAGATAAATGTCTGAACACCTTTATTATATTCAGCTGGCATTTAAACAACGACAGTGAGTAGAATGGCTGGGAGAACCTGCACTACGCGCAGAACCTCGGTCTGATTCGAATCTGCTTAGTTCCATTTACCCGCACCGCAGACTTGTTACTCCGTTCCTCGTGTTGCGGTGCGGGAAAAGTGGGCCGGCGCAGATTCGAACTGCGGTTACGGCCACCCGAAGGCCGAAGGATACCAAGCTACCCCACCGGCCCGCATTCGAATCGTACGCGGCCGGGCGTTTAACGCTTGCGAAAGCCGCCGTCGGACCGCCCGAAGGGAGTCGGTCCCCGCGCGCCTCAGAACCGCCCGTAGCCGTCGGTGTCCAGATAGTGATGCGCGATCGTGATCGCCTGATCGGCGTGGAGGAGTTCGGGGCCGAGCCGCAGTCGCTGGTCCGCAACGTCCTCGAGCAGCGCCGCTTCGTCGGCGGTGAAGTCCCGATGGTCGGACAGTACGAAGATCCCGTCGGCGAGTCCCTCGGGGTCGACGTCGACGACCGCGTCGCCGTCCTCGTGGAGCTGGACCACCGGACCGTCGTCGGCGATCGCCTCGAGGGTCCCCTCGAATCCGCGCCGGTACAGCTCCACTCCGGGGCTCGGCTCGGCGGGAAGGGCACCGATGGCGTCCGCGCGATGCTCGAGGGCGTTGCGGACCAGCGCGGCTGTGCTGCGCTCGTCAGGGTTGAGCCGCTGCAGCTCGCGCCCGTCGAACGTGATCGTGAGTTCGTCCCGTGCGATCAGGTGGACGCGGACGGCCTCCCGGATGCCGTGGGAGGTGACGAACGCGGCGGTGATCGACCGACAGAGCGCGTCGAGGCGGCCGGCTCCGCCCGCGAGGTCGTCCAGCGAGAAGTCGGGCTCGGTCGGGACGTCGTGACCGAGCAACACGAACTGGCGCATACCGGAGCGACGGGGACGAGCCGAATAGCTGCCACGATTCGCGACGGCTGGGTCGAGCCGGCGCGAGCGGTCGCGAACGCGCCTACGCGCTCGTCCACCGCTCGAGGGGGGTGACCACGAGCCCCAGTCCCGGCATGCCGTCGCGGTACCAGACGAGGGCCGCGACGGCGAAGAGGCCGAACTGGACCCACTCGAAGGTCCCCAGCTCGTAGTAGTTGAGGAACGCATCGAGGATGCCGGCGACCGGTTCCTCCGGCGGCGGCTCGAGGGCCGGCCACAGGAGGTAGGTCGCGCCGGAGACGTCACCGCTCAGTACTGCCGGCGGAACGTCGGCCAGCAGGTGCGAGCCGTAGCCCGCGAGAAAGCCGCCGCCGAGCGGGCGACGGCGCAGCCGCGTCGCGACGGCCAGCACCGCCACCGCGAGGGCGGCGAGGGCGAACACCGAGTGCGAGAGGGTCCGCCCGCCGGGCAAGAGCCCGGCGTTCCACGCGAGGGGCTTGTCGATCAGGTCCGGCGTCTGCGAGCCGACCGCGAGAGCGATCGCCGGCAGGGCACGCGGCGGTCGACCGAACCGGCGGTGAACGACGGCGGTATACAGCAGGTAGGCGACGGCGAGGTGTCCCCAGGGCCACATCCTGCGGGTTTACTCCGGAAACCGGCATAGGCGCTTCGACTCGCCGCCGTCGGGCTGCATAGGCATGGCCAACCGTTTCCCCCGTCTCGAGTATGGGGTGCGTATATGGCGAAATCAGAGTCGTCGCAGTCCGGCGGTAGTCGGCAGTTGCTCGCGATCCTCGAGGGGCGGCCCTGTCCGGACTGCGTCGACGGCGAACTCGAGCGGGACAGCTACAAGGACAAGCGAGCGGTCGTCTGTGACAGCTGTGGCACGCCGCGGGCGCAGGTCTGGACGGGCTAGGCCGTGCGAACCGGCCCGGCCGGGACCGGCTCACCGCGAGCGCGAGCCGGGGTAGTCGTGGCCGACGACGAGCGCGAGCGCGTGGACCGCGATGAGCCCGAGGAACATCGTGAGTCGGCCGAACGAGTCGATCCCAGCGACGATGACGGGGACGTAGACGATCGGGAGCAGGGTCCCGAGCCAGAAGCCCGCCGCGGTAACGGAGCTGTGCAGATGCATCGGCACGATCAGCGCATCGTTTCGAGGTCGACGAACCCCGCTTCGTGGGCGGATATCCAGGTCGTCGTCAACACGCTACCGCTGGCGTGACGCGGGAAGATGGCACACTCGTCGGGCGCGTCGTCGTTTTCGACGGTGACGTGTTCGAGTTCGACGGGCGGTTCCTCGCTGTCGGAGCGGTGGACATCGGCGTCGGTCATTCGGGATCAGGCGACGGGTACGCGCGCCGATGGCTCCTATCCGATCCCCTACTATTGTTATCGAGTGTGTAACGCCTCGAACTCGGGCGATAGCGTTCGGTTCACCCGATTGTAGATCGTTCACTGCCGCGAAACCGACCGCAACGAGGGCTGACGTGTACGACGCTGCTATGGCACGAACTCCGGACAGTCACCGCCGTCTCAACGCAATAAGAGGTTGTTTCCGCCGATCGCGCGCCGTCGAACGGCCGCGGGGACGCCGCGACTCCGACGGCCGGGCCTACGCGGAGGCGGGCTCCGGCCGGGCGTCGAGCGTGAGTCGCGTTGTCTCGGTGCGCCCGTTCCGGCGGAACCGCACCTCGAGGGTCTCGCCGGGGCTGGTCTCGAGCGCGAGATACGTCGAGAGGGCGTGGCGGTCGGGGATCGGCGTTCCGTCGAACGCGCGGATCACGTCGCCGCCGACGGGGATGGCCTCGCCGCGGCGCTCGACGGTCCCCGTGGCCGGCTCGAGGACGCCGTCGGCCGCCGAGCCGTCGACGACGGCGGTGACGAGGACGCCGCTGGCCTCCTCGAGGTCGTTTTCCTCGGCGACGAGCCGGTCGACGGATCGGAGCCCGATTCCCGTGTAGGAGTGATCGTAGGAGCCGTCCGCAAGCAGCGACGGAACCACGCGCTCGGTGAGCGCGGCGGAGATGGCGAAGCCGATGTTGTCGCCGCCGCCGGAGTTGACGACGCCGACGACCTCGCCGTCGAGGTTCGCGAGCGGCCCGCCGCTGTTGCCGGGATTGACCGCGGCGTCGGTCTGGACGACGTTCGGGAACGAGAACTCCCGCTGCGGGACGTCCAGCGTCCGATCGACGCCGCTGACGATCCCCGCGGACATCGACCCCTCGAGGCCGTAGGGGTTACCGACCGCGGCCACCTGCTGGCCGACGACGGGCCGGTCGTCGGTCAGCGACAGCGGCGTCGCCGAGTCGGGGACGTAGTCGACCTCGAGGACGGCCAGGTCGCTGTGGTAGTCGCTCCCGACGAGCGTGGTACCGGCCCAGTCGCCGGTGACGTACTGGAGGTCAGCGTCCTCGGCACCGGCGACGACGTGGTGGTTGGTGACGACGTGGTCCGCGTCGTAGAGAAAGCCCGATCCCTGGCCCCGTCCCCGTTCGCCCGTCGACGGGTCCTCGACGCCGAAGGCACGGACCTGCGTCACCGATTCGATGATCGCATCGTAGAGGTCGGTAAACGCCGAGCCGTCGGCGATGTTCTCCCGATCGATGTCGTACGAGGAAGCCCCCTCGATAGAACTGTCGGCACGGGGTTCGGCACAGCCGGCGACCGCGGCGATCCCCGCACTCGCGGCCGCGAGAAAGGAGCGTCGATTCAGTCGGGAATCGTCCATGTCGGGGACTTGGACCCGACCCATTTCAACACCGGGGCTAGCGATCCGCGCGTTCGAGCGACGGCTCCGACCGGGTCGTCGTGATTACCGCCGACGCCGTCGTCGGCCCCGCGAAGGGAAAACGTGTTACCCGCGGCTCCCCGAGTCCCGAGACATGATCACGGAAGACGCCCGCGCGCTGCTGTCGACGGGTGCCGTCTGCGACTCCTGTCTCGGGCGGCCATTCGCCGATCGCAGTTTCGGGCTGACCAACGCCGAACGCGGCCGGGCGCTGCGGACGACGATCGCGCTAGAAGACGACGAGGACTTCGAGCCGACCGACCCGGCGGACTGCTGGGTCTGTGAGGGCTACTGCGGCGCGTTCGACGCCGTCGCCGAGACGATCGCCGACGCCCTCGAGGGAACCGAGTTCGCCACCTACCAGGTCGGGACCCGCGTCCCGCCGCTGGTCGAGGAGAACGAACGCCTGCTCCGGGAGGACGCCGGCCTCGAGCCCGACGCCGGCGAGTCGATGAAACGCGAGATGAACCGCGAAGTCGGCCGGCGCGTCGGCGCGACGACCGGCACAGAGGTCGACTTCGACCGCCCGGACGTCCTCGCGATCGTCGATCTCGAGGGGTTCGACCCGCTCGAAGCGCTCGAGTCGGACACCGTCACGAGCCACGCGGTCGACGTCCAGATCAACCCCGCGTTCGTCTACGGCCGCTACCGCAAGCTCGAGCGGGACATCCCCCAGACCGAGTGGCCCTGCCGGGAGTGTGGCGGCAGCGGCGTCCAGCTGGGCGACGACGGCGAGGAGCCCTGTGACTACTGCGGCGGCTCGGGCTACATGTACGACACCAGCGTCGAACAGGTCGTCCGTCCCCACGTCGTCGACGCCATGGAGGGCGACGAGGGCACCTTCCACGGCGCGGGACGGGAAGACGTCGACGCCCGCATGCTCGAGGAGGGTCGGCCGTTCGTCCTCGAGGTGAAACGCCCCGCGGTGCGCGACCCCGACCCGGCCGAACTCGAGGCCGAGATCAACGACGCCGCCGACGGCGCGGTCGAGGTCGACGGCCTGCGGCTGGCGACCTACGAGATGGTCGAGCGCGTCAAGGAACACGACGCGAGCAAGCGCTACCGCGCCGACGTCGCGTTCGCCGAGCCGGTCGACGAGGACGCCTTCGAGACCGCCCTCGCCGAACTCGAGGGGACGACCGTCGAGCAGTACACGCCCGAGCGGGTCGACCACCGCCGGGCGGGGCTGACCCGCGAGCGGACCGTCTACGCCATCGACGGCGACCTGCGATCCCCGACCGAGGCGGAGGTGCGACTCCACGGCGAGGGCGGGCTCTACGTGAAGGAACTGATCAGCAGCGACGGCGGCCGGACCGTGCCCAGCCTCGCGGGCCTGCTCGAGACCGACGCCGAGGTGACGGCGCTTGACGTGACCGGCGTCGAAGGGGAAACCGAACCGTTCGAGCACGAGGCGTACTTCCTGGACGAGCCGCGCGACGGCACCGAGACGGCGGCGGGAGACGCCTGAGACGCGACGGCTCGAGCGCTCGACGCCGCTGTACGCCGCGATTAGCGTTCGGGGACGCCGTCGACGGACGCCGACTCGAGTTGTCCCTTGAGGAGCCGGAAGTCGGCCGCGCGCCGCGTTCCGACCAGAGCGGTCAGTTCCTCGAACGTGATCTCGTCGTCGTAGTAGGCCGCGGCGACCTCCCCTTCGAGCGGCCCCTCCCGCGCGTTCTCTACGTAGTCCCGAAGCGCGGCGACGAGCAGTTCGGACCGGCTCGTCCCGAGCGCGGTCGCGAGAACGTCGGCCCGCTCGAGGAGCCGGTCGGGCGCGTCGACCTCGATTCCCTCGCTGTCGGATTGCACGACGCGCCGGTTTCGAGTCCACGGACAAATATCGTGCGACACGCGACGCGGCGAGTCGGGGACCGACAACGCAACGATTTAGCGCCCGGCGACGGATCCACGTCGTATGCCATTCGGCGTCGACGAGGCCGGCAAGGGCCCCGCGCTGGGATCGATGTTCGCCGCGGCCGTCCACTGCGAAGCGCCCGACGACCTCCCCGACGGGATCAGGGACTCGAAGCGGCTCTCGCCCGAGCGCCGCGAGGAACTGGCGGCGACCCTGCGCGGCGACGACCGTATCGCGGTCGGCGTCGCCGAGATCACGCCGGCGCGGATCGACGACCCCGAGACCGACATGAACTCGCTGGCGGTCGCGGCCCACGCCGACGCCATCGAGGCCGCGCTCGCCGACCGCGAGCGCGACGCCTCGGGCGAGCCGTTCTCGGGGCTCTGTGACGCCTGCGACACCGACGCCGATCGGTTCGCTCGGCGGGTCGCCGACGCCTGCTCGCTCGAGGCCCTCGCCGTCGACGCGCGCCACGGGGCCGACGACGAGTCGCCGCTGGTCGGCGCGGCCAGCGTCGTCGCCAAGGTCGAACGCGACGCCCACGTCGCCGCGCTGGCCGACGAGTACGGCCCGATCGGCAGCGGCTACCCGGGCGATTCGACGACCCGCGAGTTCCTCGCGACGTACGTCGACGACCACGGCGAGCTGCCGCCGTTCGCGCGCGCGTCGTGGGCCACCTGCGAGGACCTCCTCGCGGACGCCGAACAGACCGGGCTCGAGCAGTTCTAGCGGGTCCGGTACGGACTGCGCGCAGACAGCACGGTCGAGGTCTGTCTCGTCCTGAATTGATCTCCCGATGTGCGGTGGCACGCGCTGTCGGTCGGCCGAACGACAGTGAGGACGCCCGACGATACTGTGTGAGGGATGAGCGAGGACGTAGTCCGAGCGTTAGCGCGGAACCTCCGTTCCGCGAACCATCCGAACGGGGCTTCGCCCCGTGAGGAGAAATCGGCTGGGGAGGGCGTGGCTATTCAGTGTTGCCACGATAGCAGAGCGCTTCCGCTGTATATCCTTCCACCCCTCGACACGATAAGTTCACGACTGATAACTGCGGAGCTCCGCCCGAACGGTATCAGCACTAATTCGTCCGGAACAGTCGTCACCGAGACCGCCAGACCACGTAGACGTAGCAGCCGACGCCGAGAAAGACCAGCAGCGAGGAGAGCGTCTCGAGGGCGCTCGAGCGCGCGAGGACGGCCGCGATGTTCAACAGGCCGCCCGCGACGAGACTGCCCGCACCCACGCTCAGTACCGATCTCGGTCCCGCCGTCGACCGCTGCCCGTACAGCATCACCCCCACGGCGATCGCGATGACGCCGAAACCGAGTTCCGTGAGCGTCACCGCCCGCGGGTCGTTCGTGGCCGTCGCGTAGGCGAAGACGGCGAAGTAGCTCAGAATCATGGCGGTGACCGCTCGAGAGCGGGCCGGTGAGCCGGCGTGCAGGTCCATGTCCGGTCGAGGGACTCCCCGCCCTTAGCCTTCGAGGGTTTCGGCCCACTCGAGTCCCAGCCCCTCGTGGACGACGAACTCGAGGGCGTTGACGAGGTAGTGAGCGACGACGACGACCAGCAGGCTGCCGGTGAGGACGTAGACGGCCGCGAGGCCGAACCCGAGCAGGCCGGTGACGACGACGCCGACCGAGCCCTGCATCCCGTGGCCGAGGGCGAAAGCGATCGAAGAGCCGACCGCGAGCAGCCACGGCGAGACGCCGTAGCCGGCCGCCGGGACGCCGATCAGCGCCGCTCGGAAGAGCAGTTCCTCGAAGCCGGCGATGATCGGCAACACCCCGACCAGCAGGACGATCCACCCGCCGAGCGAGTCCGGCGAGAGCAACTCCCGCAACGCCTCGTCGTGATCGAACCCGAACCGGGTCGCCCCCGCCGCGGCGAGTTCGTTCGCGACGTAGAACGCGAGCCCGGCGACGGTCCCCAAAAGCAGGCCCGACTCGAGGTATCCGAGCGAGAACTCGACGCCCAGTGCCGACGCCGGAATCGCCGTATAGATCGCCGCGCCGAGCAAGAGGAGCGCGAACAGCCCCTGCGAGAACGCGACGTTCGCGAGGACCATCCCCGTCGAGAGCGAGTCCGGATCGACGCCGCGATCCGCCGGGCCGAGTTGGCCACCCTCGAGGGCGGGGCCGGGCGCGCGACTCGAGGTGCGGTCGCGTTCCGAATCGGGGGCGGGATCGTCGTCGGTGGCGGTGGGCGGGGTCGTCGGTGACTGCCCGTCGGCGCTGGCACCGTCGCTCGCGTCCCGTTCGGGCGTCGAACCGGGCCGATCGCGACCGTCGCGCGAGCGCGAATCGGTATCGGTCCGGGACGTCGGATTCGCGTCGTCCGCGGGCGACTCGGGGGAAGCGTCGGTCGACGACCGCAAACCGGCGTCAGTGGGCGGGTCGCGTCCCGCCGTCGAGTCGCCGGCGGTCGGATCAGCGACGCCGTCGGAGGAACCGTCGATCCCGTCGGTAAACGCCGACTGGGTAAGATGGGATAAAACGAGCAACAATGCGAGGACGACGCCCGTGAGACCGAGGAACGTCGCCCACTGAGGCATCTACTGCGGGCTCGGATTCGAGCCGCCGGCGGAGCCGACGGTGCCCTGATCGAACGCGGTGCCGGTGATCGATTTGAGTCGATCGACCAGCGAGTCCTTCTTGGGTTCGCCCATCAGGGCGACGTCGAGGACTTCGCTGATGTTCGAGCAGGGGACGATCTCGATCATCTCCTCGTACTCGTCTTCGATCATCACGTCCTGTTCGTTCGCCTCGGGGATGATGACCTTCGTGCAACCGGCCTTGGCGGCGGCCTCGATCTTGTGGGTGACGCCGCCGACCGGCAACACGTCACCGCGGACCGACAGCGAGCCGGTCATCGCGACCGACTGGTCGACCGGGATGTTCTCGAGCGCCGAGATAACGGCGGTCGCCACGGTGATCGAGGCGGAGTCGCCGTCCACGCCCTGTTGGCCGGCCTGGACGAACTGGATGTGGATGTCCTTCTCCGAGAGGTCGACGTCGGAGAACTTCTTGATGATCGCGGAGACGTTCTGAACCGATTCCTCGGCCATCTCCTGGAGCTTCCCGGTGGCGATGACCTGCCCGCCGCCCTGTGCGGGGGCGATCTCGGCCATGACCGGGAGCATGATGCCCGAGTCCTCGCCCATGACGGCGAGGCCGTTGACCCGTCCCTCGACGCCGCCCTCGTTGACCTGCAGTTCGTAGTCCTTGCGGCGCTCGATGTAGTCGTCGGCGAGCTGTTGCTCGATCGACCGGGATCGCTGCTTGGCCTGCAGGACGTCCTCGCGAGTCGTGCGGTCGCGGTCCTCGGCGCGGGCGATGTCGCCGGCGACCCGCACGAGACCACCGAGGCTGCGGAAGTGCAGCGTGAGGTGGTTCTTGCGGCCCGAGCGGCGCTTGGCCTCGAGGATGAGTTCCTCGACGGCGTCGTCGGTGAAGTGGGGGAGGCGGCCGTCGCGTTCGACCTCCTGGGCGATGAAGCGGGCGTACTTGCGCCGCATCTCGGGGGTGTCCTCGATGGTGTCGTCCATGTAGACCTCGTAGCCGTACCCTTTGATGCGGTTGCGGAGCGCGGGGTGCATGTTCTCCATGGCGTCGAGGTTCCCGGCGGCGACCATGATGAAGTCACAGGGGACGGGCTCGGTCTGGACCATCGCGCCCGAGGAGCGCTCGGACTGGCCCGTGATCGCGAACTCGCCTTCCTGGATGGCCGTCATCAGCTTCTGCTGGGTGCGGATGTCGAGCGTGTTGATCTCGTCGACGAACAGCACGCCCTTGTTGGACTTGTGGATCGCGCCGGGTTCGACGCGGTCGTGGCTCGGCGTCTCCATGCCGCCGGACTGGAAGGGGTCGTGGCGGACGTCGCCCAGCAGCGCGCCGGCGTGGGCACCCGTCGCGTCCTCGAAGGGAGCGACGCGCTGATCGCCGTTGTTGACGATCATGTTGGGCACCATCGCGTCCGAGCCCCGGGAGGTGTAGCGGAAGATCAGCCAGATGATCCCGGCCGCGAGGATGCCCAGCAGGATACTCGCGGGACTGAGGATCGCGTACCCGATGACGATCGCGATGATGATCCACATCAGGATCGACCGCATCTGGTTGCGCTTGCGGGCCTCTTCCTTGTGTGCGTCGATGATCTGTTCGCCCTTGCCAGCGGGAACGGTCCGGACCTTCGGCTCGTTGCCGTCGTCTGGGTTGTGATAGACCAGGACGTCCTGGAGGTCCTCCTTGGGGAGCAGCTGGCTCATCGCCTTGGCCAGCATCGACTTGCCGGTCCCGGGCGAGCCGATCATCATGACGTGGCGGCGCTGTTTGGCCGCCTTGATGATGATGTCGCGTGCTTCGTCCTGGCCGATGACCTGATCGACGAGCCGATCGGGGACCTCGATGTCCTCGGTCGAGTCGATCTGTAGCCCGCCCAGGAGGTCGTCCTCGGCGATCTCCTCGTCGACCTCGACGCCCGGATCGACCTCGACCGTGCTGCCGAGGTCCTCGACCGTCTCGAGGTCGTCCTCGTCGGACGACGGCTCGAAGTCGTCGATCGGGTCGTCGACGTCGTCGCCGCGGTCGCCCTCGTCCTCGAGCGGCGGCCGGTCTCCCTGACGCTCGGGGGACTGCTCGCGCCCGCCCTCGTCGGGAGCAGCGTCCGAAGCGTCTTCGGGAGGATCGTCAACGTTCGTATCGTTACTCATAGAACTCTGTTCGGTATCTGTTTCGAAGGGATTGGGACTGATATACTTTCTCCATGCGGAGGATGGTGTCAGTTGCTGATACCGGACGGAACAGCGCCCGACGTGGCTGATCAGGACGTGACCGTCGCAGTTTTAATTCGATATAGAAAATCTCGAATGTATCGTTCGGTGATCGGTCAGTGTGACCGACGCGGGACGAGCGGAAATCGACGGTTCGCTGCCGGCCGGTATTCCGCGCTCGAGACGACTCGCCACGCTTAAGCGCCGTGCCCGAGCAGTTTCCGGCATGACTCGGGGGTTCTACATCGGTCGGTTCCAGCCGTTTCACAACGGCCATCTGAACATGGTCAAGCAGATCGCCGAAGACGTCGACGAACTCGTCCTCGGGATCGGGAGCGCCGACGACTCACACACCGTGCGCAATCCGTTCACTGCGGGCGAACGCATCATGATGATCACGAAGTCGCTGGTCGACTACGATCTGGTCACCTACGCCGTCCCGATCGAGGACCTGGAACGGAACTCGGTATGGGTGAGCCACGTCCAGAGCATGAGTCCCGATTTCGACGTGGCCTACTCGAACAATCCGCTGGTCATCCAACTCTTTCGGGAGGCCGGCATCGAGATCCGCCAGTCCCCGATGTTCAACCGCGACGTCTTGGAGGGATCGGAGGTCCGCGAACGGATGATCACCGACGGCGACTGGGAGTCGCTCGTGCCCGACGCCGTCGTCGAGGTCGTCGAGGAGATGAACGGTATCGAGCGGATACAGATGGTCAGCGATTCGGACTCGAACGGGGACTGATTTGGCCTCGAAGGCCGTAGCCGCGACCATGCTCACGCTCGCGTCCGACTTCGGTTCGCCCTATCCCGCGGCGATGAAGGGTGTACTGTTGCAGCGCACCGACGCTCGACTGGTCGATGTCGCGCACGGTTTCCCTCGACAGGACGTCCGTACGGCCGCCTTCTGGCTCCGAGAAGTGTTGCCCTACTTTCCGCCGGCGACCCATCTGGTCGTCGTCGACCCCGGCGTCGGAACCGACCGCGACGCGATCGTTCTCCGCGCGGGCGATCACGTACTCGTCGGCCCCGACAACGGCGTCCTGGTGCCCGCGGCGAACCGACTCGCCGGTGCCGAGGACCCCGAGTGCTACGCCGTCGACGAGGCGGCGCTCGAGCCGGTCGAACCGACTGCACCCGTCGAGTCGACCGACGGCGCGAGCCCACAGCGACCGCCGGATGGCCGGAGCAACACGTTCCACGGTCGGGACGTCTTCGCGCCCGCTGCCGCGGCCGTCCACGATATGGCTCCGGACGAGTTGGGTTCGCTCGAGTGGCTCGAGCCGACGACGGTCGGCGTCGAGTTGACGTTGCCGACGCCGACGCTGGAAGACGAGCGGGCGGTCGGCGAGGTGCTGGTAGTCGACGGCTTCGGGAACGTCATTACGAACGTTCCGGGCTCCTATCTCGAGGGGCGGGAGCGGATCGTCGCGAACGGCGGTTCGGTCCCGGTCGGCGAGACGTTCGCCGCGGTGCCGGCGGGTGAGCGACTCGCGACCGTCGGGAGCCACGGCTACGTCGAACTCGACGTCAATCGCGGCCGCGGCGACGACGCGTTCGGCCTCGAACCCGGCGATCGGGTGGTCCTCGAACCCGAGGGCAACGAGTGAGACGGGGCCGTCAGCCGTCGGCCGGCCGCGGTTGCTGTCGCGCCGGATCGATCACGATCTCACCGTCGGCATACACCGTCACGCCACACTGCGAGAACGTAAACGACACCGAGCCGTCACCGACCCGTGACTCGTTCCCCTGCCAGTGGACGAACAGGGCGTTCAGCGCGTCCGGATCGATACACTCCGAGAGCGCCTCGAGATCGTCGGGTTCGACGCCGAGAACCGACGAGACGGTCACGAGCAGGGCCGTACTCACCGGTTCGTAGACGCGATCGTCACACCAGGTGTGGTAGGTCTCGCGGTCCTCGTCGTAGTAGACCGTCCGACCGTCAGAGTCACCGATCGGCGTCAGGGCGTCTCGCGGAGCGGTTCCGGACATACTAGACGAATCTGAGGTTTGTTAACACTTAACAGTGTCGGCCATGATCGACCGGAACCGGCAGCAAGCGACACGAAAAAACGCGAACGCGGGAAATAGCGACGTTACTCGGCGGCGATGACGTCGTCGATACGGGCGATCATCGTCGCGGCCTCGGTCGCGCTCTCGACGGCCTCGCGCTTGACGTCGGCGGGATCGACGACGCCGTACTCGAAGGGGTCGTCGATCGTGACCTCGTCAGCGTCGGTGATCAGGCCCGCACGACCCTCGGAGTCGTGGGCGGCACGGAGGTCCACGAGCGCGTCGATGGGGTCGCGGCCGGTGTTGGCCGCGAGCGTCCGCGGGACGATGTCGACCGCGTCGGCGAAGGCCGTCACGGCGAGCTGTTTGCGGCCCTCGATACCGGCGGCTTCCTCGCGGATCATGTCCGCGATCGCGATCTCGGTCGCGCCCGCGCCGGGGACGACCTCGCCCGACTCGAGCGCCGTCGCGACGACGTCTAAGGCGTCGCCGATGGCGCGCTCGAGTTCGTCGACGACGTGTTCGGTGCCGCCGCGGACGAAGACGGTGACCGTCTCGGCGGCCGCGCCGCCCTCGACGAACGCCAGGTCGTCGTCGCCGAAGTTCTCGGTGCGGATCCGGTCGGCGGCGCCGAGGTCCTCGTCCTCGAGGTCGTCGAGATCGCCGACGCGGCGCGCGCCGGTCGCCGACGCGACCTGTCGCGCGTCGCTGTCGCCCAGCCCTTCGAAGACGAGAACGCCTTCGTTGGCCAGCGCGTTCGCGACGCGGTCGTGGACGTCTTCGGTCGTGAAGACGACGTCGGCCCCGCTGGCGGCGACGGTCTCGGCGTAACCCTCGAGTTCGCCCTCCTCGGCGTCGATGGCGGCGTTGAGCTGGTCGATCGAGTCGATGGCGTACTCGGCGTCGACGTCGCCGGTCCGGACGTCGAGTTCGACGTCCAGGATGGCGATCGACGCGTCCTCGACCGCGCTCGGCATGCCGTCGTGGGCGGGCTCCTCGTCGACGACGATCCCGGGGACGAGTTCGGTCGCGTTCGAGGACGCACCGATCTGGGTGTGAACGGTGACGTTGTCGCGGGCGACGCCCTCGTCGGTATCGACGTGGCGAATCGCCTCGACGACGGTCTCGGCCAGGGACTCGGCGGTGAGTCCGCCGGTGCCCTTGCCGGTCATGCTCGACTGGGCGACCTGTCGGAGGATTTCGTCGTCGACGTCGGCCTCGTTGACCTGCTCGTCGATCGCCTCGAGGGCGATCTCGGCGGCCTCGTGGTAGCCCTCGACGATCGTCGTCGCGTGGACGTCCTGTTCGATCAGGTCCTCGGCCTCACCCAGCAGGTTGCCGGCCAGTACCGCGGCGGTGGTCGTCCCGTCGCCGACTTCCTCCTCCTGGGTGTCGGAGACTTCGACGATCATCTGGGCCGCGGGGTGTTCGATGTCCATCTCGTTGAGAATGGTCGCGCCGTCGTTGGTGATGACGACGTCCCCGCCGGAGTCGACGAGCATCTTGTCCATGCCGCGGGGCCCGAGCGTCGTCCGTACCGACTCGGCCACGGCCTTGCCGGCCATGATGTTGGACGACTGGGCGTCCCGACCCTGCGTTCGCTGACTGTCCTCGCTCATAATGAACATGGGCTGCCCACCCATGCGTCGCTGTTGTGCCATCGTTGATCCTCACTACCTATGTCGTTAGCACTTCTATATAAGTATTTCCCTCCCACCGCCACTCCGTCTTGCGATTGCCCGTGTGAACCGTCGACACGACGGGTCGGCGACGAGCCGGTAGGGAAATATGGGTCCGCTCGGAATGACCGGACGAATGCTGGAGCTGGAACACGGGTTCCGCGTCGTCGACGTCGCGACGCGGCTGCCGCCGGCCGACGGTACGGGGGGCCCCGGCGTGCCGACGATCACCGCGGACCGCCTCGAGCGGGAGATGCATCAGGCGGGGATCACGGGGTCGATCGTCTTCCCGCCCTCGCTCCCCGAAGCGGACTATCTCGCGCCGAACAACGGCGTCGCCAGACGCAGCGTCGACCGGCCGTTCGTCGCTTTCGCCCGGATCAACGGCACCGAGACGCCGGGCCAAACGGCCACCGACCGGCTGCGCAACGCCGTCTCCGGCCGCGAGGACCGCCACACCTCGCCGAGCGACGTCGAGAAGTTCGCCTACGACGACCGCTTTCACGGGTTCGTCCTCGACCCCGCCGTCGACGGCTACCCCGACGAGGACGTGCTGGCGGCGCTCGAGAACGTCGACCTCCCCGTGATCGTCCGCGGCGGCGTCGACGCGCCCCCCGAGACGCTCGCCGAGACGCTGCTCGGCCGGTCGTTCCCCGTCGTCGTCGGCCGGTTCGGCGGCCACCCGCTGAATCGGGAGCTGATGGACGAGATGATCGACCTCCTCGACGAGTACGACGACTGCTACCTCGAGACGAGTTTCGTCCGCTACCGCGAGCAACTCGAGCGCGCCGTACTCGAGCATCCGGACCGCGTCTTCTTCGGCAGCGGTGCCCCGGACTGTCACCCCAACGTCGCGGTCATGGAGATCCTCACGCTGGACGTCTCCGAGGACATGCTGCGCCGCGCGTTCTCGAAGAACGCCTGCCGCGTGATCGACGCGCTCGCGCCGGAAGCGGACAACTGGAACTGAGCGCGCCACACTCGTCGCCCGTCGTCCTCCGAACCGTCGCGGGACTGGTCCCCTACCGTTCTACTGAACGACCAGCACCCGCAGATCGTTCAGGTTCGTCCCCGTCGGCCCCGTGAGAACGAGGCCGTTTCCGGACTCGAGGTACGGACAGACGTCGTTGTCGGCCAGCGCCGCCCGCGCCGCGTCGGGGTCCTCGACGGTCGCCCCGTCGACCAGCGCGCCGGCCGCGTCGGTCGCCCCGTCGATACCGTCGGTGTCGACCGCGGCGACCGCGGCGTCGGTTCCGCTCGCCGCGAGCGACAGCGCCGCGCTCGTCGCGAACTCCTGGTTCGGACCGCCCGCCCCGTCGCCGCGGACCGTCACCGTCGTCTCGCCGCCGGAAAGGACCGCGGCCGGCGGTTCGATCGGCGTCCCGGTGGCCCGGATCTCCTCTGCGATCGCGACGTGGGTCGTCGCCGCCTCGCGGGCCTCGCCGCGGACGCGCGAGGAGAGAACCAGCGGCTCGTACCCCCGCTCGGCCGCCGCGTCCCGCGCCGCCTCGAGGACGGTCATCCCGTCCGCGACGACGTGATTCGAGACGCGCTCGAACGCCGGATCGGCCGGCCCCGGCGTCTCGTCGATCTCGCCGGCCGCGCCGCGCTCGAGGCGCTCGCGGACGGCCTCGGGCACGTCGATCCCGTAGCGCTCGAGGACGGAGCGCGCGTCGGTGAACGTCGACTCGTCGGGGGCGGCCGGGCCGCTGGCGAGCACGCTCGGGTCGTTCCCGACCACGTCGCTGAGGATCACGCCGGCGACCGTCGCGGGGGCGGCCCGGCGGGCCAGTCGGCCGCCCTTCAGCGCCGAGAGGTGCTTGCGGACCGCGTTGATCTCGCCGATGTCGGCCCCGCTCTCGAGCAAGGCCTCGGTCGTCGACTGCAGGGCGGCCAGCGACACGTCGCCGGCGGGCGCGGCCATGAGCGCGCTGCCGCCGCCGGTGATCGCCGCCAGCACGAGCGCGTCCTCGCCGGCCGCGGCCGCCGCCTCGAGCAGGGCCCGCGTTCCCGCGACCCCGCGCTCGCTCGGCGTCGGATGGTCGCCCTCGCGGACCGTCACGCGCTCGGTCTCGACGGGGTCGTCCGTGACGACCACGCCCCCGTCGATCCGATCGCCCAGGATCTCCTCGAGCGCCGCGGCGACGTGGGCCGCGGCGTTGCCGCCCCCGAGGACGACGATCTCGGCGTACGCCTCGAGGTCGTAGGTCGCGTCGGCGACGCGAAGGGTCTCGCCCTCGAGCGAGACGGCCTCGCGGACGACAGTGCGTGGATGCCCCGCCTCGATGCCGGCTTCGACGCAGGCGAGCGCGGTCTCGCGGGCGTCGCTCGTCGCGAGTCGGTCGCGGTCCGCGATCACGCCTTCCCACCCCGGGCGGCGTGCGGTCGCGGACCGGCGTCGGCGCTCGAGTCGGTCGCGGTTCGATCGGCGGCTCCCGTCGCCGTCATGTGTGAGCGGTCAGTCGCGACCGGCTAAAACTCGCGGGGTCGGCGCGCTTCGTGTCAGGACGCTCGCAGGAGTCGGGTGGGAAACGCGTCGAACGAAATAGAGGCGGAAAACCGCCCGCTCAGTCGTGTCGAAAACTCCGCTGACCCGTAAACGCCATCGCCATCCCGTGTTCGTCCGCGGCCTCGATCACGTCCTCGTCGTTGACCGAGCCGCCGGGCTGAATCACCGCCTCGATGCCCGCCTCGACGGCCTCCTCGATGCCGTCCGGGAACGGGAAGAACGCGTCCGAGGCCATCACCGCGCCCTCGGCGTCTTTCCCCTCCGCGTGTTCGTCGGCCTTCATCGCCGCCAGTCGGACCGCGTCGACGCGAGAGACCTGTCCCATGCCGATACCGACCGTCTCCGTGCCGTCCGCGAAGAGGATGCCGTTGGACTTGACGTGTTTCAGGGTCTGCCACGCGAAGACCATCGTCTCGAGTTCCTCGTCGGTGGGCTCGCGCTCGGTGACGACCTCGAGGTCGTCGGTCGAAATCGACTGGAGGTCCCGTTCCTGAACGAGGCGGCCGCCGACCAGCGGCTTCTCGGTGAAGCGCTCTGTTCGTTCGCCGAGTTCGCCCACATCGAGGACGCGGAGGTTGTCCTTCTCGCAGAGCACCTCGAGGGCGTCGTCGGTGTAACCGGGGGCGACGACGACCTCTTTGAAGGAGTCGACGACCTGCTCGGCGGTCGCGGCGTCGCACTCGCGGTTCAGCGCGACGATGCCGCCGAAGGCGCTCATCGGGTCCGTCGAGAGGGCCTTCTCGTAGGCCGTCGCGAGGTCGTCGGCGGTCGCACAGCCCGCCGGGTTGGTGTGTTTGATGACCGCCGCGGCGGGCTCGTCGAACTCCTTGATGAGATTGAGCGCGCCGTCGGCGTCGTTGTAGTTGTTGTACGACAGCGCCTTCGCGCCCTCGTTCAACTGGTCGGCGTGGACGACGCTGGCCTCGTCGGCGGTGTAGTCGGCGTAGACCGCGGCGTCCTGATGGGGGTTCTCCCCGTAACGGAGTTCGTCGGCGCGGTCGTCCGAGACGAGTCGACGGGCGGGCAGCCCCTCCGAATCCGGCGCGGTCGGGGTATCGGCGTCGACCGTCACGTCGCCGGCCTCGAGGTCGATATCGACCGCGTCCTCGGCGAACCACTTCACGGCCCGGGGATAGGCGCGGAACTCGCCCTCGTGGAGGACCCGCTCTTTGAGGTCGTCCTCGTCGTCGCCCTCGTAGACCGGGAGCGGCTCCTGCGTGACGATCGGGCCGGCGTCGACGTCGTCTTCGATCACGTTGCCGTCGGCGTCGGTCGCGTCCGTGACGACGTGGACCGTACAGCCCGTGACCGAGACGCCCGCCTCGAGCGCGTCGCCCCAGGCGTCCATCCCGGGGAACGACGGCAGCAGCGCGGGGTGGACGTTCAGCGTCGTGGGGGCCGCCTCGAGGAAGGTGTCCGAGAGGATCCGCATGTAGCCGTCCAGGCAGACGAGGTCGAACTCGTAGCCCGAGAGGGCCTCGAGAACCGCTTCCTCGTGTTCGGTGCGGTTCATGTCGTCCTCGAGCGGGACGATTTCGGTCGGAATCCCCCGCTCGGCCGCGCCCTCCAGCACCGGCGCGTCCGGATCGGTCGCGAGGATCACGGCGAACTCGGCCCCGCCCGGCGCTCGGTCGACGATGTTCAACAGGTTGCGCCCTCGGTTGCCGGCCATCCCGGCGATTCGCGTCATGGTCGTACGCCCGCCCGCGAGGGGCAAAGCCGTTGCGGTCTCGATCCCCGAGTTATGCACAACTGTGTATCGTTCGGACAGTATTTCCGAATCGGACGCTCGAGATATGCACGCTCGTGACTCCGTGCGGGTCGCGGTTTCGATACGCTTTTGCACCGCGCTGGAAAGACTCGCACGATGACCGACACCGACGCCCTGTACGCCGTCTCGCCGCTGGACGGCCGGTACGACGGCCGGACCGCACCGCTGTCGCCGTACGCGAGCGAGGCCGCCCTGATGCGGGCCCGCGTTCGCGTCGAGGTCGAGTACCTGATCGCGCTGGCCGACCTCGAGGCGACGCCGCTGGAACTCGGCCTCGAGGACCGCGAGGAGCTACGGGGCCTCTACAAGCACTTCGCCGAGGAGGACGCCGAACTGATCAAGAAACTCGAGACCGAGGGCCACGCCGGCTTCGAGGCGACCAACCACGACGTCAAGGCCGTCGAGTACTTCGTCCGCCACCGGCTGCCCGACGGCAGCGACGCCTCGGCCTGGATCCACTTCGGGCTGACGAGCGAGGACGTGAACAACCTCGCCCACCGGCTGCTGGTCCGCGACGCCGTCGACGAAGTGCTGCTGCCCGAGCTGTACGACGTCCGCGACGCCCTCGCGGAGATGGCGCGGGAGTACCGGGACCTGCCGATGCTGGCTCGCACCCACGGCCAGCCCGCGACGCCGACGACCTTCGGGAAGGAGATGGCCGTCTACGCCGCGCGGCTGGGTCGCGCGACCGGCCGGATCCGACGGGCGACAGACGACCTGCGCGGCAAACTCGGCGGCGCGTCGGGCACCTACGCGGCCCACGTCGCCGCCTATCCCGACGTCGACTGGCAGGACTTCGCGGAGAGTTTCGTTCGGGAGTTGGGCCTCGAGTTCGAACCCCTCACCACGCAGGTCAACCCGTGTGACGATCTGGCGGCGCTGTTCGACGCCGTCCGCGGGGCCAACGACGTGCTGCTCGACCTCGATCTCGACATGTGGCTCTACGTCTCCGACCGCTACCTCGGCCAGGAGGCCGTCGAGGGCGAAACCGGCTCCTCGACGATGCCCCACAAGGTCAACCCGATCGACTTCGAGAACAGCGAGGGGAACCTCTCGAAAGCGAACTCCGATCTGACCTTCCTCGCCGACTACGTCACCACTTCCCGGCTCCAGCGGGACCTCTCGGACTCGACGGTCAAGCGCAACATCGGCGGGGCCTTCGCCCACTGCCTGATCGCCTACGGGAAGACCGCCGCCGGCCTCTCGAAGGTCGTGCCGAACGAGCAGGTCATGCGCGACGACCTCGCGAACACGCCCGAGATCATCGGCGAAGCCGTCCAGACGATCCTCCGGCGCGAGGGCCAAGAAGACGCCTACGAGCGCGTCAAGGCCGTCACCCGGGGCAAGGACGTCACCCTCGAGGACTTCCGCGACATGTTCGACGACCTCGAGATCGACGAGAGCGTTCTCGAGGAGCTGCGCGCGCTGACGCCGGCCGGGTACACGGGCGTGGCGAGCGAGTTGGTCGACGGCCTCGAGTAGACGGGTTCCGGCGGGATCTGCATCGCCCGCCGCGTCGACGAAGCCGGTAGTAAAATTACGTTTCAGGCACCTATCTCGGTCGCTACCGGCGGCTTCGGAGTCGAACGTCGTACTCACACGCCGTCGAGATTCGATTCAGGGACTCCCTGACGGCTGCCATCGTTTCCGCGTCGGGAAACCGTAGTTCGGACGGTCGATGTCGGCCGAGTAGCCGGTCGAGTCGTCGGCGTAGCCGCGTCGATGCCGCTCCGTCCGGGGTCGACCAAGTGACGACGGCGGTCAGGTCCGTCTCGTCGAATTCGATAGCTGCGATCGCCTCGAGATCGTACGCTCGAGACCGCGTGGAGTCGTCGATGACGAGTTCGACGCAGGTCGTCCCCGCCCGCAGTTCGTACCGTCGTTCACCGACGGCCCAGGAGTGCAGGTCCGACCGGGCGAGCAGGCACGTTTCGGTGAGCGAACGAACGGACTCCCGTAACTCGGCTTTCGTGGTCGCATCGAGACCTCGGAGATTGGCGTTTCTGACGTGTGCCTCGTCCGGCGTCGAGTGATACCGCCACTCGTCGTCGTCGACGACCAAAATCTGTTTGACGTCGTAGAGCCGCCACGTCCGCTCCGGTTCGGAAGAGATCGAGAACGGGACCATCGCCGTCCGCCCGTCGCCCTCGAGCGATCGGTGGAACTCGGTTCCGAGATTCGGTGCCCACGTCCGACGCTCGTCGGAAACGCGTCGGAAGTCGGTTCGAAGCGCCTCGAGCGCTCCCGGGGCCCGAGTGGCGAGTTCGTCTTCCCACACGAGGACGCGAAGCGCCGTTCCGTGTTCGACGGCCCACTCGAGGACCGCGTTTTCGGCCTCGATCAGTCGAGCATTGTAGCTCCGGTCGGTCGCGTCCGTCTTTCGCACGAGGAGTCTGTGCGTCCAGTTCGACGGGTATGGATCGAATCCGGACAGCATCAGTTGATCAGTCGGATAAAATTTATCACAGCTACATATAATTTGTCCGCTGACGATCCCGAACCCGTCGTTACGCGGGGACGCCGGTCAGCGGTTTAACGACCATACCCGGTTGCGATCGCGTACGCAATAGCCTGACGACCGCAGGAATCGAACCGTGGTGCATCTGCGGTTTCTCGAGCGCGTCGGAGCCGTCACCAACTTCGACGAGGTCGCCCCTGCGGATATCCGCGAGGAACTGCGGGCGTTGACGCTGGCCGGGTACACGGGCGTGTCGAGCGAGGTAGTCGACGGCCTCGAGTAGGCGGTCGACGCGTTCTGGAGATCGGACGTCTTGGAGACAGAGATCGGATAGCATGAGCGGTCTCGTCGGAACTATAGTAGCCACTGAAAGTCATTGTACACCCGATCGCACGACGGCTGTGCGATCGGTGTGTAAATCGTTTCAGTTGTTCCTATAGACGTCGTATATTGACGAGATCTACGTTTCAACGATCTGTTTATCGATCTTATACGGACTCTCAGACGAATTGAGGGTCCCCCTCTCGTATTGTCAGGTGGTGTATATATACTGGGGTGTGTAGCATAGCCGTTCTCGAGTCGCTCCGGACGTGGGGAGGTGACGGACGGTGGGTCCGGCCGCCGAACGCGATGGAGCGGCTACGGAGAATACGACTATGACGGACAAGAAATTCGACCTCTCGCGGCGCAAGGTACTCGGAAGTATCGGCCTCATCGGCGCTGGCAGCGCGGTTGCAGGCGCAGGGACGATGGCGTATTTCAGCGACACTGAGGAAAGTACAGGCAACACCGTATCCGCTGGGACACTCGATCTGAAGGTCAATGGGAATGACATTCAGGATGGAGCTAGCGTGAATATCGGCCCTCTCGTCCCTGGTGATTCAGAATCTTACTCGCTCAATCTGGGGGTTGAAGGCGATACCGGCGGAGATCTGTACCTCAAGTTCGATTCTGGGGGGGCGCTTGAGGACGATCTCGATCTGTCCTGGGACGTAGCCGGTGGTAACTCAGGGGATGTCAACCTCGAGAATACACCGACCGGCTGGATCTCTACGAACCGAGGAATCGACCCAGAGGACGACCCTGTTAGTGGCACCTTCACTGCGACACTACCTGAGAGTGTCGGGAACGAAGCTCAGGAGGAAGAAGTCGACATCGATGTCGCGATGAAAATCGTCCAGTACGGCGGTTCCCCCTAACTGAGCCCGTTCCCTCGCCGGAATCCTCTAATTATGTTTGACGACAACAGTAGCACTCCACTGACCCGGCGTCGTCTGCTCGGTGTCCTAACAGCTATCGGCGTGACAGGAGCGGCATCAGGTGCCGGAACGTGGGCGTACTTCAGCGACACGGAGGAGAGTACCGGAAACACCATTGAAGCCGGTACGCTCGATCTGAAAGTCTCCGACGACGGCGACGGGTTCGGGGACGGCGTCTCCGGTTCGTGGACGATCTCGAACGCAAAGCCCGGTGACAGCGTGATGACCAACGTCTCGCTCCAGAACGCCGGCTCGCTGGAAGCGGACCACGTCGAGATCGGCTTCTCGGTCGACGAAACCGAGTCCGACGGGTCGACAGGGACCAATGCGGCGGACACCATGCCCTCGAGTGCCGATGGCATGACCGAGCAGTTCAAGGTCACCGTGTTCACGTACAACGGTACCAACGTCCTCGAGGACCTGTTGGACGCGAACGGCAACGGCCTCGTAGACGTCGATGATCTGGTGACTGGGAACGACGCACCGCTCGACGATCTCAATCCGCCGCCGAGCGCGAACGGCGGCACCGAGACGATGACGATGCAGTTCCGGTGGGCTCACGACGACGAGTTCGACAATTCGGTATCCGGTACCAACAACGACTATCAGGGCGACGAGTTCGACCTCACGGTCACCTACGCCCTGCATCAGGACACCAGCCAGGACCTGTAGCGTCCCCTCCCACCTCATCCTTCTCGGCGACTCGAGGTACTGAGAGGGTACAAAGCGAACATACCGCCTATCGCGACTGAGTAGATATCTGTCAGCGACACGAACGGGGAGCCGCCAGTCAGAAGTCGATCGATGAAACGGCTACTGACGGGTCGACACGTTCGCTGCCGTCTCGTTGGTGCCCTGTCCGTTCGGTTCGGTTGTCGACGCGTTCTGAGCGGTCTCAGCCGTCACCGGACCGTCGGCGTCGGATTCTTCACTAATAGGGTCTCCCAATTCTGATTGGGTTTCACTCTCGTTCATTTCGCGTTCGTTCTCGTCGCTGCTCGTGTGGCTGTCGTTCGTCTCATTGCCATCGGATTCGTTTTCGTTGCGTTCGTTCGGTTGCGGTTCGTCGTCGGTACCCATCGACTCGTTCCAGTCGGCCCCGACCTCGCCGAGCGTCACCACCTCCTTGTCGGTTAACCCGCTCGTCGTCGTCGACGCCGTCGCCCCTGTCAGCGCGAACGCGATCACCGCTAGCAGCACGAATCGGGTTCGTTGGTTCGGTTGCATTGGTATCAATCGTCTTCCGTCGGTTCCGGAGCGCCGTGGTCCGCCGCTCGAGCCCCCGCAGAATCGCCGTTACCGTCCGCGTCGGAGGTATCATCGTCGCCTTCAGCTCTTATCCATGCGCGGTACAGGTTCCATACTTCCGAGACGGCCAGCAACGTACCCGGGACGATCACGAACAGTGCGATCCCGAGCCTCGAGCCGGCGAACAGAACCACGTGACCGATGTGCGGCAGCGTCTGCGTGTGCCGGCCCTCGACGGCGCTGGCCGACACGAGATCACCGTCGGGTTCGTCGTTCGCGTCGCCCTGCGTCCGGAACTGTCGTTCGCCGTCGCGTTCGACGACCTCGACCACGCGGTGAGTAGTCCGCTCGCCGCTGCCGTCCGCGTACGTGATCACGTCGCCCGACTCGATCGACGCGGGATCGACGTCCTCAACGAGGATCACGTCGCCCGACTCGAACGTCGGGCTCATGCTGTCGGAGAGGACGACGTGGCTCTGGCTGGCACCCGCCAGTTGCGGGACGCCGACGATCAGGAACGGGACGACGATCGCGAGCAACACGAGGACGCCGACGACGTTGACGAGAGACCGCCGCTCCGGAAGGGCCTCGCGTATGGCATCGTTCATCGTCGGTCACCTCACGCCGGCGGGTCCCCGGCCGAACCGAGTCGGTTCGCTCGTTCGTGATACCGATGCGCGATCGCCGACCCCACGAACAACAGCGTGACGAGGGCGGCGAGTCCGAGCCCGGGGACCTCCGAGAGCGGGAAGAGACCAACTCCCGAAAGCGTCACCGCGACCGCACAGAGACCCCCGAGCCCGAGGTAGTACGTACTCCAGGGAATCTCGTCGTGCGGAACGACGTCCAAGTACACCTCGAGTTCGGACGCGTCGTCAGTCAGTTCGATGACGCCGGCCGAGGAGTCGAACTCGACGATGTCGTTCTCGTCCATCTTCGGCAGGTGAGACTGCCGAAGCGCCGTATAGACGCGCATTCGCTGCTTGTGGGTCACGGCGTCGACGTCGACATCGTTCTCCCAGGCCGCGAGCTCCCTCGATAGCTCGCGGAGAGACACTTCCCGCTGTTCCCGCATGAGATAGTGCAGGCTGTACCGCCGTCGCGGACAACTCAGCACGGTGAACGCCACGTCCTGAGTCAGTCCGTCGCTCGCGTCGTCGATCCTTTCGTCAGTCTCCTCGATCGCGGTCTCGCCGATCGATTCGACGCTCATCCGTTCGACCACCGGGGTCGGCGGCGAACGGTCCCCTGTACCGTTCTCGGTCGAAGTCTCCCCCTCATACGATAGTGTGATCCGTCCTGTGGCGACTGTGGTAAATAGTTATTAACTGGTTGTCTCTCGGCGAGACGTTCTAGCCGAGATTAATAATAGAATTACGTACTCGAGGATAGGCCTATTATCGAATTATAGCGAATACGTCCGTATTCACCCCTGTACTGTAGCTTTCGGACATTTCTGATAGTGTTTGATACCAGACATTAGTACTGGGCGCGAATCGGAACCGAAACCCGGTCACCAACGAGCGAGTTCGAGGGCTCACCTCGAGCCGCCCGTCCGCTTCGCGATACCGGATCGCGGTACCGGAATAGTGACACTATTGGACGCCCTCAATCGAGGGCTCGTATGGAGTATCTGCTCTGGGTGATCGTCGCCCTCCTCGCCTACGGGCTGATGGCACCGCTGACGAGTTTCGTGACGGCGGAGGTCCCGCCCGCGGTCGCGCTCTTTCTCTCGACGACGGTCTTCCTCTGTCTGACGGCGGTCGTCCTCCTGGTGACCGGGACGGGCCAACTGGCCGACGTGACGACGCCGTCGGCGGGGATCGTCTACGTCGCCGGCCTCTTCCTCTCGACGGGGATCCTCGCGTACTATCAGGCCCTAGAGCAGGGCCCGGTCAGCGTCGTCGTCCCGATCTACGGCCTCTTTATCGTCGGCAGTTCGATCGTCGGCATCGCCGCACTGGGCGAGGAGTTGACCGCCACGCGGGCGGCCGGGATCGCCGTCGCGACGGCTGCGATCTACCTCGCGGCCGGAGGTGAGCAGTGATGCGCCGGTACCTCGAGCTGTCGGTCCTCGCCTGTCTGGCCTACAGTCTGGTCGCCCCGCTGCTCTCGATCGCGATGACCGACCTGCCGAGTTCCCTCGCCGTGTTCCTCTCGAACTCGGTGATGTTCGTCACGGTCGGCCTCGTCGTCCGCTATCGCGGACATCCCGTGCGGCCGTACCTGCGCCATCCCCGCACCCCCTACATCCTCGCGATGGGCGTGCTGCTGACGATCGGGCTGTTGACCTACTACCGGGCGCTCGCGCTCGGTCCGGTGAGCATCGTCGTCCCGATCTACGGCCTGTTCATCGTGGTCAGTTCCCTGCTCGGGATCGTCGCGTTCGACGAGGCCGTCACCCCGCGAAAGCTCGCCGCCATCGCCCTGAGCGTGGTCGCGATCGCACTGATGTCGGTCTGACGGCGGCCGGACGACCGTTCCGGCCGTCGAGCAGTTCACGAAGCGAACAGTATTGTTCGTGCCGGCTCAAGTGACACTAATGCGAACCGCCCTCCGCTATCACGCGTCCATGGCCGTCATCGGCGGCGCGCTCGCCCTCATGGGACTGGCCACGCTCTCGTCGTGGACCGTGTCCGTCCCGGCCGTCCTGCTCTCGGTCGGCGGCGTCGGAATGGTCCTCGCGACGGGCTACGAGGTCGTGCTGGCCGACGATCCGACGATCCCCGACGACCGACTGGTGAACGTCGTGACGATCGGCGCGGTCCTCACCGTCCTCGGGGGACTCCTGACGCTGCTGTCCTGAGGCCACGCCCGTCGAAACTGAGACGAGTCGTCCGTCGACTTATCCGACCAGTTCCGCCAGCGTCGCCTCGAGCGCCCGCGCCGCTGCTCGAACCGACTCGACCCGAACGTACTCCCGGGGCGCGTGTGCGACCGCGCCCTCGTCGTCGGCGAGGACGCCGGGGCCGAAGACGACCGTGGGGGCGTCCGCGGCGAAGTAGGAAGCTTCCGTCGCCGCGGTGAACGGCCGAACCTCGCCGCCGGCGGCGTCCGCGAGCGTCCGCACGACCGGCGCGTCGGGATCGGTGTCCCAGGCCTCGAGGAACGGCGTCGGCCGGTCGGTGAAGCGAAACTCGAGGCCGACGTCGTCGGGGACCGCGGCCCGGAGGCGCGCGGTCAGCGCCTCGTGGAACTCCTCGGCGGTCTCGGGCGGGACGCTCCGGCGGTCGACGGTCAGTGCGGCGTCGGCCGGCACCTGATTCGTGGCCGCGCCGCCCTCGACGACGGTCGGGGTCAGCGTCGCCGCGCCGAGTTGCGGGTGGGCCGGCGGCGCGTCCGCGCGCTCGCCGAACGTCCGGACCGCCTCGAGGACGCCCTCGAGGGCGGCGACGGCGTTGGTTCCGGTTTCGGGCTCGGCGGCGTGGGCGTTGGCTCCCGAGAGGTGGATCGTTCCCTGAAATCGGCCCTTGGCGGCCGTGCAGACGTCGAGGTCGGTCGGTTCGCCGACGATCACGGCATCGGCGTCAGCGGTCGGCGACTCGTCGCCGGAGACGAGCGCGTACGCGCCCGTCGAGAGGACTTCTTCGTCGGGCGTGACCGCGAGCGTGACGCGGTCGTCGGTCGGCTCGACTGCGAAAAAGGCCGACAACAGCGCCGCGAGCGGTCCCTTGGCGTCACAGGAGCCCCGTCCACGGATCACCGCGCCGCCGTCGGCCTCGGGCGCATCCGGAGCGCGCTCGCAGGGGACGTGAGGCGAGACCGTGTCGATGTGGGTGTTCAAGACGACGTGGGTCTCGGCCTCGGCCGCGGGCGAACCGCGACTCGCGAGCACGTTCCCGGCGTCGTCGACGCGGGGCTCGAGCCCGCGGGCCGCGAGCGTCTCGCGGAGGTAGTCGCGCATCGGGCCGACGTCCTCGTGGGAGGCATGTTGCACCGCCGTCTCGAGGAAGTCGATGGGATCGAACTCGTCGTCGCCGTCGGGGCCGCTCGCGGCCGGCTCGCTCCCGCTCATCGCTGGGCCCCGTTCACAGTTCGGTCGGCGACCGGACGGGCACCTCGCCGTCGAACTCGTGTTCGACGGGGCCGGCGAGCGTCGCGTTCCCCCGGTCGTTGAAGCTCACCTGCAGGTCCCCGCCCGGGGGCCGGACCTCGACCGGGTCGGCGTCGGTCAGTCCGAGCCGTCGCGCGACGACCGCGATGGCGACCGCGCCGGTGCCACAGGACTCGGTCTCGCCCTCGACGCCGCGTTCGTAGGTCCGCTGGTCGAAGCCGCCCTCGCCGTCGGGGCTGGCGATCGTGACGTTCGTCCCGACGGGAAAGGCGTCGGCGTAGCGGACCCGCGGCGCGACGGCCTCGAGGTCGACCGCGTCGATAGCGTCGGACGAGGTCCGACTGACCCCCGACTCGAAGAACTCGTCGGGAACGTCGTCGACGAAGCTCACGGCGTGTGGGACGCCGGTGTTGACCATCGTCACCTCGAGGCCTTCGATCTCCTCCTCGAAGACGGGTTCGTCCGCCCTGACGGGGACTTCGTCGGGGTCGAACGTCGGCGTCCCCATTTCGACGGTGATACCGCCGTCGGCCCGGTCCGCCCGCAGGGTGCCGGCCTGCGTGTCGATCATGACGCTGTCGGCTCCGGTCCGTTCCATCGCCCAGTCAGCCGCACAGCGCGCGCCGTTGCCACACATCGGCGCGGTCGCGCCGTCGGGCTGGACCAGCGTCATCACGACGCGGGGCGGTTCGAACCGGTCCTCGAGGGCGAGATAGAGGATCCCGTCGGCACCGACGCCGTCGTCGCGGTCGCACTCGCGTTCGGCGAGCGCGCCGCGGTCGGGGACGTACTCGTCAGCCTGAATGATTAGAAAGTCGTTGCCGGTGCCGTGGTACTTCTGGAATGGGACACTCATCGTACTGGGTCGTTGTCGGTGTCGGTCGCTCGGTCGTGGTCGTTCTTTCGGTCCGTCGGCGAGGCGCTTCGCGCCTCGCGTTCGGGTCGCGTCACGTCGGTAACCGTCTCGCGGCGGCGGGCGAGTCGCGCCTCGCTGTCCGCGAGGACGATCGATGCCGGTCGGGGTCTGCTGTTGTACTGGTTCGCCATCTCGTAGCCGTAGGCCCCCGCATTGCCGATCGCGAGTACGTCCCCACGTTTGCTTGCCGGTAGTTGACGGTCGGTACAGAAAACGTCGCCGCTCTCGCAGATGGGGCCGGCGACGGTCTGGGGGACGCGCTCGCGACCGGCGGGACCGTTCTCGGCCTCGATCGAGCCGTCCCCCGCCTCGGCGGTCAGGTTCCGGATCGGATGGTAGGCGTCGTACATCGCCGGCCGGAGCAGAGTCGTCATCCCGGCGTCGACGCCGGTGACGGTCGTCTCGCGGGCTTCCTTGACGGTGTTGACCTCGGTCAGCAACACGCCCGCGTCCGCGACGAAGTAGCGGCCGGGCTCGATCGTCAGATCGGCGTCGACCGCGCCCAGCGCCTCGCGGGTCGCCTCGGCGACGCTCTCGAGATCGAGCGGGGCCTCGTCCTCGCGGTAGGGTACCCCGAAGCCGCCGCCGACGTCGACGAACTCGAGGCCGCCGACGACCCCCGCAACGTTCCGCGCGAGGTCGCCCATCCGCGCGACGAACTCCCGGTGGGCCTCGAGCTGATCGCTCGAGACGCCGGAGCCGACGTGGGCGTGGATCCCGACGACGTCGAAACCGCGGTCGGCGGCATCCGCGAGTACGTCGACGGCTCGCTCAGCGGGGACGCCGAACTTCGCGGCCGCGCCCGTCGCGACCTTCTCGTGGTGGCCCGCGCCGATCCCTGGGTTCACGCGCAGGCAGAGCCGGCCGTCGTAGCCGCGTTCCTCGAGGCGGTCGATCGTGTCCTCCGAGCCGGCGGTGACCGTCAGTTCCGGCCCGTCGGCCCAGGCGTCGACGACCCAGTCGAGGTCCCGCGCCGGCGGGTTGACCGCCGTGTAGTGGACCTCGGACCCGGACGCGCCGGCCCCGAGCGCCCGCTGGACCTCGCCGGCGGAGGCACACTCCAGTCCCGCACCGGCCTCGCGCAGCGTCGAGAGGACCTCCCCCAGCGCGTTCGCTTTCACCGCATACAGGATCTCGGCGTCGGGAAAGGCGGTCTCGAGGCGGCGGTAGTTCTCCCGGACCCGCTCTCTGTCGAGGACGTACAGCGGCGAGCCGTAGTCCTCGACGAGCGTGTGTAGTTCGGCCGCGTCCCAGTCGGAGAGGCGGCGGACGGGCACCGAAGCCGCGGCGTCAGTCATTGGTACCTCAAAGTGAGCGGGAGGATTCAAGCGTTTGGGTTCGGATCGGGACGGAAGTCAGCAGTTCCGTCGCCGACCCGCTCGAGGCGGGACTCATCGACGGGAGAACCGACGGGGCCCGAGACGGCTTTCCGGCGGACGGTGTCCGGAAGGATCGAACAAAGCCATTATATTCCTGTCGTTAATTCCGAGGACCGATGGCAGCCACGAGAACGTCGACGCCGCGCCTGGACGTCTTCCTGGCTCTCGTCGCCGTCGGCTTACTCACCAGCCCGGCCCTGATGGTGCTTCTCGACGTGGGCGAGCGCACCTATCGGTACGAGCGCGTCGAAGTGACGACCGACGGCTCGAGCGTCGAATACGCGGACGAGAGCGCCGCGCCGGACCGAACGCCGGTCGACGGGGCGATCGCCTGTGCGGAATCGGGGCCGTACGCGTGGGAGGTCCGTGCGTGTACGTTCGAGGAGTCGGTACTCGAGAACGGAACCGTTCCGACCGAGTTCTCCTACGGGGCACCCGGCCGCGTCGACCTCCCGTTCCACCCGGAGCGATACCGGTACGTCTCGCTCAACGGCACCGTCTACGAGACGACCTACGTCGCGAACGAATCGGCCCCGCGAGACGACGGCTACCGCATCGACCTGACACTCGACCCGTCCTCGCCCGAGGCGGCGCTCGAACACGCGAGCCACGACGTGACCGCGAGGGAGGTTTCGTCGACGGCCGCCGAAGCGGCCCGGACCGGTGACGCCACGACGCTCCGGAAGGCGACCGTTCCCGACCGACCGATACGGCTCGAGGACGGGACGTACTACCGAGTGTACCTCGCCGAGGAGATCGAGCCGTCGGAGACGACTCGCAACCAGATCCTCGTTCTGACAGCGCTCGCGTCGCTTTCGGGACTCGGGCTGCTCGTCCATCTCTTCGGGCGGATCGAAGTGACCTACGTCGGGGGTCGTCACCGCCGCTAACGCGGGGCCGAGCGGTCGGCGGCGGGTATCGATCGCTCCGGTCCCCTACTCCCGAAGCGCGTCCTCGCGCTCGGTCGCCTCGAGCGTCTCCGCCTCGAGAGCAGCGGGAAGATGCGGGGAGCCGAGTGTATTCGAGCGTCCGGACGCCCGATTACTCGGGACCTCGTTCCTCTATCGCGATCCGATCGTCCGTCACGTCGTCGATCGATTTGTCCGACGAGACGATCGGATCTTCCGCCGCGTAGGCGACGTGGTACGCGTCGAACGCGGTGAGACCGTCTTCGTCCATGTAGTCCGCCGCCTGGAACAGGACGTCCTCGTCTTCGGGGACGGTCGCGATTTCGAGCGCTGACGTAAGCGCCTCCATTCGATCGAATTCGAAGCGGTCCGAGATTACGAGCAGTTCGAGCAGCGTCGCTCGCGAGGTGTAGATTTCCCCCTCGTTCTCGAGCGCGATCTCGGCCGCCCGATCCTGCAGCCAATCGTCGTCTTTCACCAACGCGATGAAGAAGTCGGTATCGGCGTAGATCATCGGCTCCTACTCGCTCGCGTCGCCTATCGCGTCCGTTCGAGCGGCCTCGCGTGCCTCACGCTTGATCTCGTCGATCGATTTGCCGTCGAAAGCGTCACCGACGGCATCGCGAAGGCCTTCGATCGGATCGTCGTTCAACGGGATCAGTTCGATCCGATCCTCGAGTTCGACGACGCGGTACCGGTCGCCGTGTCTCTCGCGGATCTCGTGGGGGATGACGATGCGACCCCGATCGTCGGCCTCGGCCCGTTTGCTCATTACGACCGACTACGAGGGGAACGACCAAAAGTCCTCCCACGATCTACGGCAATTTCCCCGGATCGAGTGCGATCACCGCACTTCGTACGGGATCGTCGGGACGGCTCGTTTATTCCCGAAGCGCGTCCTCGCGCTCGGTCGCCTCGAGCGTCTCCGTCTCCAGATCGGTCGCCACGACGGCGGGCTTGTACGCGCCGCCCTCGAAGAGGTCGTGGTCGCTGATCGAGGACTCGACGAAGCGGGTGAACGCGCGGCGGTCCGCGGGCAGTTCGCCGTAGACGACCTCGTCCTCGACGAGGTCGTAGACGGGGATGCGCGGGGTCAGCAGCGTGTTCTCGCCGACGACGCTGTTCTCGCCGACCACGAAGCCCGAGGTCACGCGACAGCCCGCGCCGAGCGAGACGTCGTCCTCGACGATCACGGGGGCGTTCTCGACCGGCTCGAGGACGCCGCCGATGAGGGTGTTCGCGCCGAGCTTGACGTTGTCGCCGATCTGGGCGCAGGAGCCCACCGTATCGCAGGAGTCGACGAGCGTGCCGTCGCCGACGTAGGCCCCGATGTTGACGAACGACGGACTCATCATGATACAGTCCGAGCCGACGTGCGCGCCCTGCCGGACGACGGTCCCGTCGGGCGTGTTACGGCTCCCGCGGTCGCCGTACTCGCTCGAGTCGGCGAGCGGCAGGACGTCGTTGTACGTCGTGTCGCCGTGGTCGTACTGCCGGATCTCGCGGAGGCCGAAGTTCAGCAGGATGCCCTGTTTGACCCACTCGTTTGCCTCCCACTCGCCGCCCTGCTTCTCGGCGGCGCGGACGTCGCCGGACTCGAGGGCGTCGAGGAAGGCCGCGAGGGTGTCGTAGGCGTCCTCATCCGCGGTCTCCGCACTGATCTCGCCGCTTTGCTTGCGCTCCCACAACTCGCCGATTTCGGTTTCGAGTGCGCTCATTCTCCGATCACGTCCGCGAAGTCGTACCAACCGGCCTTCTGTCCAGCGATCCAGACCGCCGCGTCGACCGCGCCCGCGGCGAAGACCCCGCGGTCCTCGGCGCGGTGGGTGAGCCGAACCTCCTCGTGGTTGTCCGCGAGGACGATCTCGTGTTCGCCCGTGATGGTGCCCGCACGAAGCGCGTGGACGCCGATCTCTCCCTCCTCTCGAGGGGCCTCGCCCTCGCGGCCGTGAACGCGCTCGCCGAAGTCACCGTTGTCCTCGATCTCCTCGAGCAGCCGGTTGGCGGTGCCGCTCGGGGCGTCGCGCTTGGCGTTGTGGTGGGTCTCGACGAGTTCCACGTCGTAGCCCTGCAGGTTCCGGACCGCCTCGCCGACGACGTTGAGCAGGGCCTGGACACCGCGGGCGAAGTTCGGCGCGTGGAGGACCGCGACGTCTTCGCTGACGGCCTCGAGGGCCTCGTACTGATCGTCGTCGAAGCCGGTCGTGCCGGTGACGAACGCGACGCCGGCGTCGGCACAGGCCCGGGCGTAGTCGACGGCCGACGCGGGGCCGGTGAAGTCGATCACGGCGGTCGGCTCGCGGTCGGCGACCAGCGCATCGAACTCGGCCGCGGGCTCGATTTCGACGCCCTCGACCGTCTCGCCGTCCGGATCGCGGTTGACCGCGACGGCGACCTCGCAGTCCTCCCGTCCTGCTGCCGCGGCGATGACTTCCCGGCCCATTCGCCCGGTCGCGCCGGTGACGCCCAGTCGGACCGTCATCGATCGCCCTCCGCCGGGTCTGCCAGTTCCGTCTCGTCGCGCTCGAGGTCGGCCAGCACTGCCTCGAGGTCCGCGCGGTACTCGTCGGCCAGGCGGGAGAGCGGCGAGCGCAGGCGAGCCGGGCCGTAGCCGCGAATCTCCATGGCCTCCTTGACCGGAATGGGGTTGGTCTCGACGAACAGTTCGCGAAACAGCGGGCCGAGTTCGTGGTGCAGTTCCCTTGCACGTTGGTAATCGCCGTCCAGCGCCGCACCGACCATGGCACACGTGCGCTCGGGTTCGATGTTCGCGGCGACGCTGATCGTCCCGGTGCCGCCGACCGAGAGGGTCGGCAGGGTCATGCCGTCGTCGCCCGACAGCACCGCGAAGTCCTCGTCGCGCGTGCGTTCGACGACCTCACTGATCTGGCCCAGATCGCCGCTGGCGGCCTTGTAGCCCGCGACGTTCTCGTGGCTCGCCAGTTCGACGGCGGTGTCGGGCTCGATGTTCCGGCCCGTCCGGGAGGGGACGTTGTAGACGATCTGAGGCAGGTCGACGGCGTCGGCGATCGTCCGGTAATGCTCGATCAGCCCGCGCTGTTCGGGCTTGTTGTAGTACGGCGAGATGAGCAGGAGGCCGTCCGCGCCCGCGTCTGCGGCCCGCTCGGACAGTTCCAGTGCCTCGCGGGTGTTGTTCGAGCCGGTGCCCGCGATGACGGGCACGTCGTCGACGGCCTCGATGACGGCCTCGACGACCTCCACGTGTTCGTCGTGGGTCAGCGTCGCCGACTCGCCGGTCGAGCCGACCGGGACGAGCCCGTCGACGCCCGCTGTCTCGAGGCGCTGAGCGTCGGCCTGCAGCGTTTCGAAGTCGATTCGTTCGTCCTCGTCGAAGGGCGTACACATCGCCGGAAAGACGCCCGAAAGGTCGATAGCAGTCATGTGTTGGTGTCGTTGAGTCGTGTGTCGGACTCCGATCGGTAGGTCCTATCGGTTCCGATCGGTCGTTGGTGATCGATCGCGCGCGGTCGAAGCGTGCCCGGGACGGGGGCGCTACGCCCGCCGCGAGCACTCGCAGGCGCGTTTGCGTTTCGAAAAACGAGGGGCGACGCCGCTCACGGCGGACTCGAGTCCCGAGCGAGCGACGTGGCGCATGCCCGAGAGACTGGGCCGGACCGACTTAGCCGTTGTGTCTTCGACCGGACTGATCGACGCGAGTGCGGAGAGCTGACATACGAATCCACGTAGCTTATGCCGAGTCGTTGTCTAGAGTCAGCTATGACGAATTTCGGATTGAAAGTGCGAATGGCGATCGTCGGCTCGATCCTGTTCGCGTTCTACATGCTCGTCGGTGCCTTCGGCCTGGCGATGTTCGGAGTCGGCGCGTGGCCGTTGGTCGGACTCGGCCTGCTCGTCTTGCCCGTCATCCAGTACAAGATTGGGACCTGGTCGGCCACGAGACGCGCCGAGGAGATGCCCGAAGACGGCCAGTACCGCGAGGTCCACCAGATGACGGAGTCGCTCTGTCGGGACATGGGCATCGAAAAGCCCACGCTGATGGTCATGGACATGGGCGTCCCCAACGCCTTCGCGACCGGCCGGAAGGGCAACGGCTACGTCGTCGTCTCGACCGAACTCATCCGCCTGCTCCAGCGCGACGAACTCGAGGGCGTCATCGCCCACGAACTCGCCCACATCAAGAACCGCGACGTCCTCGCGATGGTGCTTGGTAGCTCCATCGCGATGATGGTCGGCTGGGTCGCCTACATGGTCTACATGATGGGCGACGACCGCAGCATCGGCAGCATCTTCGTCGGGATGATCATCTCGAACATCGCCCAGATGCTCGTGATGGTGTTCGTGCTGGCGATCTCGCGGTACCGCGAGTACGTCGCCGACGACGACGCCCGCCAGTACATCGGCAGCGGCGACCCGCTCGCCCGCGCCCTCGAGAAGATCTCGCAGGGCTCGCAGGGCCGGGAGTCCGAACTCGACGACAGCGTGAGCGCGCTGTGTATCTTCAACTCCGAGAAGGGCCTGCTGCAGACGCTGTTTGCCACCCACCCGCCGACGGAAAAGCGCATTCGGAAGCTTCGGAACTAATCCGGCGACACCCCATCGTGACCGTCCCGAACGCCGCGATTTTTTATAGCCGCCCGCGACATGCTAGTATATGACGGAAATTCATCCCGGGCAGCGCGTCGCCGTCCTCGTCGACGCCCAGAACCTCTATCACACGGCCCAGAGCATGCACAGCCGGAACATCGACTACTCCGCCCTGCTCGAGAAGGCGGTTCAGGACCGCCAGCTCACCCGCGCGATCGCGTACGTGATCCGCGCGGACTCGCCGGAGGAGGAGAGCTTCTTCGAGGCGCTGATCGACATCGGCTTCGAGCCGAAGATCAAGGACATCAAGACCTTCGCCGACGGTTCGAAGAAGGCCGACTGGGACGTCGGGATGAGTCTTGACGCGGTGACGCTTGCCAACCACGTCGACACGATCGTCCTCTGTACGGGCGACGGCGACTTCTCGCGGCTGTGTTCGCACCTGCGCCACGAGGGCGTCCGCGTCGAGGTGATGTCGTTCCAGTCCTCGACGGCGGATGAACTCGTCGATGCCGCCGACTCCTTTCTCGACCTGGGCGAACGCCACGAGACGTTCCTGCTCTAGCGCGGCGATCGAATCGTCCCCGGTTCGGACCGAGAATCAGTTGGGCTGGCGGGTCTGCCAGAGACCGATTACCAGCGCGTAGCCGGCAACGAATAGCGTCGCGCCGGTAATGAGGTAGACGAGCGGACCGGTGACGATCGCGGCCGGCCCGATCAGTGTCAGGGTCCCGACGACCAGCAGGGCGACCCCGAGACCGATTTGCGTGACGTCCATGTGGATGCGATACTACTGAACCAATGATAATAACGTTCTCCATCTCGTTTCGGTCGCGTCGATGGCCGATCGCGGGTCGAAGGGCTTTCGACTCGCCGGTTCGAACCCGGCCCAATGAGCGAGTCAGCAGACGGGAGCGCGGGCCTGTCCCAGCTTCGAACCATCGCGGACTACCAGTTCGGCGCGGACGCGGGGGCGGCGCTGTTCCCGCCGTCGGAATCGCTGACGGTCAAACGGACCACGTCGGGCCGCCCCCAGCAAGTCCACGCCGACGCCGGCCGGATCGTCTCCTTCGGCACCGACGGCCGGTTCACCCTCGGCCTCGAGGGCGGTCGCCGGCTCGCGGCCGCGCTCGAGCACCCGGCCTACCGGGTCGTCGTCGACGACGAGAGCGAGCCGTTCGTCCGCGAGGAGAAGAACGTCTTCGCGAAGTTCGTCCTCGAGGTCGGCGACGAGATCCGGCCGGGCGACGAGGTGCTGGTGGTCCACGAGCGCGGCGAGTTGCTCGCGGTCGGGACGGCCGAGCTGGACGCCGACGCCATCCGGGACTTCGAGACGGGGATGGCCGTCAACGTACGCGAGGGTGCGCCCGCAGAGACCTGAGGATCGGCGGACCGGCAGCCGATTCGCGAGGACCGCTACAGCTGGCACTCCCGGCCGATCTCCCGTTCGTACCGCGTCTTGATCGCCTCGAAGAGTCGCTCGCCGACGGGCGTCCCGAGCCGCGGTGCGGCCGTCGCGAAGAACTCGTCGAGGTCCTCGTACTCGTCGAACGCCTCGTTGCGCTCGGTCTCGTCGTAGCGGTCCCCGCGCTCGTATTTGAGCGCCTGCAGGCAGTTGTCGATCAGGTCCATGTCCTTGACGAACCGCGCCGTCGGCGTCTCGCGGGCCTCGTACGCCGCCCAGAGCGAGCGAAACTCGTCGTCGCCGTCGAACGGCTCGAGCAGATCCGCGATCGCGTCCCGCTCGCGGGCGACTTTCTCGCCTGCGTCGACCCGCTGGGTGCCGTCCTCGGCGCGCGTCGCGACGTCGCCGACGCGGGCCTCGCCCAGATCGTGGAGCAGCGCCATCGACACCGCGCGGTCGCGGTCGACGTCGGCGGCCCGGTCGGCGTAGCACAGACACAGCGTCGCCACGCCCCACGTGTGGGCCGCGACCGACTCCGGGGCATCGATCCCGCGGAGGACCCAGCCGGTCCGGCGCTCGTCTTTCAGTTCGAGGGCCTCGAGCAGGGCGTCGAGTTCGTCGGCCATTACGGTCTCCCACGCGCCGCCGGGGATTGAAAACGTCGATCGTCGGCCCGGGAGTTTGAATGGACTATTATGGGTGCAGGTATGTGTATAGATCACTAATGCCGCAGAAACCAGACCTGAGCGGACAGGCCGCATTCATAACGGGTACCACGCGTGGAATCGGGAAGCAACTCGCACTCGCGCTGGCCGAACAAGGCTGTGACATCGTGTCGACGGGCAAGACCGTCGACGACTCGGACTCGGACCTCGAGGGGACGATCCACAAGACCGCCGAGGCCTGCGCCGAGAAGGGCGTCGAGACGCACGCGATCCAACTGGACGTCCGCGACGAGGACGCCATCGAGGCGGCCGTCGAGGAGGCGATCGACGAGATGGGCGAGATCAACATCGTGATCAACAACGCCTCGGCCATCCAGATGGGTGCGGTCGAGGACCTGCCGGCCGATCGCTACGACCTCCTGAACGAGGTCAACGTGCGCGGCACCTATCTCGTCTCGCGGGCGTTCATCGACCACCTCAAGGGCGTCGAGGAAGACGCCTGGATCCTGACGAACGCGCCGCCGGTCGAACTCGACCGCGCTCCGGGGTCGGCCGCCTACTCCTGGTCGAAGATGGGGATGTCGTTCGTGACGCTGTCGATGGCCCAGGAACTGGCCGACGACGAGATCGGCTGTAACACCTTCTGGCCGGTGACCGCGATCGACACGCGCGCGACCCGGTACTTCGAGATGGGGACCGAAGACGACTGGCGGACGCCCGACATCGTCTCGGACACCGTCCTCGAGATCCTGACCCGCGACCCCGCGGAGTTCACCGGGAACCGCGTCTACGACGAGGACTTCCTCCGGGAGGCCGGCGTCGAGGACTTCTCCGGGTACAACCTCACCGAGGGCGATCCCGAGCCGACGTCGGCGCAGCTGTTCGATCCGGACTACTCGCGGCCGGACGACGCCTGATACGGTCTGCTGTAAGTCATTTCCGGTGCGACCGCGACACGGCCTGCGGTCGCACCGGTAAATCGTTACAGCAAACCGTATGAGACGGGCTGCTGTACGATCGGCGACGCGACCGCGGGTCCCGCCGTCGCGCCGGCAACGACGGGCAGGAGTCCGTCCGGTCGCTTCGGGCGAACGACAAACTAAAAGGTCGCCCGCGGCCACGTGTCGAGTATGTTCGGAGGAGGCGGCGGCGGACTCAACCCGCGCAAGATGGAACAGATGATGGAACAGATGGGCATCGACGTCGAGGACATCGACGCCGAGGAGGTCATCATCCGCACCGACGAGTACGACCTCGTCTTCGGCGACGCCGAGGTCACCAAGATGGACGCTCGCGGCCAGGAGACCTACCAGGTCATCGGCTCGCCCGAGGAGGTCGAGGCCGGTTCGGCCGGCGGGAGTTCCGAGGCCGGCAGCGACGCCGGCTCGTCGATCCCCGACGAGGACGTCGAACTCGTCGCCACGCGCGCCGGCGTGAGCGAAGACGAGGCCCGCGAGGCCCTCGAGGACGCGGACGGCGACCTCGCCGCGGCGGTCGGCTCCCTCGAGTGACTCGCGTGAGTGGAGACGAGAGCGCGGCCGACGGGACGGCTCGCGTCCCGGTCTTGCTCGTCCGCGGCGACCGCGAGTACCTCGTCGAACCCGGCGGCGAACAGGGGACCGACCTCGGCGTGCTCGAGGTCCCCGAGGACGTGCAGTCGGGCGACACCATCGAGACGCATCTGGGCGACGAGTTTCAGGTACGTCGGCTGCGCGGCCCCGATCTCTTCCATCACTTCGAGCGGACCGGCGCGCCGATGGTGCCCCGCGACATCGGGCTCGTCATCGGCGAGACCGGCATCGCCGGCGGCGACCGGGTCCTCGACGCCGGTACCGGAACCGGCGTCCTCGCGGCCATGCTGGCCCGGGCCGGTGCCGAGGTCGTGACCTACGAGCAGGACGGCGAGTTCGCCGACGTGGCCCGCGAGAACATGGCACTTGGTGGCGTCGCCGGCGCCGTCGACGTCCGGACCGGCGACGTGACCGACGAGGTCGACGGCCTCGAGCCGTCGTCGTTCGACGTCATGACCCTCGATACGGCCGACGCGCCCGCGATGGTCGAACACGCACCCGACCTGCTGGTCGACGGCGGGTTCGTCGCGGTCTACAGCCCCTTCATCGAGTCGACCCGCGAGGTCGCACGGACGGCCCGCGAGGTCGGCCTCGCGAACGTCACCACTCGAGAGACGATTCAACGCGAAATGCAGTTCGACGAGCGGGGCTCGCGGCCGACGACCGCGCCCGTCGGTCACACCGGTTATCTGACGATCGCCCGCAACGAATAGGGCGGTTCTCTCCTCGTTCGACGCGACGACGTGTTCGCGTCACAGTCTCTCGTGCGGTCCTCGTTCGATATCGTCGCGACTCGAGCAAGCGGCGGCCGAGAGCGAGCGGGCCGTTGCCATCGGTTTGCCAGTGAATATTTATCACGGGCGCCGGACACGGGAACGGTATGGCGGACGATGCGAGCGAGACGGCGTATCTCGAGGAACTCGTCGACGAGGACTCGCTGCGGGCGTACTTCGAGTCGGAACTCGGCACCGCCGACCGCTTCGAAGTGACGTATCACCAGGCAGGCCACTCGAACGAAACGCTGTTCGTCGATTGGGGCGATCGCGAGTTTGTCCTCCGCCGACCGCCGGCGGGAGCGACCGCCGACTCCGCTCACGACGTGCTTCGGGAGTACCGCGTGATGAACGCCCTTCAGGGCACCGACGTTCCACTCCCCGAGACCGTCCTCGAGTGTGACGATCACGACGTCATCGGTTCCGATTTTTACGTGATGGAGCGGCTTCAGGGCGACGTGATCCGCGAAGCGGAGCCGCCCCGATTCGAACGCCCCGAGTACCGTCGGCGGATCGGAACGGAACTCATCGACGTCGGCGCAAAGATCCACACGCTCGAGCCCGAGATGATGGGGTTGGGGAACCTCGGTCATCCAGCGGGCTACACCGAACGGCAGGTCGACCGTTGGACGAAACAGATCGAGTGGGCGAGAGAGGTGACGAGCGACCGGCGGGAGGTCCCGACGCTTTTCGACGTGGCCGACTGGCTGGCTGCCAACGCTCCCGAGCCCCCCGCGAACACCCTCGTTCACGGCGATTTCAAACTCGACAACATGATATTCGCGCCGGAGACGCCGCCCGAGATCGTCGGCGTGTTCGACTGGGAGATGTGTACTCGGGGAAACCCCTTCATGGACCTCGGCTGGCTGCTCGCGTACTGGCCCGACGAGAAGGATCCCGATCGGACGACGGCACTCACGCCGTCGCTTCTCGCTCATCCGGAGTATCCGACCCGGCGTCAACTGGTCGACCGGTACGAGGATCTGACGGGCTGGTCGTTCGAGAATCCCCGGTTCTATCGGGCGTTCGGCGTCTTCAAGATCGCGTCGGCCTCGGAGATGTTCTTCCGACGGTACCTGGAGGGCAACAGCAACGACCCGACCTATCCCAAAATGGAGGAACGCGTTCCCGAGTACGCCGCCTGGGCCAAGCGAATCATCGACGGGAACGAACCGCTCTGACGGCGGTCAGCGGTCGCGACTCGGACTAATTATCGTCCTCGCGCCACTTGTGTTCGCACTCGGTGCAGATGAAGAAGCGCGTCTCGGACTCGTCGGCCGAGCGGATCTGTTGCATGTACCAGTGGGCCCGGTCGTTGCCGCACTCGGGACAGATGGCGTCGGTCTCGGGCAGCGAGGTCTCGCCGGAGGACTCGATGATCTCGCCGACCTCCTGATCGTCGGTGACGGTGTACTGGTCGGCGTCGCCTTTCGGCTCCGTGTACCCGCAGCTGCCACACTCCCAGAGGCCGTCGTCGGCCTTCATCATCGAACCGCATTCGTCGCAGAATTCCATACGACTCGGTTGTTGCTCACCCCGGTTAAGTGTGTAGAAAAGAAGTCGCCCCGCGAGCGGAAGGACGACGGCGTCGAGAGCGGGGCGGAAAGCGACGGGACGGCCGACGGAAGACTCGAGCGTGAAGTCATCGCACGGCAAGCCTGTACGTCCGTTCGATCGCTCCGTGGATCGCAAACACGAGACCGACGACGAGAACTACCGTCTGGTAACCGGAGAGTGAAACGACGTTGGCGTCGATGTATTCGTGGAGGCAGACCGTGGAAACGACCACCAGAATGGAGACCGAGTCGTACGTATCCGCGAGGGCTTTCTCGCCGTCACCGGTCTCGTCGTCTCGAATCGAGGATCCGGAGAGCGATTCGTATATCCGTTCGGTCGCTCGATGAACACTGACCAAAACGAGTACGAGGAGAACGAGAGACCAGACTATCGAAAGTTCGATTACGATCGAGTTGACGTATATGACACAAAATCCAGAGACGAGTAGCGAGAGGATATCGATACCGGTTCGTCTCCTGATCACCGTCGATCGTCTCTAGAAACTCCCCGTCATATTATATTTCTAACTATACGGCCCCAGAGATATTGGAAGGCCCACTGTCCGGGTACGGCCGTTCTCGTCGGGATCGCGATCGGGTGTGCAGTGACTCTCAGTGGTTACTATAGCGACGCTCCCGCGGACTGTCCCGTCGACCGGCTGTTCCGTTCGAAAGTATAATCGGTCGGGATCACGCAGGTGTTGCCAATGCCGACCGTCGTCGAGCGACTCGTCGCGCCCTTCGCCGTCGATCGACGGGTCCTCGCGCTGGCGGGCGCTCGCATGGCCGACGGGATCGGCAACTCGTTTCTGATCATCGTCATCCCGCTGTACGTGACCAGCGGCGTCGTCGGCGGGACGGCCTTCGGTCTCGGCGAGTCGCTGCTCATCGGGGTGATCCTCTCGCTCTTTGGCTTTCTCAACAGTTCGTTCCAGCCGTTTACCGGCCGGCTGTCGGATCGGCTCGGCCGGCGCAAGCCGTTCATTCTGGTCGGGCTCGCGGGCCTCGCGATGACCAACGTCGCGTACGTCTTCGCGGAGACTTACCTCTCCTTGCTGGTCATCCGGGGGTTGCAGGGCGTCAGCGTCGCCTTCATCATCCCGCCGTCGGTCGCGCTCGTCAACGAACTCGCGACGACGGGCGACCGCGGCGGGAACATGGGCGTCTACAACACGTTCCGTCTGGTCGGGTTCGGGGCCGGGCCGGCGGTGGCCGGGGCGGTCGTCAGTCGCGGTCCGTACGCGCTCCCCGGCGGTCTGGCGGTCTCCGGGTTCGACGCCGCCTTCTACGTCGCGACGATCACCGCGACGATCAGCTACGTCATGGTGACGGTGCTGGTGTCCGATCCCGAGTCGACGGCCGCCAACGCCGGCGCGAACCTCTCGATCCCGATCCTCGATCGGTCGGGCTCGAACCTGCTCGATCCGATCTTCACCCTCGGGATCGCGTCGTTTTTCATGGCGACCGCCATCGCGCTATTTGCGACCATCCAGCCGCAGGTCAACGCCCGCCTCGAGCAGGGGGCGACCTGGTTCGGCCTGCAGTTCGCGGGGTTTATCATCGCACAGGTCGCGCTCCAGACGCCGATCGGGCGGGCCTGCGATCGGTACGGCCGGCGGCCGTTCATCGTGACCGGAATGGCGCTGTTGATCCCGACGACGCTCGTCCAGGGCTTTCTCCTCTCGTCGGCGCTGATGTTCGTCGCGCGCCTGTGCCAGGGAGTCGCCGCCGCGATGGTCTTTGCCCCGTCGCTGGCGCTGGCCGGCGACCTCGCCGGCGAGGGCGAGTCCGGCTCGAAGCTGTCGGTGCTGACGATGGCCTTCGGCTACGGAATCGCGATCGGGCCGCTCTCCTCGGGCGCGCTGGTGCGGTTCGGCTTCGAGGTCCCGTTCGTCTTCGGGACCGCACTCGCTGCGCTCGGAACGATCCTCGTCTACACGCAGGTCGAAGAGACCCTCGAGACGACGGTCCCGGTTCCGGTCATCGGTGACGACTGACGATACGCCTTTGTGACGCGAGCGAGTCGAAGTCCGTATGTGCAGTGGTATCATCCACAGTGGCAGCACTCGGATCGGGGTGGCGACATGACGGCGGAGATCGACGACTCGATTCGACCGTTCGAGGTGTCGGTCAGTCGGGACGAGATCGACGACCTCCGGACGCGCCTCGAGCGGACCCGCTGGCCGGACCAGCTCCCCGAGGCGGGCTGGGAGTACGGGACCGAACGCGAGTCCCTCCGCGATCTCTGTGCGTACTGGCGCGAGGAGTTCGACTGGGCGGCGTTCGAGGACCGGTGCAACGAGTTCGACCAGTACGTGACGACGATCGACGGCCAGCGGCTGCACTTCTATCACGTCCGCTCGCCCGAACCGGACGCGACGCCGCTCGTCCTGAGCCACGGCTGGCCCGGCTCCGTCGCGGAGTTTCTCGACGTCCTCGGGCCGCTGACGGACCCGGCGGCCCACGGCGGCGATCCGGCCGACGCCTTCCACGTCGTCGCGCCCTCGCTGCCCGGCTTCGGCTTCTCCGGCTCGACCGGCGAGCGGGGGTACGACGTGCCGCGGATCGCCGACGCCGTCGCCGAGCTGATGGCCCGGCTCGGCTACGACCGCTACGTCGCACAGGGCGGGGACTGGGGCGCGCTGGTCGCCGCCCTGCTTGGCGCGAACTATCCGGACCGCGTCGCGGCGATTCACACGAACATGCTCTTTCTGAACCCGTCGTCGCTCGAGGCCGACGATCCGACCGACCTGCTCGACGAACGGGGGCTGGGCGACTACCGGGAGACCGCGGCGTTCCGCGAGACCGAAACCGCCTACCACGAGATCCAGGCGACCAAACCACAGAGTCTGGCCTACGGGCTCACCGACTCGCCGGCCGGGCTGGCGGCCTGGATCGTCGAGAAGTTCCGGGCCTGGAGCGACTGCGACGGCGACCTCGAGTCGTGGATCGACCGCGACCGGCTGCTCGACAACCTGAGCGTCTACTGGCTGACCGGCACGATCGGCTCTTCGATGCGACTCTACGCCGAGACGGACGTGAGCGCGGCGACGCCGGATTCGGTCGACGTGCCGACGGGCCACGCCCGCTATCCGGCGGAGGTGTACAAGACGCCCCGCCGCTGGGCCGAAGCGGTCTACGACGTCGAGTACTGGTCCGAACAGCCCGAAGGCGGCCACTTCGCTGCGATGGAGGTGCCGGAACTGTTCGTCGAGGACCTGCGATCGTTCGCCGGCGAGTTCGGCTGAGGACGGGGCGGAGTCGCTCGAGTCGCGGCGGGACGCAACGCAAAAGTACCGGATCCCCATACGGTTCGACGATGACGCTCTCGGAGGAGGCCCAGGACCGGTTGGCGGACGTGGTGGAGCTACAGCCGACGAAGAACGGCGAACTGCAGGAGCGGTGGGGGATGGAGAGCGGCAGCGAGGTCCACCAGTACCTCGAGAGCGAACTCGGGGACTACTACTTCCGGGACGACAACAGCCTGATTCGAGCGACCGCCGAAGCCGCCGAGCTGGTCGACGTCGAGCCGGGGATCGAGAGCGACCCGGACGACGAGGGGGTCCCCTCGAAGGTCCGCGTCCCGGAGCTACAGGCGCGGATCGTGGCGGTGCTGGCCGGGCCCGACGAACGCTCCGAGAGCGTCGTCTCGGTGTTACACAAACTCCGGGACGAGTACGACGTCGACGCCGAGGCCGAGGACGTCCGGTCGGGCCTCCAGAGTCTCCGACGCAAGGGCGTCGTCGAAGTCGAGTACCGCACCGTCCCCACGTTCCGGCTAGCCGTCGAGCGTGCGGACCTCGAGGTCGCCGTCTCCGACTGACCACCGAACTTTTTCCACCTCGGGTTCGCTCGCTTTGCTCGCGGCTTCGCCGTTCGCATCGTCGCGGTTCTCGCTCACTCCGTTCGCTCCGAACCGCGCTCCGCTCGCTCACCACTCTCTGCTCACGGGCGCTGCGGGACGGCTGCGCCGTCCCGACAGTCGCGGCGCTACGCGCCGCGCATTGCCCGTTCGCACGGCTCGCGGGACCGACGGTCCCGCGCTGGGCGCAAAAACGTCCTCAGAAATCGAAGATTTCTGATGGGCCCGCGAGAGCTTTGCTCTCGCGGACTTCGATGAAAAAGGCCGACGACGAGGCCGAAGGCCGAGTCGTCGGTGAACCGCTCGCTTCGCTCGCGGACTCGTCACGGCCTACCTGTGCACTACAGCCCCGGCCGCCGTCGCCGCCGGCGATCCTCGAGCAACCGCCGGAGCCCTTTTCCGGGCCCGCCCTCGATCGGCCAGCCGCGGGTGCGCCAGGCGGGCGGCTCGGGCTCGAAGTCGGGGCAGGAGCCGGCGCACTCGGCGGCCGTCTGGCACCGCCCCTTGGCGGTGCAGTACGGCAGCGCCTGCGAGCCGTCGGGGGCGCGCAGTTCGAAGCGCCGACAGTCGGGCCGCATCGTGTCGATAAAGGACCGCCAGCCGCGCTCGTAGGCCCGCTCGGCGATCGCGAGGCGCTTGTCGGCCTTCCAGCCGGGATCGGCGTACTCGAATCGGGCCGCCGAGCCGTCCCGGGCCCCGCCGTCGGGCCGCTCGAGGATGCGGGTCCCCGGTTCCGTCACCGGGAGCGAGCGGGGATACCACGCGACCTCGGCGGTCAGGTCGTCGGGCTCGAGCGCGAGGACCCCCGCCTCGACCGGCAGGTCCTCGAAGAGGACGGGTTCGACCGGCTCGTCCGTCCGCCGGGTCGCGACCCAGACCGAATCGGCCAGCCCGACGGCGACGTCGTACTCGAGCTGTGATCCGAGCGCGCGGGCCGCGCTGGCGTCTAGGTCGGGTTTGTTCTCGATCGCGACGAGCCGCTCGAGCCAGTCGGGGTAGGGCCAGTTCCGTCGGATCTCGATGCGGTTGCCGCGCTTGCGGGTCTCGAGGATTCCGCGGTCGTCAGCCTCGTGGATCGACTCGCGGACGTACCGCCACGGGTAGCCGGGATCCGGAAGCGCGTCGCGATAGTAGGTCCACTCCGCGGGGGCGTTGCGAACGACGTGTAACTGGTCGCTATCGAGCCGATCGGGGCCGAACCGGGCGCGGCGGCGCAGGCCCTCGGGGTCGCACTCGAGGACGATCGTGTCCCAGCGGCGGCGGGTCGTCCCGAGTTGGCGGGCGACGAGGGTGACGGTGTCGGCACCGTCGGTTTCGCCGGGCGGCCACTCGCGTTCGGCCCACCGGCAGGTCCGGAGTTCGAACCCGAACTCGGCGGTGTGTACGTCCACGCCTCCCGTTGGGTTCGGCGGGACAAAAACGCTGCCCGATCGGTCGGTGCCTGCCGCAAGCGATCGCTACGGACGGCGCTACTGACCGGGTCTCGGGGCCGGCCGCGATTCCCCGTCGCACAACGGCGAGAGAAGCGACGTCTCGCTGACTGCGGGACTACTCCTCGTCGTCCTCCTCGCGCTCGTCGATGAACTCGTGGGCCTGCTCCAAGATCTCTCGGGGGCCGTCCTGCGTGACGGTGTTAACCGCCTGTTCGTAGTCGCGCCACTGGAGGTCGCGATGTTCGTTCGATAGTTCCGCACTGGCTTCGAACGACTTCGCGATGAAGAGGTGAACGGTCTTGTGAATCGTCTTGCCGTTCGCCTCGAAGACGTAGTCGTAGTCCTCGCGGAAGCCGTCGAGTAGTCTGAACTGTTCGATACCTGCCTCTTCCGTTACTTCGCGGATAGCCGTCTGCTGTAGTTCTTCGTCTCCTTCGACACCGCCCTTGGGAAACTCCCAATCGCCCGGGCGGCTCTTGAGTAGAAGATACTCGCGCCGGCCCCGCGTGTCGCGGAAGAGGATCGCGCCTGCGCTCGTAGCTTCGACTGCCATTAACTGGGATAACAGGTGCGACGTTAAGAGAATATCGGACTGTTCGTCCAACGAACACGGATCGGAGCGGATTGTCACGCGCGAAGCGGGCGATCGACTGCAGTCGTTCACCGTCGGGCGGCGACGCGTCTCAGCAGGTTTTTAGGCCCCCATCGCGGATGTATGCGACAGCACCAGCCATGACCTTCGTCACCCGTCTCACCCTCCAGAGCGGCGATCGCGCCGCGCTCGATGGCATCGTCGAGGACATCAAGGCCACCGCCGAACGGAAGGGGGCGGCACTGAAAGGACCACACTCCCACCCGCCGGAAAAGCTGTCGGTCCCCCAGCGCTGTCGGCTCCACGCCGACGACGACCGTCACTTCGATTCCTGGGAGTACACCGTCTTCACCCGCGAACTCGAGATCCACGGCCACGACGACCTCGCGCGCAACATCGCCTCGCAGAACTTCCCCGACTCGGTCCACATCGAGGCCGAGGTCGAGCAGATCCACGGGGCCGGCCGCAGCAACTGATACGGTCTGCTGTAACGGTTTCCCGGTGGGACCGCGACCGTCCTGCGGTCCCACCGGTAATGACTTACAGGAGACCGCATGAGCGGGCCTCGAGCCGCGTTCTCCGATCGTCGCGCGCCGAAACCGTCGCGAGGGCTTTTGGTCGTTCACGATGAGATGACGGTATGACCGCGGACGACCTCGTCACGCTGCGTCGCGACCTGCACCGTCGACCCGAACCCGCCTGGCGGGAGTTCTACACGACCGCGCGGATCGTCGACGAACTCGAGAGCCGACTGGGCGACGACCTCGCCGAACTCCACGTCGGCCCCGAGGCCATCGCCGGCGACCACCGGCTGGCGGTCCCCGACGACGCGGAACTCACCCGCTGGTACGAGCAGGCGCGAGAAGCCGGCGTCGACGACGACGTCCTCGAGCGACTCGAGGGCGGGTATACGGGTGCAGTGGCCGTCATAGAGCGCGGCGAGGGGCCGACCGTCGGCCTCCGGGTCGACATCGACGGCCTGCCCCAGACGGAGTCCGGCGACCCGACCCACCGGCCGGCCGCCGAGGGCTTTCGCTCCGACCACGAGGGCGCGATGCACGCCTGCGGCCACGACGCCCACGCGACGATCGGGATCGGCGTTCTCGAGCGGATCGCCGAGAGCGGTGAGGGACTCGACGAGTCGCGATCCTCGTCGGAACAGCGTTCCGACGTAGGTTTCGAGGGGACGTTCAAGCTCTTCTTCCAGCCCGCCGAGGAGGTCGTCGGCGGCGGCAAGTCGATGGCGGAAAGCGATCACATACGGGACGTCGACTACCTGCTCGCGGTTCACATCGGCCTCGACCATCCGACCGGCGAGATCGTCGCCGGCATCGACGGCTTTCTGGCCGTCTCGCACCTCGAGGCCGAGTTCACGGGCGCGTCGGCCCACGCGGGGGGCCACCCCGAGCAGGGCCGCAACGCCGTGCAGGCGATGGCGACGGCGGTACAGAACCTCTATGGCATTCCGCGACACAGCGAGGGGAAGACCCGCGTCAACGCCGGCGTCGTCGAGGGCGGCAGCGCCGCCAACGTCATCCCGGCCGAGGCCCGGATCGTCGCCGAAGTCCGGGGCGAGACGACCGAACTCATGGAGTACATGAAGGGACGAACCCGGCAGGTCCTCCGGAGCGCCGCCGCGATGCACGACTGCGAGGTCGAGATCGGGATCGGTGCGGAGGCCCCCAGCGCGACCAGCGATCAGGAACTCGTCTCGATCGTCGCCGACGTCGCCGGCGAGACGGCCGGCGTCGAACGCGTCCTCGAGCGCGACGAACTGGGCGGCAGCGAAGACGCGACCTACCTGATGCGGGCGGTCCAGGAAAACGGCGGCAGCGCCTGCTACGTCGGCGTCGGGACCGATCACCCCGGCGGCCACCACACCGCGACGTTCGACGTCGACGAGGACAGCATCCAACACGGCATCGAGACGCTCGCCGGCGCGATCGAGCGGCTCGGCGACGACCAGTAACCGACCGAGGACGGACTCCAAATATTCTTGGGTATCCTACCAGTACGGATCGGTGACGGTGCAATCCGCTGATCCAGTCCCTGGTTCGCGATCGTCGACGCGAACGGCCGCGGTCGAGGTGTTCGTTCGGTGAGCCGTCCGACGCCCCTCCAACTCGGACTCTGGTTGCGGATGGCGGTCGCCGGAATTCTCGTCGGAGCCGCACAGCTTGCGGTCCTCGCACTCGAGTTCACCGTCGGCGGGTTCGTCGCGCTGTTTCTCCTCATGGCGCTCGAGGGGTTTCTCTCCTTTTTCTTCGTCCTCTCGCTACTGTTCGCTGGTGCGTTCGTTTGTTGGCTCGGTGTCGCGATAGTGATCCGCCGCTACTATCCCGACCAGACCCTCTCGGATCGCCTCGCTCACGACGGCACCGCCGACGCAGTCGAAGCCATCGGTGAGACGCTGCTGTCCGCGGAGGCGATCGCGAACTGGCCGAAAATCCTCGGCCTGCTCGGCGGCGTGGCTCTCGGGTCGTTCGTCGGGTTCGCATTCACGGAGGCGGTCGCGTGGCGCTCGATTGTCGATCCGCTGTCCGCCGCCGCTGCGGTCGGCGTCCTCGTCGTCCTCGCACACGTGGCGTGGATCGTCTACTCCGAACGAACCGACGACGCCGCTGCGCTCCGCGATATCGAAGGCGTCGTCCGCGTCCTCGATCGGCCCGACGAGACCCTCGAGGAGCGCCGAACAGCCGTCCAACGCCGTGTCGACCGGCTCGCCAAGCAGGCCGATCTCCCCGCACTGACGGTCCGTCTTGGCGTTTCGTCGACGCCGACAGCAGCGACCGTCGGCTATCAGGCCGGAGCGTCGACGATCGTCATCTCCGAGGGTCTGCTCGAGGCCGTCGACGACCGCGAACTCGACGCCGTCCTCGCACACGAACTCGCCCACGCGAAAAACAGGGACGCGGCGGTGCTGACCGCGTTATCAGTGCCCGCAGCTTCCGCGGCCGCGCTCATCGAGCGCTACGATTTCCACCCGTTTGTCGCCGTACCGTGTGGTGCGGTCATCGTTCTCGTCCGGTGGTCCGTCGCCGTCGTCAGCCGCTATCGAGAGTACGTCGCCGACCGCGGTGCCGTCGCGATCACCGGCGACCCTGCGGCGCTGGCCAGCGCCCTCGAGAAACTCGATTCCGACCTCGAGGAGCGGCCCTCGAACGATCTCCGCAAACATCGTTCGACGACCGCGTTCTCGATCGTCCCGCCGCCGTGGGAGGAACACCGCTTTTTCGACCGCACCCGTCGCTTCCTCCACCGGCGGCTGTTCGGCACGCATCCGCCGACGGCGCGCCGGATCGAACGGCTCCGGGCCCGGTGCTGACCCGCGGCGTCGATCAGGCATCCACGACGACCTCGAGGTCGAACGCCTCGTCGGCGGGGGCCGAGCCGGGCTTGAGGTAGCCGACGGCGAAGGCGCTGTAGACGCTACCGCCCTCCGGGGCGACGTCGAAGGTCGCGACCACGTCGCCGTCGTTGGTCTCGGTCGCGGGTCGGACCTCGAGCGTGTACTCGCCGCCCGGAACCTCGGTCTCGGCCGCGTCGCCGAAGGCGGCGTCCTCGAACAGCACCGTCTCGCCGTCGCCGACCGTAACGTCGACCGCGGGGGCGTCCGGCGAGGCGTGGACCAGCCGCACCCGGGCGTCGTCGCCGGGGTCGCTGACGTCGTCCTCGAGGACCGCGGGCTCGAAGGGCCGGTTCTCGTCGGCGAGTTCGCCCAGCGCGGCGATCGTGAACGAGCCCTCGGCGACCTCGAGGTCCTCGTCGTAGACGACGGTGTCCGCGTCGCCGGCCGCGGTGATCATCACCGCGTAGGTGCCCGACTCGAGTTCGAGGTAGTCGCTGACGGCCCGGTAGGGCACGTCCTCGAGGACGGCGTCGCCGTCGACGTAGACGTCGACGTCGGGGGCGTCGGGCGAGAGGTGCGCGACCCGGACGTTCGACATCGAGGTGTCCATATCGTCGTCCGACTCGGAGTCGTCCGTGCCGTCGTCGGCTCCCATCCCGTTGCCCGAGTCGTCGCTCGAGTCGTCGTCGCCGTTGCCGTCGCCGCCCATACAGCCGGCGAGCGCGACGCCGCCCGCGGTGCCGATCAGTGTCAGTGCGCGTCGGCGCGTGTGGTTCTGTACCATCGTAACTCGTTACCCCGCGAACAGGAAAGCAAAAATACCCTAATAACGTAGGGATATTTTCACGAGAATCGACAGTACGGTTGACCGAACTGTACGCCGGCGACCGAATCGGACGAATCGCCCGGAATCAGTCGGACGGAGACGGGTCGAACGGTCATCGGCCGGGAGTGCGTCTCGAGCATCGGCGAGAGACGCACGACCCGGGGGAGGGAAGGCCGCTACCCGACGCCGACCGCGAGCGACCGAAGGGAGCGAGCGGCCTTTTTTGGTCGAGATTTTTTGCGCGAGTGGTGGCTCGCATAGCGAGCCACCCGAGCGGAAAAAAGGTCGGTGTTAGTACTTGGGATCGGCCCCGGTCGTCTCGTAGACCTGCTCCATCAGCTCGTCGCGGCGGTCCTGCCAGCCCGCCAGCCCCTCGGGGCTGGTCGGGTAGTTCTCGTAGTGGGCCAGGAGCTCGTCGGCGCGGCGCTTGGTCTTGTAGAGGTTCCAGATGGTGCCCCAGTGACCCCGGCTCTTGACCAGCGCCTCGAGCTTGAGTTTGAGCCCGATGTCGGTACTGCCGGAGTACAGCGCCTCGGCGAGTTTGTCGCCGGGCATCGCCGCGAGCAGGCTCATCAGGTCGTCGACGTCGACGGCCGTCGAGAGGATGTTGTAGACGTCCAGCGCGGCGTAGCGCGCACCGAAGTGGTCCATCACCTGCTGGTTGTACTCCCAGAGGACGCCCTCGCCGAACTCGCCCGTCTCGAGGGCCTCGATCGCCCGCTCGGCGGCGTACTTGCCGCCGTAGGCGGCCCCGGCGATGCCGCCGCCGGTGGTGGGGTTGACGTGGCCGGCGGCGTCGCCGATGGCCATGTAGCCCGGATGCACGGCCGAGTCGTAGGGTCGCCGGGTGGGCAGCGCCGCGCCGAGTTTGTCCTCGACCGTCGCGCCCTCGAACTCGGGACGGTTCTCGAGGTCGCGTTTGAGGTCGTCAACGAGTTTCATCGGCTCCTCGGTCATCTGGAAGCCCAGCCCGGCGTTGATCTCGGTCTCGGTCCGCGGGAAGTACCAGAGATAGCCAGCCGCGCGCTCGGTCGGCTTGAAGACCAGCGCGTCGTCCCACTCGACGGGCTCCTCGACCTCGACGATCTCGCGGTAGGCCGAACAGAAGTGGCTGTAGTCGACGTTGGTGTCGAACGTGGAGTCCGAGAAGTCGACGTGGTCCTGCAGCACCGACAGCGAGCCGGCGGCGTCGATGACGATGTCGGCCTCGTAGGTGATCGGGTCGCCCTTGCGAATCGCCTCGACGCCCGTGACGCGGCCGTCGTCGTTCTGGAGGACGTTCTGGACGACGGTATCGTAACGGAACTCGACGCCCCGATCCTCGGCCCCGTCGATGATCCGGCGGCCGTACTCCCAGCGGTCGATGACGGCGAGTTCCCCGGGGACGGGAATCTCGAGGACGGTATCCTCCTGCGGGATCTCGAACCGGCCGTGGTCGACGTCGGTGTTCGTAAAGGCGGGCTCGAGCTTGGACTTCGGGATCGCTTCGGGGAAGGCGTCGGCACCCTTCAGCGCGTCGCCACAGGCGATGTGGCCCGCCTCTTTCTCGTCCTTTCGCTCGAGGACGACGACATCGTACCCCGCCCGTGCGATGGTCGCTGCCGCGTAACACCCTGACGTTCCGGCACCGACGACGACGGCGTCCGGCGACCGGGTCGTCGCCGCCGCACCCGCGGCCGACTGCTCCTGCGTACTCATACCAACACTCTGGACACCGCGGTAAGAAAACGTTTTATGGTTGGTTTGTCCGACCGCCAGGAAACCGGATCGGCGATCGGCTCGGCGCTCGAGCGAAGAGAAGAACCGACCGCTCCGTTTCTCGAAGTGAAATAAAGAGTTTTAGTGAGGTCTTGCGTATCGGGCCGTATGACTGAGTACACCATCGAGTTCGTCGGGACGGGTGAGACCATCACCTGTACCGACAAAGAGACCATCCTGAGCCGGTGCCTCGAGGAGGGTATCGCCCAGGAGTACTCCTGCCGAGTGGGGATGTGTCTGGCGTGTTCGGCCGAGATCGTCGAGGGGGAGGTCACCCAGCCCGCCGCCCGCGGATTCACCGAGGAAGAGGCCGAGAACTACGCGCTGACCTGTATGGCGCGCCCGCAGTCGGACCTGAAACTCGACCGCGGAAAGTACCCGCCGAGCATCGAGGGCGACCTCGAGGCCGGGGGAGCGAGCGACGGCGCGGTCGCCGACGACTGACCGATCAGTCCGCGACGGCGCAGTTGTTCGGCCCCAGTTCGAGTTCGAACGCCGTTTCCTCGTCGATCGCCTCGCGCCCGAGGTTCGCCGCCACGATGCGCTCGTGGTTGGCGGGCCGGGGCGGCAGGTCGTCCGTCGCGTGTGCGACGAACGCCGTTTCGGCTATCGAGAGCGCCTCGAGCCGGTCTCGGAGATCCTCGATCCGGGACGCGTAGGTCCCGTCCTCGCGCGGGTCGGTGCCGTCGCTGTAGTGGCCCGGCGCGATCGTCGTCTCGTCGGGGTACTCGAGGACGCGGTCCCGTAGCGTCTCGTACAACGCCTCGGCAGCGGCGGCCGCGCCCTCGTCGCCGCGTTCGAGATCCGGTCGGCCGACGCCCTCGAGAAAGAGCGTATCGCCGGTGAACAGAGTGCCGGCGTCGCCGCCCTCGAGTCGAATCGAAATCGATTCGCTCGTGTGACCGGGCGTCGCGACGACGGAGAAGGTCGCGTCGCCGACTCGCAGTTCGTCCCCACCGGCGACGGTCGCGGCGTCGAACGTCAGCCCGCGGTCGGTCGCGCCCGCGGGGAGGACGGCCGTCGCGTCGGCCTGCTTCGCGAGCGTTCGAACCCCGCTGACGTGGTCGGCGTGGACGTGGGTGTCGATCGCGTACTCGAGGGTTGCGCCCCAGTCGTCGGCGTCGGCGGCGTATCGGTCGGCGAAGGCGCGAAGCGGGTCGATCACCGCGGCTTCGCCGTCGCTGTAGATCGCGTAGGCGAGACAGCCGCTCGAGGGGCGGTCGTACTGGACGACCGTCGCGGGTGCGTCGACGGCCAGTTCGCGGGCGACGTACAGGTCCGCCCAGGCGTCCATTCCGCCGGCGAGGTTTTCCGCGTCGATACCCGCCTCCCTGAGGAGGGAAACGGCGTGGGCACTCGCCTCGCCGTGTCCACAGACCGCAAGGATCGGCTCCTCGAGGTCGGCCGCGAGGTCGGTCGCCCCGCCGGTCGCCTGTGCCTGGATGAACTTCGCGTGCGGGATCTGGACGGCGTCGACGCCCTCGCCCGTGAGGTGCCAGCGCTCGAACTCGTCGCGGTCGCGGACGTCGAGGACGGTCAGATCGTCGCCGGCTCGCAGCCGCTCGGCCAGCGTCTCGGGATCGATCGAGGGGGTCTCGGCGGTCGGCTCGTCGGCATCGCTCCGGTCGGCCATGGTGATCGGTACGTGATTGCCGCGGTTAAACGCGGGGCCGGATCGTCACCAACGTTCAACACGCTCCGCGGTGTCGTCGGTGTATGGACGCCGACGGATTCCGTGACGCGGTCGAGGAATCGATGGCCACCGAACTCGAGCGGCTCGGCTCGTCGAAGCGCCTCGTCGCGCTGACCGACGCGGACCTGAGCGAGGAACGGGTCCTCCGGTCCGCCGCCGACAGCGAGTACACCGCCGCGAAGACCCTCGAGGGATGGGCCGACGAAGCGGACCACGACGGGGCGCGCGAGGCCTTCGCCGAGTTCGGCGAGCAAGAGCGCGACCACTACGACCGCATTGCGGACCTGCTCGAGGGGGATCACGAGTTCGAAACCGACGGGATCGATCCGATGCACGCCGAGCTTCGCTCGCTCGAGTCGACGGCGGCCCGGCTCGGCGGGCTCGCCGGGCGGGCGCTGGTCGGGGACCGGACCCACCTGCAGGTGGTGAGTTTCTTCGTCAACGAGGGCGACGAGTCGCGGGCCGACTGCTTCCGGGAGTTGCGAACCGAGACGGTCGCGCAGGGCGAGCGGGCGGCCGCGTTGCTCGCCGAGATCACCGCGGACGAGGGCGAGTGGGACGAGGCTCGAGCGGCCGCCGAGGCCGTGATCGACGCCGCGTACGGGGCGTACGCGGACTCGCTGGACGAGCTGGGACTCGATCCGAAACCGATCTGTTGAGGCCGCTCACGCGGACACCGCCCCCGCGGCTGCGGGCGGGCCGGCGAAGCGAAAAGACGAACCGCGGCTGGGACTCGAATCGGCGACGCAGCGCGACGGGCCGATCACTCGACGAAGTCGATGTCGTTGCCCTGTGCGGGCTCGGGCTGAACCGGCTCCTCGCCGTCCGGCCGGCCGTAGATCTGGGGCGACTGGACGCCCGTGACGACGATCATGGTGCGCATGCTGCCCTCGAGGCTCTCGTCGATGGAGGTCCCCCAGATGATGCGGGCGTCGGGGTCGATCCGGTCGTAGATCTCCTCGACGACGCCCTCGGCCTCCTCGATGGCCATGTCGTTGCCGCCGGTGACGTTGACGAGGGCGGAACTTGCACCCGAGATGTCGACGTCGAGCAGCGGGGAACGAAGCGCGGTCTTGACCGAGTCCTCGGCTTTCGCTTCGGAGTCGGCCTCGCCGAGGCCGATCATGGCGACGCCGCCCCGTTCCATGACGGTCCGGACGTCGGCGAAGTCGAGGTTGACGAGGCCGGGCTTCGTGATGAGTTCCGTGATGCCCTTCACCGAGCGCATCAGCACCTCGTCGGAAACTTTGAACGCCTGTCGGACGGGGAGTTTGCCGACGGAATCGAGCAGGCGGTCGTTGGGGACGACGATCACGGTGTCGCTGACGTCGCGCAGGCGCTCGAGGCCGGCCTCGGCGTTCGTTCGCCGGACCTCGCCCTCCGCGGTAAAGGGTGTCGTGACGATCGAGATCGTCAGCGCGCCGGCCTCGCGGGCGGCCTTGGCGACGACGGGGGCGGACCCGGTCCCGGTACCCCCGCCCAGTCCGGCCGTGACGAAGACCATGTCCGAGCCGTCGATGGCGTCGTAGATGTCCTGCTGGCTCTCGAGGGCGGCCTCCTCGCCGACCTGCGGGAGCGAACCGGCTCCGCGGCCGCCGGTCTTGTCCTCGCCCATGAGGATCTTGGTGTCGGCCTCGATCTCGACGAGGTGCTGGACGTCGGTGTTGGCCGCGACGAGTTTCGCGCCGTGGATCCCCTCCTCGTGCATGCGGTTGATGGTATTCCCACCGGCACCGCCACAGCCGACGACGGTGATGTCGGTCTGGAGGTCCTGGAGAACGTCCTCGAGTTCGTCGTCGGTCATCGTGCCGGTCTGTCGGCCGTCCGACCCGGCGTCGTCGGCCGTCCCCCCGTCGTCGAGAGCCTCGTCAGGGACCGTGGCCGCCCCATCCTCGGCCTCGTCGATCGCGTCGTCGATTATAGAGTCCATTCTTGGCCCTGTCTAAACAATGGAGCATAATTACCTTTCCCCTACACGTCAGCCACACGTCTGACACGGTAATAGATTCTTACGTATCGAACGCAGGATACGACGAAAGCCGCTACAGGAGGCGTATATAATCCTCTTACTGTCGAGTTTCGTTTCGGTCAGATCGGGAACCGTCGCGTGCGATCGGTCAGAACTCTCTCGGGACTGACCGTTTCGCCGTCGACGGTCACCGGCTCGCCGTCGGCGAGCGCGCCGAACTTCGGCCCCTCCGGAACGCCGGCTTCGCGTGCTAACTGGGGATCGAAGGCCGTCTCCTCGGCGACGACGGCCTCGTTCTCGAGCCGGACGGCGTCGAACTTCTCCTCGAGGACCGCGGCCAGCCCGTCGACGATGGCTCGCCGCGGCTCGCCCGAGTCGGCGTCGCGAGCGGCGTCGCGTTCGTCCGCTGCGTCGCTCTCACGTCCGTCCGCGCTCGCGGGAACTGCCGCCCGTGAGCCGACGCGCGTCCCGCCGTTGTCCGTCGTGAAGGCGACGGCGTGGGCCTCGACGACCGCCCGGACCCGGTCGGGGTCGATCCCCTGTGCGGTCTCGAGGAGGTCGGTCGGGAGATCGACGACGCGGATCTCGTCCGCGCGACGGTCGCCGAAGCGAACGCCGTCGGCGATCGGGCCGAGGTCGGCCTCGACCCGATCGACCAGTTCGAGCGGCCGGTCGTCGACCTCCCGCAGCCACGTCTCGCCGACGAGCCGGCAGTCGAGGTCGGCGAGCGTCTCCTCGAGGACCGGCCACTCGCCGTCCAGCAGCGCGATCTCGGCGTCGCTTGCGTCGAACGCGCGCTCGAGGACGGCGCGGTGGGCCGTCGGGTGATCCATCGCCTCGAGGGCCCAGTCGGGGGCGACGTGGCCGATCGCCCAGTCGGTCTCGCGGACGATCCGCTCGAACCGCGGGGCGTAGTGGTTGCCGCCGAAGCCGACGATCTGTCTTCTCGGAATCGTATCGCGATTCCGACGGCTCGCGAGAGCGTCGCTCTCGCGTCGCTGGCGGTGGGGGTCGACGCCCCGAAGGTCGAGGATGGCCCGGGCGACGGCCTCGGCACCGGCTGGATCGTCCCACTGCTCGTCGCCGCTGCCGAGTTCGGCAAAGAGCGACGGACAGCCCACGTCGGTGGGGCCGTGGTGAGTCCCCTCCATGCCGACCTCGTACGCCGCCGGTGCGTACTCGTCGAAGGCCTCGAGCAGGCGGGCCAGCGCGTTCGGGGCGGCCTCGGCCAGCGTGTCCGGCTCGCCGCCGAACTCGGCGGGACCGAAGTTGCCCGTGAAATGACCCGTCAGCAGCGGGCCGGTGTCGCCGGAGTGTCTCGAGGCGAACACGAGCAGGTCGGGGTCGCAGTCGAAGGCCTCGGCGGGGGCCTCGAGTTCGATGTGGAGGTCGTCGAACGAGCGGAGTTCGGCCCCGTCGATCCGGTAGTACGTGCCGCCGCCGTCTTCGGCCGGCCGGGCGTCGTCCTCGCGTCGCTCCCAGTCGGCGTCCGCGCGGAGGTACTCGCAGATGTGTTCCGAAGCGCGGTCGGCGCGGCTCTCGACGATCGCGAGCGTCGTCATACCGTCCCGTCGGTGGGTGACCCCGTTAACCTCGCCGGTTCGGACCCGTCGGAGGGTGCGTCCCGCTCGGATCTTAAAAGTTCGCAGCAAACGCGTCCCGTAGCTTTTCGTTCGTGGGTGTCGATGGCGTGGCACACCGTGGTTGGGGAGCAATGATCGACGAGTCGCCCGACGAAGCAGGGTCGGGGAACGGAAGCGACCGCGACGGGACACGGGAGGGTCGGCGTATCGCCGACCGACTCGGTATCCGCGAACTGAGCGGAGTCGTCAGCGACGTCGCCGTCGCGGTACTCGACGGCGAGGGGCGGTTCACCGCGTGGAACGACGGCGCGCGGGCGCTGCTCGGATACGACGCGGAAACGGTCGTCGGCTCGCAGTACCGCCTCCTCTTCCAGGCGGCCGAACGCGAAGCGGACGATCCGGAGCGACTGCTCGAGGCCGCACGTTCGAACGGGAGCGTCGAGTCCGAGGGGTGGCGCGTCGCGAGCGACGGCGACCGGGTGTGGGTCCGCGAAGTACTGGCGACGGTCGATGGCGACGACGTCGGCGTCGCAGTGGGAGCGGACGCCGAGCCGGCCGGCTACGTCTGGGTCGTCGACGACCGCACCGACGCCCGCGAGCGCGAACGGCGGCTTCGCGAGGAGAAACACGTCGCCGAACGAGTCGTCGAGGCCCAGCCGGACGTCGTCTACGCGTTCGACACCGACGGGGAGTTCATCGAGTGGAGCGATCGAGTGCCGGACGTGACCGGCTACACCGAGTTGGAACTGCTCGAAATGAACCCCCTCGAGTTCGCCGCGCCGGACGACCGGGACCGGGTCGAGGCGGCGATCGATCGGGTCCTCGAGCGCGAGACGGCCGTCACCGTCGAAGCCGACCTCCTCACGAAAGACGGCGAGCGCATCCCCTACGAGTTCAACAGCGCCCGCATCACCGACGACGACGGGACCGTTCTGGGTTTTACCGGCATCGGTCGCGACGTCAGCGACCGCAAGGCCCGCGAGCGCGAACTCCGCGAGGAGAAGGCCTTCACCGAGAGCGTCCTCGAGGCCCAGCCGGACATCCTCTACGCCTACGACGCCGAGGGGAACCTGATCGAGTGGAACGACCAGTTCCGGCGCATGACCGGCTACGAATCGGACGACCTCGTCGGCATGCATCCGCTCCGATTCATCGCGCCGGCTGACCGGGACCACATCGGGGCGGCGATCGATCGCATCCTCGAGGCCGGCGAGCGCGTGACCGCCGAGGGGCGACTCCTCACCGCGGACGGCGAGCGGATCCCATACGAGTTCAACAGCGCCCGCATCACCGACGACGACGGCACCGTCCTCGGGTTTACCGGCGTCGGCCGCGACATCAGCGACCGCAAGGCCCGCGAGCGCGAACTCGAGCGACTCGAGCGACTCAACGCGATCGTCCGGACGATCGACGAGACGATGGTCGCCGCCGAGACCCGCGACGAGATTGAGCGGGCGATCGTCGAGGCGTTCGCGGCGGCCGACGCCTACCGGTTCGCCGTCATCGGTCGGGCCGATCCCGGCGGGACGAACGGCTACGACTGGACGCCGGAGGCGGGGGCGGGGATCGACGCGACGGCCGACGCGGACCTCCTCTCGTCGTTCGTCGATCCGCCGGCCGACGCGGACGGCTCGCCGGCGCTCGAGGCGCGGGCCGTCCAGCGCTACCGGACCCTCCCGGAGAGCGTGGTTGAGGCGTGGCGAACCCACGCGGAGGCCCGCGAGTACGCGTCGGTCGCGGTCGTCCCCATCGTCGCGAGCGATCGGCCCTTCGGCGCGCTCGTGATCGGCGCCCGTGAGCCGTCGGCGTTCGCCGACCGGGAGCGGGAGGTATTACAGGAGTTCGGCGGCACCATCGGACACGCGATCAACGCGATGGCGGTCCGACGACTCCTCTATCACGACACCGTCGTCGAACTCGAACTCGAGTCGACCGATCGCGGGGACGTCTGTATCGACCTCTCGCGGGCGGCCGGCTGCGATCTCTCGATCGACCACGTGTTGCCGCTGACCGACGAGGTGTTCGTCTACTATCTCACCGTGTCCGGCGTCGACCCCGAAACGCTCCGGGCGGCGGCGACCGAATCGACCGCGATCACGGAACTGCGTCTCATCGACGCCGACGACGACGAGAGCTACTGGGAGGTCGTCGTCCGGGGCTCGACGATCACCGAGCTACTCGGGGAGTACGGGGCGCGCCTCGAGTCGACGGTCGTCCGGGACGGGACGGCCGAGTTGACCGTCCAGGCCAGCCCCGACGCGGACCTCCGGGAACTCGTCGGCGCGATCACCTCGGCCTACCCCGATACCCGGCTCGTCTCGAAACGGACCGTCGAGCGGCCGGTCCGGACCCGCGGGGACTTCCGGCGAGCCGTCGAGTCGGCGCTGACCGAGAAACAACGCCTCGCCCTCGAGACGGCCTATCACGGCGGGTACTTCGAGTGGCCGACGCGAAACAGCGACGCCTCGGAGATCGCCGATCGGCTCGGCATCGCCCGCCAGACCTTCCACCAGCACCTCCGGGTCGCACAGGCGAAACTGCTCTCGGCGTACTTCGGCGACGGGGAGTGACCCGGTGGCACCACCGAGCGATACCAGAGTATGCTGGTACAGTTCTTTCCACCGCTCGCTGTCTCTATCCCCCAATGAGTTTACCCCCGGCCCTCGAGCCGACGACGACCGCGGCGGACGTCCTCGCGGACCCGCACCGGCGGGCGCTCCTCGCCGTGTTGCGCGACCGCGAGGGGCAGTCCCCAGCGGCCGCCACGGCGGTGGGACCCGCCATGCCGATCGCCGACCTCGGGACCGAGGTCGCGGCCGTGGAACGGGGCACTCCGATCGTTCCCGACGACCACTGCGAGCGCCGCCACATCGAACTGGTTCACCGACACGTCCCGCGGCTGGTCGACCACGGTGTCCTGACACGGGACGCCGAGGGCGACGAGCCGACGGTCGCGCTCACCGCCCACCCGATCCTCGATCTCGAGTGGGTCCGTACCCTCCTCGCCGATCCGACCGGGGACGCCATTCCGCTGGACGAGGAGACCCTAACCCGAACCCTCGAGGCGCTCCGGGAACCGCGGCGTCTGACCGTGTGTACCGAACTCGCGAGTCGGGGCGGATCGATCGCCGTCGACGACCTCGCCGCCGGCGTCCTCGTCCGGGAGGGCGAGGCGGACCGCCCGGCCGACGCGGCCGACCCGCAGCGGACGGCCGTGGCGACGGAACTGGCCCACAAACAGCTCCCCGCGCTCGCGGCCGCGGGGCTCGCGACCCACGACGACGAGTCGGGGCGGGCCGCGCTCGGAACCGACGCGCCACACTGGGACGTCGACTGGCTCGCCGACGGGCCGCTCGCCGAGGCCGCCGCGTTCGTTCGGTCCGACTCGACGCGACGAGCGCGACTCGAGCGCGAGCCGTCGGTCCCGGCGCGGGCGATCGCCCGGGACCCTGACGAGAGCCGGCGTGCGGGGACGGACGTCGAGAGCTGCTGGACGCTCGAGGGCGAGGCGAACGTCGCCGAGCGGGGCGACGAGATCGCCGCCGGAGCCGACCAGGAACTGTTCGTCATGGCGCCAAGCGCCGTGTTGCTCGGGACGACCTGCCTCGAGAACATGCGGAACGCCGCCGACCGCGGGGTCGACGTCTACGCGGCGTCGCGGTCGCCCCGCGTGCGCGACACGGTTCGGTCGACGATACCGACCGCGACGGTCTGTGAACCGCGGTTCGACTGGTTCAGTTTCCCGGTGGACGCGCCCCAGTGCGGGTACGTCCTCCTCGCGGACCGCGAGGCGGCTATGCTCGTGACGGCCGAGAGCGGGGCGGACGACGAGGACGACGAGTCGATACGAACGGGCGCGATCACCGGCGAGGGACGCGAGAACGCGCTCGTGTCGCTCGTCCGCGCCAAGCTCGGACCGCGGCTGGATCGACTGGCGACCGCCGGCGACGAGACCGACGGGACGCCCCTGCCGATGTGACGGCGCAAACGGTTCGCCGTCCCGATGTCTCCGCTGGGTCCGCAGGACGGGTCGCGGCCGCGCGACGGTGACTCACGGTAGTTCGTCTCACAGAACCAGCAACGAGATGAACCCGGCGTAGCCGGCGATGAGGACCGCGCCGTCGAGCCGCGTGAGCCGCCGGCCGTAGCTCATCATGCCGACCAACACGAGCGTGAAGGCGACCATGACCGGGAGTTCGAACCGGAGCGTCGCCGGTGCGATCTCGATCGGCGTGATCAGCGCCACGACCCCGAGTACCGCGAGGACGTTGTAGATGTTCGAGCCGACGACGTTCCCGACCGCGAACTCCGTCTCGCCGCGGACGGCACCCACGACCGAGGCCGCCAGTTCGGGCAACGACGTCCCCAGGGCCAGCACCGTCAGCCCGATGATGAGATCCGGAACGCCCAGCGCCGACAACAGCCCCGTCCCGCCGGCGACGAGCCACCGCGAGCCGACCACCAGCGCGATCAGGCCGGCGACGACGAGCGCCACGTCGCGGGCCGAGACGCCCGCGCCGGCGTCCGGATCGTCGGCCACCGACGGCGGATCCGCGTTCACGTAGTAGAGAAGGAAGGCCGTAAAGCCGGCCAGCACCAGCAGGAAGATCGCGCCCTCGAGGCGGCCGATCCGCCCGTTCGCGCCCAGTCCGAGTAGGAGCAGGGCCGCGAGTACCATCGTGGGGACGTGCCGTCGGAGGACCCGCTCGCCGATCGGGAGCGGTTTGATCAGCGCGGACACCCCCAGTACGAGTCCGATGTTGGCCACGTTCGAACCGACGACCGTTCCCAGCCCCACGTCGCTCGAGACGTTCAGCGCACCGATAGTCGAGACGAACAGTTCGGGCGCGGTCGTCGCGAAGGCGATGACGGTCACGCCGACGGTCGTCGCTCGCAGCCCGATCCCGAGCGCCAGCCGTCCCGCCCCGGAAACCAACAGTTCGGCACCGCCGTACAGCGCGACGATACCGGCCGCGAGCAGGAGGACGTACAGCGGCGTCCCGGAGAGCATGGAGTCGGCTACTCGCGAGGGGCCTAAAAGCGCCGCGAAACGCCCGTCGTCGCGGCGGCATCGATCGCTCACGATCGACCCCGCCTCACTGCGGTGGCGCGCGCTGTCGCCTGTCCTCACTCATCGTTCGGACGGGCGGTGACTTGCGCGAGGGATGAGCGCGCGAGCGGCAGCGAACGGCCAGCGGCCGTGAGCCAGCGAGTGAGCGAATCGGCTGGGGAGGGCGTGGCCACGCCGTGTTGCCACGATTGCGGGACGGTCGGGTCCGTCGTCCCGTGAGAGTTCGCCGCTCAATTCATCGATCGAAGGCCGGTCCGACGTGAGACGGGACCGACGACGCCCTGCCGGAGCCGGTCCCATTATAGGTCCCCCGCGCCGACTACCGGGAAACGATGGCAATGGACGTGTACGGCCTCCTCGGGAACCCGGTGGGACACTCCCTGTCCCCGCCGATGCACGAGGCGGCCTACGACGAACTCGGACTCGAGGCCCGCTACGTGACCTTCGAACCCGGTCGGGACGCTCTCGAGACCGCGATCGAGGGCGCCGACGCCCTCGGGGTCGCGGGGCTGAACGTGACGATCCCGTTCAAACAGGAGGCCCTCGAGATCGTCGCACCCGAGGACCTGGCGACCCGGATCGGCGCGGTCAACACGATCGACTTCTCCGGCTCGGGGCCGCCGACGGGCTACAACACCGACGCCGTCGGCGCGTTGCGCGCGCTCCGGGATCACGACGTCGACCTCGAGGACGCGCGGGCGGTCGTCGTCGGGGCCGGCGGGGCCGGCCGGGCGGTCGCGTTCGGGCTGGCCGACGCCGGCGCGACGGTCGCGATCGCCAACCGGACCGAGCCGAAGGCCCGCCAGCTGGCCGAGGCGGTCCCCCGGGCGAGCGGCCACGGGCTGGCGGACGTAGAGCGGCTGCTGGCCGAGGCCGACGTGCTGGTCAACGCCACCAGCGTCGGGATGGAGGAGGACGCGACGCCGGTGCCGGCCGACGCGCTCCACGGCGACCTGGCCGTCCTCGACGCGGTGTATCGGCCCCTCGAGACACGACTGCTGCGCGACGCCGCCGAGGCGGGAGCCACGACGGTCGACGGCGCGTGGATGCTGCTCTACCAGGGCGTCGAGGCGTTCGAGATCTGGACCGGCCGGGACGCACCGGTCGCGGCGATGAACGAGGCGCTGCGCTCGCGGCTGTAACGCGGCGCCAGCACCGCCGGACCGACAGTATCAGGCGAATTTAAGTGTCGGAACCAACTACGACCAGATAATGGCAATCCTCCAAAAACTGAAGTCCCTGTTAGGGTTCGACGAGTCGGACTCGGAGCGCAGGGGCGCTCGAGAGGTCGGGGTCACGGTCGAGCGAGAACGGTCGGACGACGACGGCAGCGACGACACGGGCGCGGCGGACGAGGGAGTCGCCGAGCCGCCCCAGTCGGCCGCGACCGGCTCGACGGCGTCGGGGTCGACGGAGTCGCTGACGGACGAACCCGACCGCCCGGAGGAGGCCGCCGAACCAGCGGAGGCGACCGGACCGGATGCCGAGGACGCGGCACCGACGACCGAGACGACGGCCGAGCCCGCGTCGCCCGTCGAGGAGGCCGAACCCGACGCCGACGCGACGGCCGAGTCCGAGCCGGCGGAACCCGAGTCCGAAACCGCCGCCGAAGACGAGGGGACCGAGTCGTCCGAATCCGACGCTGCGGACGAAAACGACACCGGACCCGAACTCGAGGAGCCGGTCGCCGGATCGGAGACCGACGACGAAGTCGACGACGCCGAGGGCGAGCCCGAACCGGAGAACCAGGAACCGGTCGACTCCATCAAGGGGATCGGCCCGGCCTACGCCGACCGGCTGGCCGGCGCGGGCGTCGAGACCGTCGGCGAACTCGCCGTCGCCGACGCCGCCGACCTGGCCGAGCAGACCGACATCTCCGAGAAGCGCATCCAGGGCTGGATCGACCGCGCCGAAGTCAGATAGCCCACCGACCTCTCCCCGCGCCGTTTCCCGAGTCCCTTCTTCCTGCTCCGACGAGTTCCCGCCGCCGGGCCGTGAGCGCCGATCCTGCCGCGACCGCCCCTCGAGTCCGGGGTCCCGAATCGCAAGCGAATTATCCGCTCGATCCGTCCCGGGCCACATGAGCGATCCGCGCGTCGTCACGACGCTCGACTCGTTTCGCGCCGCCGCTCGAGATCCCGAGCCCGGCGCGTCGACCCCCCGTGACGCCCCGGCGACGCGCACCGGACGCCGCGTTCCCGTCGAGGTGCGACTCGCCGTCGACGACCCCTTCGCCGCCTACCGCCGCGCCCGCGACGACGAGGGCGGTGCCTTCCTCGAGACGACCGGCGGCCAGCCCGGCTGGGGCTACTTCGGCGTCGACCCGGTCGACCGGCTCACCGTCGGCCCCGACGCGGTGGCGCGATCCGAAGACGGCTCCCCGACGCTGGCCGCGCTCGAGGGCCTGCTCGCGACGGACCGACTGGTCCGGGGCGACTGCGACGTGCCCTACCCCTGCGGGGCCGTCGGCTGGCTCTCCTACGACGTCGCCCGCGAACTCGAGGGCCTCCCCGAGTCGGCCGTCGACGACCGGGGACTGCCGCGGCTCGAGGCCGGGGTCTACGACCGGCTGGCCGCGTGGGAGGCCCCGACCGACGGCGCGGCGACGCTGCGGATCACGGCCTGCCCGCGAGTCGGGGCCGACGACGCGGAGGGGACGCCGTCCGACGACGCCATCGAGGCCGCCTACGACCGCGGCCGCGAACGGGCGCTCGACCTCGCCGCGCGGATTCTCGAGGGCGATCCGGCAGTCGGTGAACCGCCGGTCTCGAGCCCCGAGGCGACCTTCGAGAGCGACTGCGGCCGCGAGGCCTTCGCCGACCGCGTGCGCCGGGTCAAGGCGTACGTCCGCGACGGCGACACCTTCCAGGCGAACGTCTCCCAGCGGCTGGTCGCGCCCGCCGCGGTCCACCCCGTCGCCGCCTACGACGCCCTGCGGCGAGTGAATCCAGCGCCGTACTCCTGTCTGCTCGAGTTCCGGGCGGCCGAACTGGTCAGTGCGAGCCCCGAGTTGCTGTTAGCGCGCGACGGCGAGTTCGTCCGGACCGAGCCGATCGCGGGCACCCGGCCCCGCGGCGAGACGCCCGCCGAGGACGACGCGCTCGAGGCCGACCTGCTGGCCGACGAGAAGGAGCGGGCCGAACACGCGATGTTGGTCGACCTCGAGCGCAACGACCTCGGGAAGGTCTGTGCGTACGGCTCGGTCGACGTCGCGGAGTATCGCCGGATCGACCGCTACTCCGAAGTGATGCACCTCGTCTCGAACGTCACGGGGGAACTCCGACCCGACGCCACGCTCTCGGACGCCGTCGGGGCGGTCTTCCCCGGCGGGACGATCACCGGCGCGCCCAAGCCCCGGACCATGGCGATCATCGACGAACTCGAGGCGACCCGGCGCGGCCCCTACACCGGCAGCGTGGGGATCTTCGGCTTCGACGGCAAAGCGACGCTGAACATCGTCATCCGGACGCTGGTCAGGCAGGCCGAGGAGTACCACCTCCGGGTGGGCGCGGGGATCGTCCACGACTCCGACCCACAGCGCGAGTACGACGAGACGCTGGACAAAGCACGGGCGCTCATCGCGGCCGTCGACGAGGCGCTGGGCGAGCGGGCCGCGCTGGGGCTCGAGGCCGGCGACGACGCAACGGACCCGAACGGAGGTGACGCGAGTGACTGAGACGCGCGTTCTGGTGATCGACAACTACGACTCGTTCGCCTACAACCTCGTCCAGTACGTTGCCGAAGCGATCGCTTCGACAGGCCCTGCGGCGTCGCCGCAGGACGTGGGCGAAGTCGCGGACGACGTCGTGGTCCGCCGGAACGACGAGATCGACCTCGCGGACGTTCGGGCCCTCGAGCCGGCGGGGATCGTCGTCTCGCCGGGCCCCGGAACGCCCGAGGAGGCGGGGATCTCGATGTCGCTGTTCGCCGAGACCGAGTACCCGATTCTGGGGGTCTGTCTGGGCCATCAGGCGCTGTGTGCGGCCCACGGCGCGCCGGTGGGCCACGCGTCCGAGGTCGTCCACGGGAAGCCCTCGACGATCCGCCACGACGGCCGGGGGATCTTCGACGGGCTGCCCGAGACGTTTCAGGTGGGCCGGTATCACTCGCTCGCGGTCGATCGCGCGGATCTGCCGGACGCGCTCGAGGAGACCGCCCGAACGACCGACGAGCGCGGCGTCCTGATGGCGGTCCGCCACCGCGAGCGGCCCCAGCTCGGGGTGCAGTTCCACCCCGAGAGCATTCTCACGCGCGAGCGCGGGGCCGCGGACGGCGACGGCATCTCGCTGGCGGTCGGCAAGCGACTGATCGCGAACTTCTGTCGGTTCGCAGCCCGCGCCGACGCGTGATCGGGCCGCTCGAGCGGCCTCAGCACTCCCGTTCGATCACCGTGACCGCGTCGGGGTCGGGACCCAACACGACGCGATAGCCCGCGTACTCGAAGCGGACGGTGACGGTCCGGTTCGACTCGAGGACCGCGGCCAGCGCCTCGGCGTCGACCGCCTCGGAGAGGGGCGGCAGGCCCGTCACCGCACGATCCTCACGGGCCGCAATATACGTGAGTGCCGTGGCGAGTGCTGGGTGCATGGTGATCGGTGGGGCGCTCGAGGAGCGTGAGTTCGAACGTCGTCTCGCAGTCCGGACACGTGGTCGGACCGTCGGTCGGTACGATACGGTTGTCTGTCCCACAATCGCAGTGGATGGTGATGCTCGAGACCATAGGTCGTTCTCTGTGGCCCCACGGCGGCGGTTCACAACCCGGCGAGGGAGTCGGCGACGGGCGCGACTGGTCGGCGAGACGTCGGCACTTCTTTATTTCGCCAACGTCAATGGCGGATTGCTCCCGCGACGCGGGGGCGATGTGCGAGCCGGAGTGCGTGGCTCCAACCTAGCACTCCGGCTCAGCGCACTTTCGTGCGCGTCTGTACATTACGGAATCTATCCTAAAGAACGTTAGGATATTGACTGATTGGGTGGTAGGTGTTGGCTCGAGAGGTGGGTTGCGGCCACGGTTCGTCCTTGCTATCTGCAAAAATGGGGTGCCCCTAAGGGGGCAGGGCAATTGCGCGGCGCGCAGAGCGCGACACACTCACGGAAACTAATTAACCTCTATGAAGATTTTTGCCAACCGATGAATATCCTTTCATAAGATGCCGAATGTCCTCAGCGGTGAATTTGCTAATCTCCGTGCAGCAGGATATTATCTACCACCACTCTTGTCCTTTTATATAGGAGTACAGCTGTTGTCTTGGCCCTACCTCACCATCAGCATCCTTTCTCTGTTAGGTGCTATCGGGTTACATGGGGGAGTTCGTGCAGTTCATGGGCCTGCTGGTCCAGAAGAGAATCCTCTTGAGACGAAAACACAAAAGCAGCGCTTTCTTGTATTACTTTTTGGAGTTGGGCCTGCAAAGAACCACCCTGCCAATTTCTTAGATATTGGTCTGAACTATGAAGCCTATTCTAAATATTATCAACGGCCAAGACCCATAATCATAACATCCATCATAATTACTGGTGCGGTATCTTGGATAATATCTGTGGGAATCTCACTGATTAACCTCCCAAATCAATTACCGAATCCGGAATTCCCCGTCTTGGTGCTATATTTTGCACTATTTGCGTGGCTATTGCAGAATTTTATAATATGGAAGGCATTCCTTCCCGTTTATTTCCTTGAAGACAATATCGAGGACGGATATGACATTCATGAGGGAGATCGTAGTCTCAATCCAGACAGACCTGCCAACTGGATGGTCTCTGGTGATGCGCTTATCCTGAAAATCATCCATCAGAAATCTTTTCCAGTAAGCCCTCTGCTCATCACTCACTATTATGCTCGATATCACGCAGAATCGACTTCTGAGATGATTCTTTGGACGTTTGATGGTGCCGCTGAGATTAGCGAACGTCTTCAGGAACTTTCTTCCCACGGTTTAGTTAAAAAGTATGACGATGGTCGGTATGAACTCTCTGTGATGGGAAGAGACTATCTCTTCGGGAAACTTGGTGCAGAGTTCTTCGAAAATTGATTTTGGGTTAAATACACTGCATATCCTACACTCCCTCCCCCTCTAGTTGTACATCGAAGAATACCGCTCCACGAATATGCACACGAGATGCGAAACGCGTGTGCATCTCAACTGACGGTCGGGTCGACGACCCAGCCGATTACGACAACGGACAAGGGAAACTCTCCAGTCACGGGCCGATAGGCTACTCGAGAAAACTCAAAAGCGACGCCTCGAGCGTTCGTGTGTACGAGAACACGAACCCGAACGATGGGCAAATAGAAGCGGTATCGAACGTCAGAAACTCCGCTTCGTGAAGTCCCTCGCAAGCCCCGTACGCGAGAGCGGCGCGCTCGAGCAGCAGCCAGCAGCTTCATACCCCTCCGAGTGCCACGACGAGACAATCCGAGCCCACTGCCATGACCGACGACCCCATCTACCACGTCGACGGCGACCTCGTCCCCGCCAGCGAGGCGACCGTCAGCGTCGACGACCGGGGCTTTCGCTACGGCGACGCCGCCTTCGAGACGCTGCGGGCCTACGGCGGGACGGTCTTCGCGTGGGACGCCCACCTCGAGCGCCTCGAGCGGACCTGCGAGGCGCTCGCGCTCGAGCACGGGCTCGCCGCCGCCGACCTCCGCGAACGGGTCGACGAGACGCTGGCGGCCAACGACCTCGCGGACGCCTACGTCCGGCTGTCGATCACCCGCGGCGTCCAGCCGGGAAAGCTCACGCCCGCTCCCGCGGTCGACCCCACCGTCGTCGTCTACGCCAAACCCCTCCCGCGGGGCGGGCTCAAGGGCGAGCCCGTCTGGGACGGCCCGGCGACCGTCGAAACCGTCGAGACCCGTCGGGTACCCGACGAGTCGATCCCCGCCGCCGCCAAGACCCACAACTACCTGAACGGGATCCTCGCGCGCGCGGAACTCGAGGCCGACAGCGACGAGGCGCTGCTGTGCGACCTCGAGGGCCGGATCGGCGAGGGCGCGACGAGCAACCTGTTTTTCGTCCGCAACGGCACGGTCCACACGCCGACGACCGACGGCCCGGTGTTGCCGGGGATCACCCGCGAGATCGTCCTCGAACTCGCCCGCGAGGCCGGGATTCCGATCCGCGAGGGGCGATACGAGCCGGCGGCTGTCCGCGCGGCCGACGAGGCGTTTCTCACGAACCGAACGTGGGAGCTCCGGCCGATCGGGACGCTGGACGGCCGCGCGATCGGCGGCGGCCCGGTCACGGACCGGCTCGCGCGGCTGTACGACGAGCGGGTCGAGCGGACCTGTTACGAGTGACGGCGGTCGTCACCGGTCCCGTCGAATCGCCCACGACAGCGACCAGCCGCCGAGGCAGGTCACGGCGAAGGCGATCGCCGCGCGATGGGTCGGGTCGGCGACCGGGATTCCGACGAGCAGATACGTGACGGCGAACAGCCCGCCGCGACGGCGGACGCGGCGACGGTCCACAGAACGTCGGTCGACCAGGGCCGATCCTGTGGCCGGTGTGCCTCGCGAACGGAGGGCAGTATCACGCCAATCGTCACGAGCAGCAGGAATCCGCCGGCGAACTCGTCCCAGTACCACGTACTTCCGAGCCCGACCGCCATCGCGATCGGCACCGCGGTCAGCAGAACCGGCAGCGAGCCGGCGCGGATATCCGCCCGAAACCGCTCGCGAAGGGTAGGTCGATCGGAGGACATCGATAGCTACCGGCTCGAGCCGGACGCACAAAAGCGTGGTTGGGTATCCGAGAGGTCCGCGGTCGTCGGGATCGCCCCGTCGGGAGTCGCCGGCCTCGTCGAACCGAGCCGCTCTCACCGCGGTTCGACCGGCGACGGCCGCTCGGAATCGCCGCCCGCCGCCGCGTGTGCGCCGGGTTCGGTCGGTGTATCGACCAGTTCCCGCTCCGTCTCCGACAGCTCGAGGGCGAACTCGCTGCCGAAGGCCGACGCGGGCGTCTGGAAGCCGGCCGGGACCCGGTCGCCCTCGAGAACCCGCTGAGCGGCCGCGACCGCCGACTCGGCCGTCAGGGCGTAGGGATTCGGTGTGCGGAGCCGGGCGCACGCCCGCCGGCCGGTCGCCTCGTCGGCGACCTCGCCCCAGACGACGGCGCTGCCGGTCGCCAGCTGGCGCTCGTCCGGCCCCTCGAGCCGGGCGTCGATCAGGCGTTTCAGGAGCCGTTCGGCGGGACCGCGCTCGAGGAGCCAGCCCAGCGAGTCGACCGCCGAGAGGGCTCGATCGGCCCACGGCGGCGCGGCGGCGTAGACCTCGATCGATTCGATGCCGGTGCTGTGGGCGGCGGTGACGACGTCGCCCCACGGGATCGTGACGGCGTGTTCGGGGCCGTCGCCGAAGTCGATCTCGCGGCTCCGGAACGCGGTCGGCACCCGAATGAGCCGGCCGTTGCGGCGCACGACGCCGCCGTCACCGAGGTGTTCGATCATCGTTCGGGCGGTCCCCCGCGAGAGGCCGCCCCCGCCTTTGATCCCGAGTCGCAACTGATCGGCTGCGGGCAGTTGCTCGCCGAGAAAGGCCGCCAGACAGTCCGAGGGGACGACGTCGAAGCCGACGCCGGGCAACAGCGTGATCCCCGCCTCGCGGGCGTGCGCGTCGCGCTGGCGGAGCCGCTCGAAGACCGGGAACTCGCCGGTGATGTCGAGGTAGTCGGTTCCCGTCTCGAGGCAGGCCTCGACCAGCGGCCCGGCCGTGTCGACGAACGGCCCCGCGCAGTTGAGGACGGCGTCGAAGGGGCGGAGTCGGCTCGCGAGATCGTCGGCCGCGAGATCGACGGTCCGGCCCTCGACCCGGAGCGCGTCGGCCTGCTCTGCGACCGCGCGGCCGTCGCGACCGGCGACGACGGGTGAGCCGCCGCGAGCGACCGCCTCGCGGGCGATCAGCCGGCCGGTGTAGCCGTAGGAGCCGTAGACGAGAAGGGAGTCCATAGGCGGCGTTGGACGGAGAGGTGGTTAAAACTCCGTCAGACATATGGACGCTCGTTGTCGAAACGTTCAGGGCGGCCGACTGGTAATCGAGACTCGATGGACGCAGAACGGATTACGGCGCTGTCGGACGTGCCCGCCGACTCGACGGTGCTGTTTCGCGTCGCCGACGACGCGGGCGACGAGCGGGAAGCCATTCTGGTCAGGACCGCGCGGACCGAGAGCGACGGCGGCGAGCCGGCCGCCGGCGACGACTCGAGCGACGACGGCGTGGCCTGCTGGCTCAACTACTGTCAACATCTCACGCACATCAAACTGGACAAGGGGTCGGGCGCGCCGATTCGGAACGGCGAACTCGTCTGTGCGAACCACGGCGCGTACTTCGAACCCGACTCCGGCCGCTGTACCTTCGGCCCCTGCGAGGGGGCCTACCTCACCGACCTCGAGATCACCGTCGCGGACGGCGACGTCTACCTGACCGACGACGACTACGAGTTCGTCGGCCCCGGCCCGCTCGAGACCGACGACTTCGACCGGACGTCGACCTCGAACGTCGAGTTCTAGATGTCGTCGGGCGCGACGAGGTCCCGCTCCTGGTCGTACGCGAGCAGGCCGGCGTCGACCAGCCGCGGCAGGTGATCGTGATAGAGCGAGAGATAGACCTCGGTGACTCGCTCCGCCGAGATGTTCGTCACGCTGTGGCCCGTCTCGCGGACGGCGACCTCTTCCGCGGCGTCGGGTAGTGTCACCTCCTCGTCGTAGGTACGCATGACCCGCAACAGCAGTCGGCGACGCTGGTCGGCAAGCAGCGCGAACGCGTCGTCGATCGTCTCCGTCGACGCGTCGGGTTCGTCGAGCCATTCGAGAACGGTCTGGACGAACTCGGCGCGATCGGGTTCCGGGTGTGATTCGGGACTCATATCTGTTCGATGAACTCGAGTCGAACGGCCGAGACGACGCCCGGACACGCGGGGGTTCGTCGACCGGGACACGACCGCTCGCTCGAGGGGACTATCGGGTTTGCTCCTGCCCGACAAATATTAGTGTCGAATCGAGGGCGGAATTATACACCGACGATGACAGTCCTCGAGGGTGGACGGTCCGGTCACTCGATCGTAAACGTCGGTTCGTCGATCGACTCGCTCTTGCAGTCGGGACATCGCGAGGGGAGGTTCAGCAGGTCGTCGTAGTCGTCGAACCCGCAGTCCCGACACGTCGGCGGGGCGACGAGGAACTGCTCGTCGCCGTCGGCCACCGACTGGGAGACGTGTTCGACGTGACCCACCACCGCGTGGGGCGTGAGATCGAACCGCGTCGCGAGTTCGCTCGGCGTCGCCGGTTCGGCCCTGAGGGCGTCGGCGAGTTTCTGTCGGGTGGTTTCGTCGGCCTCGCGCATACGGAGTCAACGGCGGGTTCGCTTTTACCGTTTGCTCTCTGCCCGTCGCCTCGAGGGCGTCGTCCGCGCCCGGCGTTTACCCGAAAGTCCGTGAAAGGACAAGTGACTTAGACCCCGCAGGAGAACACCGCCCCATGAAGGCCGTCGTCCTTGCAGGCGGGTACGCGACTCGGATGTGGCCGATTACCAAACACCGGCCCAAGATGTTCCTCCCGATCGGCGAGACGACCGTCGTCGATCGCATCTTCGCGGAACTCGAGGCCGACGAGCGGATCGACGAGGTCTACGTCAGCACCAACGAGCGGTTCGCCCCCGACTTCGAGGCCCACCTCGCCGACAGCGAGTTCGACAAACCCCAGCTCTCGGTCGAGGAGACGACCGCGGAAGACGACAAGTTCGGCGTCGTCGGCGCGCTCGCCCAGTTGATCGACCGCGAGAACGTCGACGACGACCTGCTGATCATCGCCGGCGACAACCTGATTAGCTTCGACGTCGCCGACTTCCTCGACGCGTTCGAAGCGCGGGACGCGCCGACGCTGGCCGCCTACGACGTCGGCTCCCGTGAAAAGGCCAAATCCTACGGCCTCGTCGAACTCGAGGGCGACCGCGTCGTCGACTTCCAGGAGAAACCCGACGATCCCAAGAGTACGCTCGTCTCCATCGCCTGCTACGCGTTCCCGAAGGAATCGCTCGACCTCCTGCCGACCTACCTCGAGGACGGCAACAACCCCGACGAGCCCGGCTGGTTCGTCCAGTGGCTCCAGAACCGCGAGCCCACCTACGCCTACACCTTCGAGGGCGCGTGGTTCGACATTGGGACCCCCGAGAGCTATCTCGACGCCGTCGCCTGGCACCTCGATGGCGACTCGCTGGTCGCCGACTCCGCGACGCTTGAAGGCGCCACGATCGGCGAGAACGTCCACGTCATGGACGACGTGACTCTCGAGGGAACTGACCTCGATCACACCGTCATCTTCCCCGAGGCGACGGTTCGCGACGGCGACATCCGCCGCTCGATCATCGATCGGGGGACCACCCTCGAGGAGTTAGACCTCGCGGGGGCGCTCATCGGAGCCCACACGACGATCACGAACGGCGGCACGTAGCGTCGGGCGGCCGCCGATCGCGAGAATCGGGCGAGACATCTATTGACGTTCCGTATGTCACCCGTGATCAACGCACACGTGTGTCGACGAGACTGCTCGGGCAGCCCTCGAGTCCCGCGCCGACGGCGTGCCGGCCGCGGACCTCGCGGCCGCGTTCCTCGAGTTCCGGCGCTGGACCGGCTCGGACCAATCGTTGCTCGTCGCCGAGGCCGCCGCGGCCGCGACCGGCCAGCGTTTTCTCGACGGGGTCAAGCCGGCCGTCGAGCGGTTTCGCGACGCGTTCGTCGCGACCGGCCGAGTCGCGGCGGTTTCCGACCTCGCCGCCCTCGAGCGCGATGGCGACGACCTCGTGGCGGCCCTCGGTGCTCGGCGCACGCGCGCAGTCTGCTGTGACATCGCGGCCGTCCTCGCCGACTCCCCGGCGGAAGACGACCTCGCGGCGCTGATCGACTGGGCCGAAACCGCGGATCACTACCGCCACGAGTCGGACCCGATCGGGTCGATCGCCGGCGTCGGCCCCGGGACCTTCCAGTACCTGCGATAACTGGCGAGGGTCGATACCCCGCGACCGGATCCGACCCTCGAAAACCTGCTGTCGGCCATCGACGACCTCGAGCGCTCGTCGATCGACACCGCGAGCCCCGGCGGACGATCGCCTCCTGTGAGTGGCTCGCCGTCGTCTCGGGGTATCGCCCGCTCGAGATCGATCGGATCGCGTGGTGGCGAGCGACGGAACCGGCCGAACGGGAGGCGGTCCTCGAGGTCGCTCGTCCGTAGAAGCGACGGAAGTCGCGCTGAACCCCGTCGAACCGCCGCTACGGACTGGATCTCGCTCGACCACCTTTTTCCTCTCGGGTCAGCCGAAGGCTGACCACTCGCGAAAAAATCTGGACCAAAAAGCCGCTCACTCGCTTCGCTCGCTCGCGGTACTTACGACAGCTCCGCATCGGTGATCCGCAACCGGCCCCGCGTTCCCTCCCACTCGCGCTCGTACTCGAGGTCGATCCGCCGGTCCATGTGCGGTCCGTCCACGACGAACGTCTCGAACTCGCCGCCCTCACCCAAAATGTGGACGCCGTACTCCTCGTGCAGCGCCTCGAGGTCCGCGATGGCCTCGCGGTCGAGCGTCCGCCCGAGCCACGACTCGTCCAACCCGCGGGCTGCGACCTGGATGATCGCGATCTCGAAGCCTGCCTCGAGCATCGCGTCGGCGAGTTCGCGGGGGTCTTCCTGCCAGAGCGGGGCGAACAGGTCACAGCCGAGGCGGTCGCACAGCCCCTGAATGCGACTCGTCTGGAACTCGCTCTCGACGGCACCGGCGGTGACGCCCGCGATCCCGCCGGGGAGATCGGCGTCGAGGTCCTCGAGAGCGGCCTCGAGCGGTTCGAGTTCGGCGTCGCCCTGCGTGCCCGAATCGGTGGCCGCCTCGGCCGCGAAGTCGTCGGGTTCGACGTCGACCAGTTCGATACCGATGCTCTCGGCCGCCAGCGTCGCCAGTTCCGTCGCGGGGACGTGATACATGTACGAGTCGCCCGCGGGGTGGACGGTCACGAGTCGCTCGACGGGCAGTCCCGCCTCGAGGGCCCGGTACAGCGCCCACGAGGAGTCCTTGCCGCCCGAAAAGAGGCTCACCCACGCGCCGTCTACGTCGCTCATGATCGGTCGTCGGCCGGCGCGGGTAAATGGATACCGAGTCGGAGCGGTCAGCGGTCGCGATCGGCGGGCGAGTCGGAGCCGGCGGCCGCGTCCGCACCGCCGTCGGTGAGTTCGGGATCGCTCCGGTCCGGGACCGCGCCGGGATCGGGGGCCGCGGCCGCGGACTCGCCGTCTGCCGCGTCGATCGTCGCCCCGTCGGGCGGTCCCCCGTCGGAGCCGCCGTCGTTGCGTTCGTCTTCGTCGCTCGAGCCGCTGAGCGAGGCCGCGATCTGTGCGCCGACGAGGCTAACGACGATCGCGGTGACGACGAACAGCGCGAGGCGTTCGCCCGCGCCCATCACGAACCGCTCGTTCGAGAAGATGAGGAACTCGTTGGCCGGGACGACGAAAGGCTCCATCTGTCCCTGTTGCTCGAGGAAGTACGCGGAGAACCCGCGGACGACCAGCCCAACCGCGACGACGATGAAGGGGAGGTTGAGAAAGGAGGTGCGGATTGGATCGTCACCGATCGCCTCGTCGAGCAGGCGACCGGCGCTGGCCGTCAGCGCGGCCATCGCCAGCCACGGGACGCTGTCGAACGCGAACCGGGTCGCCGGGATCACCACGCCGGAGGTATCCTCGAGTCCGGAGACGCCGAGCGCGCCGACGAACAGACCGACGAACGTCAACCCGGCCGCGACGACGTAGGTGACGACCGACACCTGCCCGGAGTACAGCGACTCGCGGGTCCCCCGGGCGAGTCGGGTCAGGCGTTCGTCGATGTTGAAGCCCTTGTAGAGCAGGAAGAGGCCGATGACGGTCGTGATCGCGGCCGCGCCCTCCGCCGGACCGACGGTCGTCGCGAGCAGCGGGAAGACCAGCAGCGTCAGCCCGAGCGGGACGAGGATCGTCTGGCGCAGTTCCTCGTCGGCGAGGAACTGCTTGAGCAGGTAGTAGGTCGACTCGATGTCTCTGGCCTGTCGGACGACGACCCGGTCGACCGAATCGACCTGCACGCGACTTTCGACGATCGGGATCAGCCGCTCGTCCTCCGCACTGTCGGTCACGACGACCGCCGAGTCCGGGTCGTAGTCCGCGATGAGGTCGTCGAGCTGCTCGGCGACCGCCCGATCGGCCGACACCATCGACTCGTGGTCCCCCGAGACGACCGCGACGACGACCTCCTCGTTCTCGTCGCGCAAGTCCTGGGCGACCCGCAGCGACTCGAGCAGAGTGTTGACTCCCGAGTCCTCCGGATCCGCGAGGCCGACGTCGGTCACGAGCGCGCGGACTGCCTCCCAGCCGACGACCGGCGAGCGCAGGCCGGTCTTGCGGCCCACGTCGTCGGTCCGGTCGAGACAGACGACCAGCGTTGTCACGGTAGCCGATGCATTCTGTGCAACGATAAAACCACTTACTCGTTCGACCGCTCCCGGGCCCGTCTCGACCGTGAGATGGGGCCTCGAGCGGGCGAACCCGTTCAGTTAGCTTCGGAGTCGGAAGCCACGGCCGTCACCGAGGCCGGCGATACCGGCCCCGAAGGCGTAGGCGACCTTCTGGGCACCCGCGCCGACGCGGGCCATTAGCGGGCGTTCGGGCTCGAACTCCTCGACGACGACTTCGTCGGTATCGAGCCGGTCGGCCAGTTCGGCCTCGATCTCCTGGCGGGTGCCGAGGTGATCGACCAGCTCCAGTTCGTGGGCCTGTTCCCCGAGATAGATCCGCGCCTCCGTGTCGCGGACGAACTCCGGCTCTAAGTCGCGGCCGTCGCTGACCCGTTCGACGAACGTGTCGTAGTAGTCGTCGATGATCCCCTGGAGGTACTCGCGTTCCTCGTCCTCGAGGTCCTTCAGGGGGGTACCGGCGTCCTTGAACTCACCCGCGGCGAAGCGCTCGTAGGAGAGACCGACTTTCTCGGCCAGATCACTGGCGTTGACCCGGGAGCCGATGACGCCGATCGAGCCGACGATCGATCCCTCGCGGGCCCAGAGTTCGTCGCAGCCGCTGGCGATCCAGTAGCCGCCGCTGGCACAGACGTCGGTCGCGTAGGCGACGGTCGGCCCGTCGAAGCGCTCGGCCGCGAGGCGAATGTCGTCGCTGGGGACGACCTCGCCGCCGGGCGTGTTCAGCTTCAACAGCAACGCGTCGACGCTGTCGTCCTCGTCGGCGCGATCGATCTGGTCGACGACGTCGTCGGCCGGCGTCGCGCCCGGATTCGTCGGCAGGGGCCCACCGCCGCCGTCGCGGCTGATCGGCCCCTCGACGGCGACCTCGGCGACATCGTAGCTCGGGTACAGCGAGCCGGCGATATTGCTCGTGAATCGCAGTCCCACGAGGACGGCGGCGATCGCGAACAGCACGCCGAACAAATCCGTCAGCGTCTGCGGATAGACGACGAACAGCGCGACCGCGACCGCCGCGGACGCGAGCCCGCCGAGGGCGACCGTCAAGAGTCGCTCGGTCTCGTTACTGACCACGGGAAACACCTCGAGTCATATTGATAGCTGCGTGTGCGCTCCGTTAAGCGTTGGTGGTCCAAACTGAAGTACAGTCAGTTAAACCTAGATGACTGATCACACACCACACATAAACACTAAGTTCACCGTGATTTTATCCGGGTTGGTGGCAACGGGGCTATATACGATCGCTACGGGGCAGATAGTCGAAGTCGTGACGCCATTGCATTACTTACTCGTCGCGGCCGCACTCGGAACTCTCGGCGCTCTTATCGAGTACACACGAGAGAATCCGATCCTGAAAGCGATATGGGCAGTCGTAGCCGGCGGGACGATAGGCGTACTCATTTCCGATGAAACGTGGTCCGAACTCCTTTTTGCGTTCTTCTTAGGCGATTTACTCGTCATGATTACGCTGTACGTGCTCGACGTACGGCGCTCGAACTCGTCACCGAGCACGACTGACTCCTGAGACTCCCGCTTCGCGATCTATTTTACCGTGAACTCGAGTCAGCGACGAACACCGTGTTCGGATTGTGATGTGTTTCCGATCTGATGCAGTTACGTCGACGTTTCGTTCTGGTGGCGTGTCGGTCACCGCGTCCCGCCGTCCGAACTGTCGGACTGCGGTCCGGTCGGGCCGCCGTCGGTCTGGGCCGGTTCCGTCGGCTCCGTCGCCGGGCGATCGATCGTCGGCGTGGAACCGGTCGGCTCCGTCGCGTCGTCTCCCGCCTCGGCCGTCGCCGACCGATCCCCCAGCCACGTCCGAACGAGGTTGACGCCGTCCTGCACGAACGGCACCGGATCGTCGGCGACGGCGTAATCGAACCGCGGGTGGGCGACGAGCGACGTCGCGACCTCGCGGACGGCGGCCCCGAGCGCCGGCCGCTCGACCAGCGGATACTCCTCGGTGGCGACGCTGTGCAGGTAGCTGAGTTCTCCCCGCAGCAGATGGCCGCCCATTCCGACCTCGTAGGTCGACTCCGACGTGATCGGCTCGCCGGTCGCCAGCTGCCAGTAGTAGTAGGGAAAGTCCGCGCCCGCCCGAACCGAAAACGGCAGCGAGGACCAGAACCGCGGGTTGACCTCCATCAGCTTGAACTCGCCGTCGGCCGGATCCCGCAGGAACTCCACCATCGCGAGCCCGTGCCACTCGAGTTCGTCGAGCAGCGCCCGCCCCGCGTCCTCGAGTTCGGGAATGTGGACCGACTCCCGGTAGGCGCTCGGCCCGCCGCAGTACTTCCAGCCCCGTCGCTGGCAGTGCTGGAAGGTCGCGACCGGGTCGCCGCGGTCGTACAGCGCGAAGAACCCGTACTCTCGCGAGTCCGGGATCCGCTCTTGGACCAGCGGCACGTGCCCGCGAGTGGCGATTTCCGCTTCTCGATCCGGTTCCGTCCTCGGGGGCTGATACTCGGTCGAGCCGACCGTCGCGTGCGCCGCGCTCGAGCCGAGGTAGGCCGGCGCTGCGACGGTGTAACGTGGTTTGACGATCGTCTCGCGATCCCAGTCGTCCCACTCGTCGAGGAGGGCGGTCTCGGGGGCCGCGACGCCGGCCGCGTCGGCGGCGGCGAAGAGTTCGACCCGGTCCTGGACGCGACGGAGCGTCTCGAACGTCGGCCACGGGGTCGCGACGTCCGTCGCGAACTCGTCCCTGCGGTTCGCGAGGACGTAGACGTCTTCCTCGCGGACGGGGACGATCGTCTCGATATCGGCCCGTTCGGCGAGCGAGCGGAGGGCGTCGCCGTACGCGGTGAGACCGCTCTCGGGGTCGGGCAGCCCCACGAACTCGTCGCGGTAGGCCGACGTCGCTGCCGGCGTCGATCGCGACTCGGAGCCGACGACGGTCCGAACGCCGCGCGGTCGAAGCGAGCGGAGACAGGCAACCGTACTCGGGGCGGCGATTCCCGGCACGAGAACGCCCGCGTCTTCCCTGTGACGTTGCATGACAAACGACTGAGGGCGGCCGGTTCCATTGTTATAGATCGAGTACAGTGTTCGGACGACGTCCCCGTCGAACCGATTCCCGCCCGGCGGCTGTAGGTCTCGACTACCCGCCTTCGAGGATGAGGGCAGTTCGCTCGAACGCCGATGGCGAGCCACGCGGCCGGGCCCACCGATCTCGGCGGCTGGCTGGCAACGAACCCGGCTATAGTAGCCACTGAAACGAGTCACGTGATCCAAACGGCAGCGTGCGATCAGGTGTACAGTGACGTTCAGTGGCTACTATAGGACGGCATTACAGCGACGGTACGGTGATGCTATCGCCGTCACCACAGGCCAGTGACAGCTACTCGCACACGGCGTTTGGATCGGAACTCGTTTCGTGGCACTCCGGCGATGCTGTCGACTCGACCGCTCCGTTCGCACCGCTCTCGAGCGACCGCCAACTGTGATGGCGGCTCGCCGTGGCCGTCGCTCGATGGGCTCGAGAGCCCCGAAGACTCGGGGAAAAACCGCGGGGTAGACGGAATCGGGTTAGAGCAGTCCCGTCTTCTGGAGTTTCATCAGGTCCTCGGTGTCGAGGGTCTCGCCTTCCTTGAACTTCTGGTAGATCTCTTCGGCCTCTTCCTTGGCCTCCTCTTTCTTCTTGTCGCGCTCGGACTTGCGCTCTTCTTCCTCTTTCTTGTCCAGTTCGCGCAGGCGCTTCTGGACGCGGACGAAGTCCTCGTGGTGGCGGTCGGCGGCCTCCTGGGCCTCGACGAACTTCTCGTGCATCTCGTCGGCCTCGTCACGGATGTCGTCGGCCTCCCGATAGGCCTCGATCATCTGGTTGTGATGTTCCTGGGCCTTGTCGGCGAGTTCCGTGACCTTCTGGTGGTGCTGGGAGGCTTCCGATCGTACTTCCTCGGCCTCCTCGACGAGTTCTTCTAAGTCCTCGTTCTGATCGAGTTTCTGCTTGCGCTCCTCGTACTCCTCGCGCTTGCTCTCGATCTTCTCGATCAGTTCCTGCTCTTCCTCGCTTGAGAGGACCTCGGTCTGCTGTTTGAACTCGAGGTCTTCGATCTCCTCCTCGAGTTCCTCGAGGTCCTTGCCCTCGTCGAGCTCCATGTCCGATTTGAGCTGTTCGACCTTGTCGAACAGTTCGTTGGCCTCGGCGTTGAGCTCGTTACGGCTCTCCTTGTGTTCCTGGACCTGTTCGTTGAGCTCGTCGCGTTTCTCGCGGTGTTCCTGGGCCTCGTCGACTTTCTCGCGAGTCTTCGCGTTGAGCTCGTCGCGTTTGGAAGCCCGGTCAGAAGCCATCTGGTTCAGCTCGTTGCGCCGGTCTCGCAGTTGACCGGCCATCTTGATGAGCTGTCCTTTCGATTTGTTTTCTAGGTCGTCCTCTGTCAGTTCGATGTTCTTCGATTCGTCTACCATGTTAGTCAAACCTCTGTGCCATACCCGCACCGGGAAGCCGACCGGCCGGCCGTCCGAGCCGATCGCCGGCGATTCGGCGATCGGTTCGGCAGTAGCCGGCGGGCCGTTCGAAGCGACTGCTCACGATCTGCGAAACCTCGGTGAATAAGATTTCCTGTCATCGATCGTCGAGCGATACGCGCCCCGGTGGCGTTCTGGTGACTGGTACTACTGTCGCCTCTAATTTAAAGCTACCGGTACCCCAACCCCTGAAAACGGTTCGCAGGGCCCTCTTCTCGCCCCGTTAGCCCGTGGCATGGAGAGACGAACGTATTTATAAATAGTACCGGTTACGGACCGTCCGATCGTCGACGGCGACCTCGAGGACGACCCGTTCGGCGTCGGCGGGAATCCGAGCAGTCCCGGCGCTGGTCGTCTCGAGTGGGCCGACATCCACCGTCGTCACGGCCGTCTCGTCGCCGGCCCGCCAGCCGACGGTGGTCTCGAGGGCCTCGTTGCGGTCGTTACAGAGCGTGATCCCGACGGTCCCGGGCGTCGGCGGCCCGTCGAGGGCGGCCTGGACCGGCTCGTAGGACTGCGCGATCGCTTCGGCGGCCCGCTTTGGCTCCCCGTCGGCGGCGTACACGCCCATGCCGCCGCCCGGTGCGGGGTCGCGAAGCGTCGACGCCGCGAGGACGCCACAGTCTCGCCGGCGAAGCGTCTCGGCGACCGTCTTCAGGATCCGTGCCTGCTCGCGCTGTGAGCCCTCGACGTCGGCCCCGTCGGCGAGCAGCGCCGGCTCGAGCCCGGGCACCGTCGCCGGGTCGGCGTCGTCGGCCGCGAGCGATCCAGCGCCGAACCGACCGACGACCTCACCGAGCGACGGGTACGTCTCGAGCAGCCAGTCGGTGTCGGCGGCCGCGAGGTATCGCCAGCCCGGGAAGAGATGCGCCGCGTCGGCGTCGGTTCCCGGCGGCCCCGCCACCGGCACGATCGGCAGGTCGTCGGGGAGACGCTCGGCGACTGCGTCCGCAGGTTCTCGATCGACCGACGTCCGCCACGCTCGGTACCTGACGGCGAATCTCGCGAGCAGCCCCTTGCCCACCGGCTCCGCGTACGGGTCGGTCGGCCGGTCCTGGACGCCGTACATCGCGAGGCTGGGATAGCGGCCGTACGTCTCGGCCAGCGCCGTCGTCAGTTCGATCCCCCGGTCGATCGGGAGGTCGGAGCCGCACGCGGGCAGGTCCTGCCAGACCAGCAGCCCCGCCTCGTCGCAGGCCTCGTAGAACGACCGCGGCGGGACGTGCCCGCGTGCGCGAAGGAGCGTCGCGTTCGCGTCGACGGCCCGGTCGACGTCCGCGCGGGGATCGCCGCCGGGGAGCCGCGTGAACCCGCGGGCCCGAACCCGCCGGCCGTTGACCAGCAGGCCGTCGCCGTCGCGCTCGACGTGGCGGAGACCGACCGTCCGCTCGAGGGTGTCGCCCTCGAGTTTCGCCCGCACGGTGTAGCGGTCCTGCGGGCCGTACTCGCGGGGCCACCACAGCGACGGCTCCCGAACCGAAAGCGTCCGCGAGACGGTGGTCCGCTCGCCGGCCTCGGCCTGTACGGGGACCCGTTCCATGGCCGCGCCACCGCGAAAGCCCTCGGGCCGCAGCGATAGCGTCACCGCGTCGTCGACGGCCGCGCCCGCATCGACCTCGAGGGTCACGTCGATCGCGGCACCCGCGCCGTCCGCGGTCGCGTTCGCGGCCGACGGAGCGTCCCCGTCCGTTTCGCCATCGGATTCCGATGCCGGCCCCAGCCGCGGCCGCACGTCGAACTCCCGCAGAAAGGTCCGGGGGCGAGACTCGACGGCGACGCCGCGCCGGATCCCGGGCACCGCGAGCCGGTCGGGGACCTCGTCGGTGCCGCGGATCCCCGCGAACGCGTCCGGGCGCTCGCAGACGACGAGGAGTTCGTTCTCCGGGCGGGGCTCGAACTCGAAGCGGGCCGGGACGAACCCGACGTCGCTCGCGCCCAGCCGCGACCCGTTCAGCCAGACCTCGGCCGGACCGTCCGTGCCGCCGATCTCGAGGACGGCCCGTTCGGCGGCGTCGACGCGCGGGTCCGCGAACGTCGTTCGGTAAGCGATCGGCCCGTCGGCGTCGACGAACGCGGCGGGATAGCGGGGGACCGGCACCGGTCGCCAGTCCTCGACGGTCGGGAGATCGCCACCGCCGGCATCCGTGACGACCCCGGCAGTCCACTCGTCGGTCATTACCCCCGACAGCGAACCCGAAGTAAAAAGCAGTTCCGACGGTTCAGACGGTTCGCTGTCGGTCGGTCCCGGCCCGACCCACCCTCCGGGATCGCGCCGGAACCCGTACAGGGAGCCGTCTCAAAAGAGGTTCTCGAGTCGGTCGTCGGCGAACTCCTCGGCGTGGTCGGTCGACTCCGCCTCCTGGGCCTCCGTGGCCTCGCGGGCACGTTCCATGAACGCCTGCACTCGGTCGGACCGCTCCGCGCCGCCGAGCAGTACCAGCGCGCCCAGTCGCTCGCTGTCCAGCGGGAAGTCACCGCCCCGGACCTGCATGCTGCCGGTCTCGTCCTCGAGCCAGCGCCGGGCGCGCTCGACGCCCTTGCGCGGGATGGCGTCGGGCCGGCCGGCGATGACCAGCAGCGCGGAGTCGGCCGTGGTGGCGTCGGGCAGACTCGTCCCCGTCAACAGCGCCTGCCGCGAGACGGTCATCGCGGTGTTTACGTTCTCGGCGCTGTCGTCGCTGGCCGCCTCGGTCGCGTAGCCGAGCGCCGCGACCCCGCCCGCGCGGAGAGTGTTGATGACCTCGCTCGAGTCGACGACGCTTTCGCCGACGCCCTCGACGGCCTCCCCCGAAGCGAACAGCAGGCCGACCCGCTTGGCGATCCGGTCGTTGATCGTCTCGAAGGCTCCCTCGACGCTCTCGCCCTGTTCGTGCCAGGCGTCGTTGTCGATCAGCAGCGTCGAGTCGGCCTCCCGCAGCAGCGTCTTCAGCGAGCGGCCGGCGTTTGCCTGATAGAGCGCCCCCTCGTTGCGGCCGGGCAACACGCCCAGCGCGTAGACCGGCACGTCGTAGACCTGCTGGAGGTTGTGGACTAACACCGGCGCGCCGCCGCTGCCGGTCCCGCCGCCCAGTCCGGCGACGACGACGATCGCCTCGGCACTCGAGGTCACGCGGCCGTCGAGCGCGCCGAGTACTTGCTGGACGTCGGCCTGCATCACGTCCGTGCCGAGTTCGTTGTCGCCGCCGACGCCGTGGCCGTTGACGCGGTCGGCACCGATCAGCTTCGTATCGACGAACTGGAGGGACTGGAGGTCGGGTTTCGCGGAGTTGACGGCCAGGGCACCCTGGACGGCTCCGAAGTCCATGTTCGCGTCGAACTTCGCGAGCCGCTCGGTGATCCTTCCACCGGCCTGACCGACCCCGATCAGGGCTACTTTCATATCATTTGCATATGGGAGGGGGCTGTTTAACGTTCCGGTAATTTGAGACGTGGATCGGAGTGCGGCGACCGCGCGACCGATGCGCCCGAGACGGGGGATATCGACGGGCCGATCGCCGCAGTTCACAATACATTTGTGGGGCATTCCCGTCGGATCGGGTATGTTCCACGAACAGCGGATGACCGTCCCCGACTCGCCCGCCGCGCTCCGGGCCGAGTACGCGGACGACCTCGCGTCGATCGTCGAGGAACGGGGCCCGGCCGAGGCGGCCGCCGAAACCGGCCTCGAGCGGGAGCGACTCGAGGCGGTCGCCGCGGGCGACCTGCCGGAACTGACCCTCGAGGAGGCCGCGGCGATCCAGTCGCTGGCCGAGGGCGCGCCCGATCCCGAGACGACGGAGACGATGGCACTTGAACACCTGCTCTTGGGGATGTCGACGGCGGTACTCGACGTCGACGCCGTCGAGAGCGAACTCGAGATCGACTTAGACGCCAAGGAAATCCAACAGAAGATAGAGGGTCGCGCGCCGATGTCGTTCGACGAGTTCGTCCACGTCCAGTACGTGATCGCGGACGGCGCGCCGTAGCTCGGCGTGCGGTCGTTCGGTCGAGAATTCCAGTCCGACGGACGGGTACCCTCGAGCGGTGACATTATGTACGACCGACCGCGAGTCGAGGTATGCAAGTCGCAATCCTGGGCTGTGGATACGTCGGCCTCGAGCTGGGTCGCCAGCTCGTGGCCCGCGGCCACGAGCCGATCGGCGTTCGCCGGTCGGCCGAGGGCATCGAGCGGGTCGAGACAGCCGGCTTCGAGGGTGTTCGGGCGGACGTCACCGACCCCGAGGCACTGGCGGCGGTGCCCGACGTCGACGCCGTCGTCTTCGCCGCCAGCAGCGGCGGTCGCGGTGCCGAGGCCGCCCGCGAGGTCTACGTCGAGGGGCTACGGACCGCGATCGAAGCCTTCGGCGAGCGCGAGGACGCGCCGGATCGGCTGGTCTATACCTCCTCGACGGGAGTTCACGGCGATCACGACGGCGACTGGGTCGACGAGGAGACGGCTCTCGAGCCCGCCACCGCAAAGACCGAGGTACTGGCCGAGGCCGAGCGGATCGCCCTCGAGTTGCCCCCGGAGTTCGGGTTCGACGGTACCGTCGCCCGCTATGCGGGGCTGTACGGCCCCGACCGCTATCGCCTCGAGCGCTACCTCGAGGGACCGGTAACGGAGGGGTATCTCAACATGGTCCACCGCGACGACGCCGCCGGCGCGGTCCGGTACCTGCTCACCGAGGACCTCGCGCGCGGGGAGGTCGTCCAGGTCGTCGACGACGAACCGGCCTCGAAGTGGGCGTTCGCGGACTGGCTGGCCGAGGAGTGCGGCGTCGATCGGCCGTCCAAGCGGACGAAAGCCGAGCGGCTCGAAGACGCCGATCTCTCCGAGGCGGGACGGCGGCGGATCCTGACGAGCAAACGCTGTTCGAACGGGAAGCTGCGCGATCTCGGCTACGAGTTCGCGTATCCGACCTTCCGCGAGGGCTATCGCGACGCGATCGAGCGCTATCGCGGCGGCGAGTAACAACGCGCCGGAATCGGGGGAAAATTCTTGAGGGTTCGATCTGATTTCCGGGTATGAGCTATCGGAGCGCCCCGATCGACGGTGGTGTCGTCGGGGCGACACCGCTCGCGACCGAGTCGATCGGCGACTCGGTCCGCTCCCTCGAGCCGCTCGTTCTCTCCTTGCTGGTGCTTGCCGTCGTCGGGCTCGCCGTCGGCGGTTGGTGGGTGGTACGGTGGTTCCGGCGGCCGCCGGGCGCGCAGCTACAGCGGCTGCTCGCGACCCACGACGAGGTGACGGTGTTGATGCACCCGAACCCGGACCCCGACGCCATGTCGTGTGCGATGGGCGTCGCGGCGATCGCGGACTCGGTCGACACCGACGCCGAACTGCAGTACGCCGGTGAGATCCGCCATCAGGAGAACCGGGCGTTCCGGACCGTTCTCGAGTTGGAGATGGACGCGATCGACGCCAGCTCCCAGCTCGCCGCGGACCCGGTCGTCCTGGTCGATCACAACACGCCGCGTGGCTTCACCGGGGCCCAGACCGTCGAGCCGATCGCGGTCGTCGACCACCACCCCGGCAACGGTGCCGGCACGAAGTTCACCGACGTCCGGACCGACTACGGCGCGGCCTCGACGATCGTCGTCGAGTACCTAGAGGAGATCGGGGCGACGCTGGGCGACGAGGACGGAAGCGGCCCCGAGGTATCGCCGGAACTCGCGACCGGGCTGCTCTACGGCATCCAGTCGGACACGAACCACCTGACCAACGGCTGCTCGCGGGCGGAGTTCGACGCCTGTGCGACACTGTTTTCCGGGATCGACGAGGATCTGCTCGATCGGATCGCCAACCCGCAGGTCAGCGACGACGTCCTCCGGGTCAAGGCGACGGCGATCACCGAAAAGCGGATCGAGGGCCCCTTCGCCGTCTGCGACGTCGGCGAGATCGGCAACGTCGACGCCATCCCGCAGGCCGCCGACGAACTCATGCACCTCGAGGGGGTGACGGCCGTCGTCGTCTACGGCGAACACGACGGCACGATCCACCTCTCGGGGCGCTCCCGGGACGACCGGGTCCACATGGGCGAGGCGCTTCGTCACGCCATCAGCGACATTCCGATGGCGAGCGCGGGCGGCCACGCGCGGATGGGTGGCGGCCAGCTCTCGATCGATCACATGAACGGGATCGGCCCCTCCGACGGGATCAGCCGCGAGGAGTTCGAAGAACGTCTTTTCTCGGCGATGGCCGGCGAACGCTAGTCCTCGAGCAGCGCCCGGACGGCCGCCGGGTCGGCCGTGTCGCCCGTCCCGACGAAGTGTGCCGCACAGGCGTTGGCGAGCGACAGCGCCGACTCGAGGGAGTACCCGCGGGCCAGCGCGCAGGTCAGCCCGGCCGAGAACCGGTCGCCGGCACCGGTCGTTCGGCGCGGCTCGCCGGTGTCGTACATCTCCGCGACGGCGGTCTCGGCCCGCGTCGCGCCGACGGCCGCGTCCGCGCCGTGGAAGACGACGCCGGTGAGACCGAGCGCAGCGCGAAGCGCGGCCAGCGATTCGGCGATGGGGTCGGCGTCGACGTCGACTGCGCGCGCGGCGGCCCGAAACTCCGTCGAGTTCACGCTCAGGACCACCTCGAGCGAGCCGTCGGCCCGGTCGACCCGCGAGAGCGCGTCGAACAGCCCCTCGAGCGCGGCCGGGTCGACGGTCTCGATCGGTCCGGGATCGACGACGATCGGAAGCGGATCCGCGGGCGGGGTCGCCGCCAGCCGGTCGAAGACGGTGGTGAGGCCCCGGACCGAAACCCAGTTCGTACAGCACAGCGCGTCCGCGGCGACGAGCCGGTCCCAGTCGACGACCGCGAGCAGCTCCGCGAGTCCCCAGTCCTCGGCCGGCCCCGGTTCGGCGAGCTGGAGTTCGTCCCCGCCGACGTCGACGACGCGGACCGTCGCCGGCGATCCCATCGAGCGCGTCTCGAACGGAAAGTCGGACAACACCGGATGATCGAGGTGGCCGATAAGCGTCGCCCGATCGCCGAGGGCGTGTACCTGCCGCGCCGCGTTGACCGCCTGCCCGCCCGGCCGAACGGCCGTCGGCTCGAGCGAGAACGTGCGGTCGCCGGCCGCGAGCCGGTCGGCGAACGCGTCGGCCGATTCGAAGCGGTCGCCGCCCGAGCCACCCAGCGCGTACCAGCGATCGACGCTGCCGTCGGGAAGCGCGACGACGCGTCTGGGGTCGTCGTGTTCGAGGGTTGCCGGACGGTCGCGACGGTCGTCGCTCACGGTCGGAACTCGTCGCCCGCGGCCAAAAGACACCGGCCGGCGCGGCGAAGGTCGGTTCGAACGGCGGCCCGTCCGGTCCTCGCGGACCGGCCGCAACGGCACGCGTGACGGCCGTTACCGGATCTCTTTCCACTCATCCGCACAGTCGGGACAGATACGGACCGTCTTGATCTCGTCCGGGTCGTTTTCGGTCTTCAGGGGCTTCTCGCACTCGCCACAGACGAGCCGGTCGTAGGTGTCCTTCTCGAGTTCGCCGTCGCGGAGTGCCTTCCGGACAGATTTCATGTTCGCCCTGTAGGAAGGTGGGGAAGAAAAAGACCCGTGCTTTCTCGAGTGTCGGTGCGGCGACCGCTTCGGAAACCGTGACGACGGCGGCGTTCGTCGCCCGCTCGCGACTCGCCGATAGTAGCCGCTGCGAGTCACTCCCCACCGGATCGCACGACTGCGCCGCGATCGGTGTGGCAATCGTTTCAGTGGCGCCACGACACCTGGCCGGATCCGTGGCCGTTTTACCGATCCGGCCGAAGACCTCACCGATGGAGTACGTCCAGGAGCGGATCGCGACGCTCCACGAGTTCGGCGAGGCGGGGACGGCCGAGGGGGCCCGCTCGAGCGCGGCCGACGCGGTCGCCGAGACGGCCGTCGTCGTCCCCATGGCCGGCCGCGAACTGGAGAGCCCCGCCGCCGCGCGTGTCCTCGACGAACTCGAGCGCCTCGAGCCCGCGCCGGCCGCGGTCTTCGTTCCGGTCCGCGCCGAGCCTAACCGGATCGGGCCGTTCCGGGAGTGGCTGGCCTCGTTTTCCCTGCCGATCCGGCTCCTCTGGTGTAACGCACCGGGCGTGGAGACGCTGTTCGCCGAGGCGGGGCTCGACGGCGGGTTCGGTAAGGGCCGTGACGTCTGGCTGGCGCTTGGCCCCGCCGCCGAGGTCGGCGACGCGGTCGTCGTCCACGACGCCGACGCCCGTAGCTACGAGGCCGAACACGTCCGCCGCTTGCTCGCGCCGCTGCAACTGGAGTTCGACTTCGCGAAGGGGTACTACGCCCGCGTCGAAGACGGGCGACTCTACGGGCGGCTCTTCCGGCTGTTCTACGCGCCGCTCGTGCGGGCGCTGGCCGACGCCCACGACGCCCCGATCCTCGACTATCTCGGAGCGTTTCGCTACGCACTGGCCGGCGAGTTCGCCGCAACCGCGTCGCTGGCCCGCCGACTGCGCGCCCCGCGGGCGTGGGGACTCGAGGTCGGGACGCTGGGCGACGCCTTCGGAGTCGCCGGGTTCGACGGCTCCGCGCAGGTCGATCTGGGCCGGCACGTCCACGACCACCGCGCGGTCGCCGGCGACGCCGGCCTCGAGGGGATGAGCAGGGAGGTGGCCGCGACGCTCCTCGGCGTCCTCGAGGACCACGGCGTCGAGCCCGCTTACGGGAGCCTGTCGGAGCGCTACCGGGCCGCGGGCGAGGAACTGATCGCCCAGTATCGGGCCGACGCGGCGTTCAACGGGCTCGACTACGAGCCCGCGGCCGAGCGGGACCAGCTCGCCCGCTACGCCGAGTCGATCGCACCGCCGGGGGCCGACGCGCGGCTGCCGCGCTGGACCGAGGCCCCGTTCGCGCCGGCCGACGTGCTGGCAGCGGCCCGTCCTTATCGTAGCCACTGAAACGATTGCCACGCCGATCGCGACGGCGTCGTGCGATCTGGTGTGCAATGACTGTCAGTGGCTACGATACCGGGACCGTCGTACCGATTCGCGCTCGCAAGACTAATCCACTCACCGCTCCTTGCACCCCGTATGGACGCGACCGCCGACGAACTGGCCGGCGTGGTCGATCTCTTCGGCGGGCTGACCCGCACGGAACTCGAGCGGGCGCTCGCCGAGGCCGCCTACCGCGCCGACGGGGGGTCGATCGAGGCGGCGGCCCTCGAGACGGCGATCGAGGACGCCCTCGAGTCGTTCGCGCTCGTGCGGTACGAGCCCGACGGGGACGACGTGGGACCCGACGGCGAGGCGCTGCTGGTCGCCGGCCCGACTGCCTTTCCGACGGTTCCGGAGTACGCCGAGGACGTCCCCCACATCCTCGAGGTCGATCGCCGACGGCCCGACCGCGAGCCGCTCGGCGAGGCCGCCGGCGAACGGCTTCGCGAGGCCGTCGATTCGGCCGTCGACGCGGAGAACGCCGAACGGATCCGGACCCTGATCGACGTCACCTACGACCTCGAGGCGTGGGCCCCGATCGATTGCACCGACGAACGCCGGCGACTGGAGGCGCGACTCGAGGAATGACGCGGCGTTTGACCCTCGGTCCGGTCGCGAGCTACGAGCCGACGGGGATCACCGATCAGGAGTACGACGCGGCCGTCCTCGCGCCGATCGTCGACCGCGACGGCGAGGATCACCTCCTCTTTACCCGGCGGGCCGACGACCTCGGCGAACACCCCGGGCAGATGAGTTTCCCCGGCGGCGGGGCCGAACCCAAAGACGGGACGATCCTCGACACCGCGCTCCGGGAGGCCAACGAGGAGATCGGCCTCGAGCGAAGCGAGGCCGAGGTCGTCGGCCAACTCGACGACATCCGAACGGTCACCGAGTACGCCGTCACCCCCTTCGTCGCACACGTCCCCGACCGGGAGTACGTCCGCGAGGAGAGCGAGGTCGCCGAGATCGTCGTCCTCCCGCTGTCGGGGCTGCTCGACCGCTCGAACTACGAGTACGAGCGCCGTTCACATCCCTACTACGGCGAGATCGTCATTCACTACTTCCACGTGAACGGCTACACCGTCTGGGGCGCGACCGGCCGGATTCTGGTGCAGCTGCTCGAGCTGGCGACGGACTTCGAAGCGCCCGAGAAGGTCGACCGGTCGGAGTTCTGAGACGGCGACCGACGCTCAGAGGCCCTCGAGCGAGCGGACCTTCTGTTCGACGTCCGGCGGGGCGGCGCTGGGCCCGTCGCGGACGCGGTGGTCGGGGATCAACAGCGGGGCCGGGTTCTCGTCGAGGGCGGTCCGGACGAGGATCAGGTCGTCCTCGTCCTCGTGGTCGAGCCCCGAGGTCATCCGGGCGAGCGTCTCGACGGAGACCTGCTCGCCGTAGGGGACCGACTGGACGCTCTCGAGGACCGCCCGCCGGTCGGTGGGCATCGTCATCGCGACCTGGACGTCCTCGAAGGAGACCTGCTCGACGGTGTCGAGGTACTCGAAGATCCGGTCGAGGACGGGGTGGTCGTCCTCGGCGTCGTCGGCCGATATCTCGGGGAACGAGACGCTCAGGACGCGTCCGCTCGCGGCACCGAGCTGGACGTAGCGATCGAGGTACGACGATTCCCGCGCGTAGATTCCGGCCTCCGTGACGTCGTCCATAGCCGTCCGTAGGCGAGCCGGGCTTGAATAGCCGCCGGTCCCGACCGATCGGAGCCGAGTCGCGACATCGCGGTCGATCGGACGCCGGCCCGCCTCCGTCCTCGACGCCGTTCCGTTCGCCATCGACCGTCGACGCCGTCGGGATGGCGCAAGCCTTATGTACATATGAGTACGTCGATGTACAATAATGAACTCCAATACGGAACTCGCCCCGGCAGTACGATCGATCCTCGAGGCCGCTCGGGACCGGTCGGGCGGGGACGGCGTCGTCGACGTCGACGCGCGCTCGCTTCCCGACGCGCTGGCGGCGGCCGAAGCCGACGGGCGGGTCCCGGTGATCGCAGAGGTGAAGCCGACGAGTCCGACGGCGGCGGGTACCCGCGCCGACGATCCGGTCGAACTCGCGCGGGCGATGGTCGCGGGCGGCGCGGCGGCGATCTCGGTACTGACCGAGCCGACCCACTTCGACGGCTCGCCGGCGGCGCTGACCCGCGTCCGTGAAGCCGTCGACGTCCCCGTGTTGCGCAAGGACTTCGTCCTCGAGGAGGACGGGATGGACGTCGTCGACGCCGACCTGCTCCTGCTGATCGCGCGGTTCGTCGACGACCTCGATGGGCTGGTCGCCGCGGCCCGCGATCGGGGCTTCCAGCCGCTCGTCGAGGTCCACGACCGGGCGGAACTCGAGCGGGCGATCGACGCGGGCGCGGAGATCGTCGGCGTGAACAACCGCGATCTGGCGCGGCTCGAGGTGGACCTCGAAACCTTCGAGTCGGTCGCGCCCGAGGTACCGGACGACGTGACGCTGATCGCCGAGAGCGGGATTTCGTCGCCGGCCGACGCCCGGCGGATGCGCGCGGCGGGTGCCGACGCCCTGCTGGTCGGCAGCGCGATCATGGACCACGGTGCGGGCGACAGCGACGTGACCGAGAACACGCGGCGGCTCGCGCGGGCGGAATCGACGGAGACGGAGCAGATATGAGCAGTGACACAGACATGAGTACGGAACGCGAACACGACGACGGCGACTCCGGACGGACGGGCACCTTCGGCGACTACGGCGGCCAGTACGTCCCCGAAGCGTTGATGCCGGCCCTGCAGGAACTCGAGGACGCCTACGAGCGGTACGTCCTCGAGAACGAGGACGGCTTCATGGACGAGTTCCGCGAGCGGATGCGCGATTTCGGCGGGCGGCCGACGCCGCTCCAGCGCGCGGACCGACTGAGCGAGCGCTACGACCGCGAGGTCTATCTCAAGCGCGAGGACCTGCTCCACGGCGGGGCCCACAAGCTCAACAACGCGCTGGGACAGGTCCTGCTCGCCAAGTACATGGGCAAAGAGCGGATCATCGCCGAGACCGGCGCGGGCCAACACGGCACCGCGACGGCGATGGCCGCGGCCCACCTGGACATGCCCTGCGAGATCTACATGGGCCGGACCGACGTCAACCGCCAGCGCCCGAACGTCTACCGGATGCGGATGAACGGGGCCGAGGTCACCCCCGTCGAGGCCGGCAGCGCCACGTTGAAGGAGGCGATCAACGAGACGATGCGCGACTGGGCGACGACCGTCGAACGGACCCACTACGTCATCGGCTCCGTCGTCGGCCCGCATCCGTTCCCGAAGATGGTCCGGGACTTCCAGGCGGTCATCGGCGACGAGATCCGCGAGCAGATCCGGGAGACGGCGGGGCGACTGCCCGACAGCGTCGTCGCCTGCGCCGGCGGCGGCTCGAACACGATGGGCACCTTCCACGCGTTCGTCCCCGACGAGGATGTGGATCTCGTCGCCGTCGAGGCCGGCGGCTCGAGCCTCGAGATCGACGAGGCGGAAGGGCTCGCGCCAAACTCCGCGACGCTGTCGACGGGTACCGACGGCGTCCTCCACGGCGCGATGACGAAGCTCCTGCAGGCCGGCGACGGCCAGATCGTCGAGTCCCACAGCGTCAGCGCGGGGCTCGACTACGCCGGCGTCGGGCCCGAACTGTCCCATCTCGTCGAGACCGGGCGCGTGACGCCCGCGAACGTCGACGACGAGGCCGCGCTCGACGGCTTCCACCGGCTCTCGCGGCTCGAGGGGATCATCCCGGCCCTCGAGTCGAGTCACGCGCTGGGGTACCTCGAGCGCGCGGCGGGAACCGCCGCGGACGGAGCGAGCGGCGACGAGCCGCGAGCGGAAGCGAACGACGAACTCGGCGACCTCGTCGTCGTCAACGTCTCCGGCCGCGGCGACAAGGACCTCGAGACCGTCCTCGAGGAGACCGAGAAGCGCGACCTCGAGGCCGCGCCGGACGTGGAGGTGTTCGACCAGTGAGCGACGAGCCGACCGAGTACGACAGCGACGTCGAGGCCGCGATCCGCGAGAACCATCCCGCGCTGATCACCTACATCACCGCGGGCGACCCCTCGCTCGAGGATACCGAGGCCTACGTCGAAGCCCTCGATCGCGGCGGCTCGGACCTGATCGAACTCGGGCTGCCGTTCTCGGAGCCGATCGCGGAGGGCCGGACGATTCAGGACGCCATCAACCGCGCGCTGGCGGCCGGAACGACCCCCGAGGGCTTCTTCGAACTGGTCGACGACCTCGAGACCGAGGCCCCGCTGCTGGTGATGACCTACTATAACATGATCCTCCAGTATGGCGATGAGCCGGACGTTCGGCCCTTCGTCGAGCGGGCCGCCGAAGCCGGTCTCTCGGGGATCATCGTCCCCGACCTGCCCGCAGAGGAGGCCGAGCCGCTGCGGCGGGCCTGCGACGACAACGGGCTCGACCTCGTCTTCATCATCGCGCCGACGACCGAGGGCGAGCGCCTGGATCGGATCATGTCACACGTCTCGGGCTTTGCCTACGTGCAGGCCCGACTCGGGACGACGGGCGCACGCGAGAACGTCTCGGGCGCGACCCACGAGAGCCTCGAGCGCCTCTCCGAGTACGACGTCCCGAAGGCAGTCGGGTTCGGCGTCAGTACGGGCGACCACGCCGCGGAGATCGTCGAGGCCGGGGCCGACGGCGTCATCGTCGGCAGCGCGCTGGTCGACATCGTAGCCTCGAGCGAGACGCCCGAGGCGGCGGTGGACCGACTCGAGGCCAAAGCCCGGGAACTCAAGCGGGGCGCACGCCGTGGCGCGGAAACCGTCACGATCGATCCGGAAGATGCACCGGAACCAGAACAGCCATAACCGATAGCTTGCTACACTCCCGCAATGACCACAGGAATCGACGCACGACTCGAGCGAATCGGGACGGACGACTCGTACGTGATCGTCCCGATGGACCACGGTATCACGATGGGTCCCGTCCAGGGGCTGAAAGACATCGAATCGACGATCGACGGGGTAACCAGCGGCGGGGCCGACGCCGTCCTCACGCAGAAGGGGATCGCGCCCCGCGTTCACGAGAACAAAAACGGGAAGGGCTACATCGTCCATCTCAACGGCTCGACGACGATCGGGCCGGACGAGCAGGACAAGCGACTGACCGGGACCGTCGAAGAAGCGGTCCGAGTCGGTGCCGACGCCGTCTCCTTCCACATCAACGTCGGCTCGAACCACGAGCCCGATCAGATCAGTCAGCTCTCGGAGGTTACCGAGCGGGCCCGCCAGCTCGGGATGCCGGTGCTGGCGATGGCCTACGCCCGCGGCCCCGGCGTCGACTCGACGGACCCCGAAGCGCTGGGGCACGCGGTTCGGCTCGCCGAGGAACTCGGCGCTGATCTCGTCAAGACGGGCTACAGCGGCGACGCCGAGAGCTTCCAGCACGTCGTCGAATCGACCCGGCTGCCGGTCGTCATCGCCGGCGGCTCGAAGGGCAGCGACCGCGAGACGATCGAGATGGTCCGCGGCACGATCGACGCCGGCGGTGCCGGCATCTCCATGGGCCGATCGATCTTCCAGCACGAGGACCCCGAAGCCATCGCTCGGGCCGTCTCGGGGGTCGTCCACGACGATCTCTCGGTCGACGACGCGCTGGCCGAGGCGGGGCTGGCGCTCGAGGCCTGATTCTCGGTTTTCTCTCCCCGTCGCGTCCGATCGTCTGAGACGGTTTACTGTCAGGCAGTACCGGTATACCCGCGACTGTCCTGCGGGGACACCGGGAAACAGTGACGATAATCCGTATGACAGCGCTGGTCGGACCGGTTGCGACGCGCAGTTTCAGTGACAGTGCGTGTCCAGATGCACGTCCCGGTCGGCATAGCGCGGACTCAGTTCGACAGTGGCGTGATCGACGCCGTGGCCGGCGAGTTCGTCGTGGACCCGCCCGACGACCGCCTCGGCCTCGGCCATCGTCTCGACGCCGGTCTCGACGTGGACCGTCGCGACCGTGATCCGACTGCAGATCTGCCACGCGTGGAAGTCGTCGACGCGGTCGACGCCGTCGATCGCCTCGAGGTCCGCCCGGATCGCCTCGCTCGCCAGCGGCGTCTTGAGGAAGAAGATCGCGCCGCTGCCCCGCAGGACCCGAACCGCCGACCACGCGACCACGGCCGCGATCAGCCCCGCGGTGATGGGGTCGACGACGCGGACCCCGGTGACCTCGATCACGAGGACGGAGACGATGACGGCGATCGAGCCGCCGGCGTCGCCCAGCAGGTGGTAGAACGCGCCCTTCTCGTTGAGGCTCATCGCGTCGTCGTGGAGGATATAGACCGAGCCGACGTTGATCAGCAGGCCGCCGACGGCGATGGCGATCGTCGGGCCGGTCCCGATGGCGACCGGTTCGAGGAACCGCTGATAGGACTCCCAGAGAATGAAGCCGACCATCGGCAGGAGGAGCAGGCCGTTCAGGAACGCGGCGAACGGCTCGAGGCGGTGGAGCCCGTAGGACCAGCGGTCGCCGTTGCCGTACCCCTCGGCGACGCGGGCCGCGGCGAAGGCCATCACGTACGCCAGCGCGTCGAACAGCATGTGGACGGCGTCGCTGACGAGCGCGACCGAGCCGAACGCCAGCCCGCCCGCGAGTTCGACGAGGAAACCGACGACGTTGACGACGGAGACGGCGGCGAGTTTGCGACTGCTCGTGGAACCGCCGCCGTGGCCGTGATCGTGGTCGTGACCCGCGTGTGAACTCGAGTCGCGAGCGCGGGTCGACTCGTTGTGACCCATCGTAGGTCAGTCTCGGGGAGCGCGACTTATCAAATCAGCTGCTATAAAACGGCGTTTCGACGGCAATTATTAGTAAACTATTGTGATTGAGTTAGTAACTGATCCCCCGTCGATCGGTCTGGGGCGGGCCCGGTCTCGTCGAGCGTGCCAAGAGTTACCCCGGAACCCGTCGTAACCCGCGTCCGTGTCGGACCCGATGCTCACGACGCGGCCCGTAGCGCGAACCGCGACGGGACACTGTACGGAACTGCTGTACGACGACGGCGCGAACGACGACGTGTTGGTCTGTGCGGCCCACGGCGGCGGGGTCGAGCCGGGGACCGGAGAGCAAGCCCTCGAACTCGCGACCCGGCTGCCCGACGCCAGTTGTTGGGCCTGCCTCGGCTACGACGAGGAGGACGCGTTCGAGGCGTGGCATCCGCCCTCGTCGGCCATCGAACCGGCCGACTACCCGCTGTTGTCGGCGATCGCCGGCCGCGGCTTCGAGACCGTCATCAGCCTCCACGGGCTCGCCGACGATCGGATCGTCGTCGGCGGCGGGATCGACGCCGCCGTCAAGCGACGCGTGCGCCGCCGCCTCGAGGACGTGGTCTCTCCCCCCGTCGAGGCGGCGTCGGACGGTCCCTACGCCGGCGTCAGTCCGGCCAACTTCGTCAACTGGCTCGCCGACGGGGACCGGGGCGGGCTCCAGCTCGAGCAGGGGCCCGCGGTCCGCGACGGCGAGCGCGAGGCGGTCGTCGCCGCGCTCGAGGCCCTCGTCGAAGACGGCGGCTGTCGACCGGACTGAGAGTCGGGCGCGTCGCGTCAGCCGTCGAGTCCGAGCGGGTCCGCGGCGACGAGGTCGTCGACGACCGCACCGGCGGCCCGGGCGGCGTTGTCGATCGCCAGCTCGAGGCTCGCGTCGCTACCGTCGAAGCTCTCCGCGGCCGACTGATCGGGTGCCGGCCGGTCGTAGTTGGCCACCGCCCGGACGCTCAGGTAGCGCTCGAACCGGTCGAACCGCTCGAGGGCGGTCGCCGTCGCCGCGTCCTCCATCTGGGTCGCGAGGTAGGGGGCGACGCCGTACTGCTCGCAGAGCCACGCGACCTCGCGTGCGCGCTCGCGACCGTGCCAGAACTCGTCGCCGCAGACGCTGGTCCCCGTCTCGACGGTCGGGCCCGCATTCGGCGCGTCGGAATACCGCCGCTGGTAGGCCCGGACGTCGTCGGCTTCGCGCAGATCGACGGTCGCGGCGGCCGATCGCGCGCGCTCGACGAGGCGAGGCTCGAGGCGGTGGACGTAGTCGCGGGGCCGGTACGCGAGGAGGTCGAGCCGGTCTGCCGGCTCGTCGGCCGCTGGAGTCGCGTCGCCGTCGCCGCGGTCCCAGCGGTGTTTCCGGTCCCAGTCGACGATCGCGTCGGCGACGACGGCCGAGCCGAGCGCGGTCCGAGCGGGCGGCCCGCCGGCGATTCCCGTCGAGACGACGTACGCCGACGAGAGGTCGACGCTGGGGGCCGCCAGCAGGGCGGTGACGGTCGTCGCGGCGTCGCTCTTGCCGATCCCGGTCGTCGTGACGGCGACGCCGTCCTCGGCCACGTACAGCGGCGTGTCCGTCCCGGGGACCGCGACGGCGTCGGTGATCTCGGCGCGCTCGAGCCACGGGCGGCGTTCGGTAAGCGGCGGGTCGGCGACGGCCGGCAGCACGAGCGCGGCCGGCCGGACGGGCGCGTCGGGATCGGGATCGCGGGGCGTCGGGAGATCGCGGTCGCTCATCGCGTTCGACTCAGTGCCGGCGGCGCAAGTATTTCGCCGTTCCGGAAGGGTTTCGGCCTCGCCGGTCGTCCGTCGGCCCGTGACGGACGACGCGGACCTCTCCCTCGCGGACGAGATCCTCGCCCGGGCGCGGATTCACGCCCGCGAGGTCGTCGCCGAGTACGACCTGCCGGTCGCGCTCGAGGCCCTCGAGTGGGCGATCTCGACGCGGGCCAGACGGCGGGCGGGCGCGTGTCGGTGGGACGCCGAGACGGAGACGGCGACGATCGTGCTGGCGCGGCGGGCCTACGAGGCGTACGACTGGCCCGCCTTCGCTGGGATCGTCAGGCACGAGCTCGTCCACGCCTGGGAGTTCCAGCGGTTCGGCGAGTCGGGTCACGGCCCCCGATTTCGAGAGCGGGCCGCCGCGCTCGAGGCACCGCGGCACTGCGAGGAGTTCGCCGACCCGCGCTATATCCTGCGGTGTCTCGAGCCGGGGTGTGACTGGCGCGCGAAGCGCCACCGGGCGTCGAAGCCGGTCAAATCGCCCGGCGGCTACCGTTGTGGGGCCTGTGGCGGGTCCTACGAGGTCGAACACGTCGACAGCGGTCGGACGTGGACGACCGCGGGCGGCTACGGCGGCGCGAAGGCGGCGCTGGGCGACGACTGGTAGCGAGGCCCCGAGCCGGCGCGAGCGCGGAAGGCTTATTCGACTCACACTACCTGTTTCGGGTATGGGAATACTCGATCTCATGCTGGGCAGTCCCGGTGAGGGCGAACAGGGCGTCTCGGCCAAGTCGTACACGCTGCCGAAGGAAACCCACGATTTCGTCTACCCCGTTGCGGTCCGCCGCGCGGAGGTCGAGGCCTTCGCGGAGTTGCTCGCGGCCGAGGCCGACGCCCCGGCACTCGAGGCCGAGTCCGAGGAGCTACAGGACGTGTTAGACGGCATGATCGAGGAGGGCGCGGTCGACGCCGAGGAACTGACCGAGCGGATGCAGGGCCCCCGCGACGAGGTCGAGCCCGTGATCGGCGACTGGCAAGAGCGCCTCGAGGGCGACCTCGACGTGGTCTACGCCCGGCCGGGCACCTACGAGAACCTGCTGGCGTTCGTGAAGTTCTGCAAGCGACGCGACGACGACGCGACCGACGAGTTCACGATCCCGGAGAACTTCGCCGACGCGGCCGCCCTGCTCAAGCGCCTCGAGGAAGGGACTGACACCCAGTACCGGGCCGTGATCCACACCGACCTCCTGCCCGACGAGTAGCGATCAGACGATCGTTTCGAAGGCCTCGAGCGACGCGAGTTCGTAGGTCGGCTCGTGGTCGCGGGGGCCGTCGCCGTCGGTCGCCAGCCACGCCGAGTCAAGTCCCATCGCGTTGGCCCCGGCGATATCGGCGTGTAGGGAGTCGCCGACGTGGATCGCCGCGTCCGGCCCGACCTCGAGTTCGGCCAGCGCGCGTTCGAAGGGAGCCGCGTCGGGTTTCGGCGGAACGCCGGCGCTTGGCTCCGTGAAGACCCGGACGTCGAACGCGTCCGCGATGCCCAGCGCCCGCAACTTCCGTGTCTGTGTCCCCCGGCCGCCGTTCGTGATGAGTCCGACTCGCCCTCGCTCGCGAGCGCGTTCGAGGGCCGCCTCCGCACCCGGGCGGAACTCGACGGCGGTCGGATCCCGTGCCTCGAGGTACTCGGCGGCGAGTCGCGTGGCGAGGTCGGTCTCGACGCCGGCCCGCGTCGCCACTTCGGTAAAGAGGTTGTCGTAGAACTCCCGGTCGGTCTCGGCGGTCGGCAGGGCCGGGACCGCGGCGCGCAGGTCCGCGGGCGTACAGAACGGCTCGCAGCCGGCCCGCCGGCAGGCCGACTCGAGCAGGGCCTCGGCGTCCTGCGTCGAGGCACAGAGGGTGTGATCGAGATCGAAACAGATCGCGTCGTAGGCGGCCATTCGTGTTCGTGTAGGGGCGGGGGCGTTCTGAACGTTTCGCCGACTATCGTAGCCGCTGAAAGTCATTGCACACCTGATCGCACGACAGCGTTGCGATCAGTGTGTAAATCGTTTCAGCGGCTACGATAGCTGCTCGAGTCGCGACCGAGAGCGGCGGTACCGCCAACGGCCCGAAAGCCCCGACCGGGCTCGCGGACTGCGACTCGCTGCGCGCTTCGCTCACTCCGTTCGCTCCAGTGCTTCCGTCGTCTCGCCTCGCGAGCCCGGTCGCCCCTTTCACTCCCACCCGGACTGTGGGGAGGCCGGGCAGCCGAAATGCGACGGTCGCCGAAGGCGACTCGAGTCCACCACCGAATCCGCAGCAGTTATTTTTGCTGACGAGTTCCTCCTCGTATGGAGGTCGTCAAGCGAGTTCACGTGGTCCCGCTTGGCTACGAGTTCGACCGGATCATCGAGCCGATCCGGGACCAGCGGGCGGATCTGGTCTACCTGCTCGAGGACGAGGGGGTCGGCGAGCGGGGAACGAGCGCGGCGGACCGCGGCGTCGAAGAGCGAAACGCGACGGCGGCGGCCGACTACCACGAGGAACTCCGCGCGGAACTCGAGTCGATCGTCCCCGAGGTACGGACCCGGGAGTGTGACCTGACGGACGTCTACGCCGTTCTCGGAGACGTGACGACGATCGCGGACGTCCACGCCGAGGATCAGGTGTACGTCAACGTCTCCGGCGCGGGGACGATCCCGGCGATCGGCGCGACCATCGCGTGCATGGACGTCTCGACGGACGCCCACGCCTACTACGTCGAACCCGCCGAGTACGGCCACGACGGGACTCGCGAGCCGATCTCGTTCGGCCTCGACGAGATCGAGGAGGTCCCCACTTACCCCATCGAGTCGCCGACCCGCGACCAGGTCGCGATCATGGAGTTCCTCGCCGAGCCGAGCGCGTGGGAGGGGTTTCACGACGATCGGACCGCCCCGCCGAAGAAGAAAGACCTCATCGAGTACGCGCGGGATCGGGACCTCGCCTTCATGGCCGATCGGCGCTCGCCCGACGAGCGCGCCGGCGAGGACAAGGGGGCCTTCCGCGTCCTCGACAGCCGCGTCCTCGAGCCGCTCGCCGAGGACGGCTACGTCACGATCGAGTCGGTCGGTCGCCGGCGCGTCGTCGAGTTGACCGAACGCGGCGAGAACGCCTACCGGGCGTTCCGCCACAAGCTCATGGACGAGGGCGGCGAACTCCGGTAGTCGGGGGAGTGCGTCAGCGGGGCGGCTCACGCGTCGTCGGTTTTGCCGGCGTTCTCGCGGACGAGCGCGTACAGCCGCGGCCCCAGCCGAGCGAACTCGAGGTCGGCCTCGAGACGCTCGACGTGGGCCCGCAGTGCCGCCGGTTCGAGCCCCGGGTGTTCGTAGTCGGTGCTGGGGTCGAGATGCTCGCTCGCGCGAGCGAGGAGGGCGGGCGCGGCGTCAGCGAGGCGCGAACCCGGAAGCTCGGGGCCAGCGTTTCGGTCGCGGTCGACGGCGGTCAGGACCTCTCGCGCCACGAGGAGCGCGCGACGCAGCGAGCGGATCTCGTCGGCGTCGGCGGGCGACCCGAGATGCGACGCCAGCAGTTCGTCGGCGGGCGACCCGAGATGCGACGCCAGCAGTTCGTCGGCGGCGACGACCCGCTCGGGGTCGACGTCGAACGTGGCGGCGATCTCCGCGCGGTCCGGTTCGCCGGCGTCGGTCCGGCGGGCGGCGAGTCGAACCGCGCCGAGGACGGCGGCGGGTCGGTCGTACACCAGCGTCGCCAACTCGCCGGCGTGGTCAAACGCCGCGCGGGCGACCGCGGCGGCAGAGTCCACCTCGAGTCGGCGAGCGGCGCAGTCGATCGACGGTGCGGCTTCGGCCTCGAGGTGTCGCTGACCCATATTCGAACGGTCGTCCGGACGGGTATTATCAGCTATCCTAAAAGTATTGTGACTATTGATACTATCGCGAGTATCGATACGGAATTGAATGCCGTCACGACGGGATCGACCGCGAGCGGGGCGAGTCAGGGGAGACACCGATCGAACCGACGCCCCTGCCCGATTCGCCACGTTCAAGCCGGTTCCCTTCGAGGGTCGATTCATGACGCGAGCTGTCTGGGTGAAAGCCGACGACACCGTCGGCGACTGGGACGACCGCCGGGCGCGGATCACCGCCGCGCTCGAGGCGGGTGCAGACTGGGTACTGGTCGACGAGGACGACGTGGAGCGCGTCCGCGAACTCGGCGAGATCAACGTCGCGGCGTTTCGGACCGACGGGGACGTGACCCTGGTCGACGACATCGACGACGCCGAAGCCGACGACGGCGACGAAGACGGCTCGCCCGCACCGCAGGCGGACGCGATCGTCGTGGGTAAAGACGGCGAGGGCGACGCGACCATCGACCTGCCCGAGGACTTTTCGGGCTCGGCCGACCTCTCGACGCTGCGCCGGGACGGCGACTTCCAGCGGGGCGCGTACGTCCGTATCCTCGGCACGGAGTACGAACGGTTCGCCGAGACCGCCGCCGAGGAGGCCGACCACACCATCGTCGTCGGCGAGGACTGGACGATCATCCCCCTCGAGAACCTGATCGCCCGGATCGGCGAGGAGACGAACCTGATCGCGGGCGTCACGAGCGCCGAGGAGGCCAAGACGGCATTCGAGACGCTCGAGATCGGCTCCGACGCCGTCCTGCTGGATTCGGACGATCCCGACGAGATCCGCGAGACCGTCGAGATCCGCGACGAGGCCGCACGCGAAAGTCTCGACCTGACCCACGCCGAGGTCCTCGAGGTCGAACGCGCCGGCAGCGCGGACCGGGTCTGTATCGACACCGGCAGCCTGCTCGAACACGACGAGGGGATGCTCGTCGGCTCGATGAGCCGCGGGCTGGTCTTCGTCCACGCCGAGACGGCCGAATCGCCTTACGTCGCCTCGCGGCCGTTCCGGGTCAACGCCGGGGCGGTCCACGCCTACGTGCGCACGCCCGACGGCGGGACGAAGTACCTCTCGGAACTGCAAAGCGGCGACGAGGTCCAGGTCGTCGACACCGACGGCAACACCCGCGAGGCCATCGTCGGCCGGGTCAAAATCGAACAGCGACCGATGTTCCGGATCGCCCTCGAGACCGACGACGGTGACCGCGTCGAGACCCTGCTCCAGAACGCCGAGACGATCAAGGTCGCCGCCGACGAAGGTCGCAAGGCAGTGACCGACCTCGAGGCCGGCGACGAGATCCTGCTGTACTACGAGGACACGGCCCGACACTTCGGCGAAGCCGTCGAGGAGAGCATCATCGAGAAGTAGCGACCGCGACCGTTCTCAGGCGTCGTTCGTTTCGACCTCGGAATCGACCGGCTCGAGCCGGGTCGTACACCAGTGACAGAACTCGAGATCTTCGTCGACCTCCTTCCCGCATTCGGGACAGGTGACGCCGTCCCCGCCGGTATCACTGCCCGGCGGGAACCCGAGCGCGCGGAAGGTCGCGTCGATCGCGGCGAAGAGGCCGATAAACGAGAGCAGGAACTGGGTCATCGCGTCGGTCTCTTCGGCCATGATGTCCGCGTAGGCGTTGACGTCACCGACGCTCGTCATCGGTCCGGCGGCGGTGAGCTGTTCGATCGGCAGAAAGATCACACTCGCCGAGATGAAGAGGCCGGCGAAGACGGCGGCGCGAAGCCAATCCCGGATCACGAGGTGGCCCGCACCCGGCAGGAGTATCGAGAGGCCGGCCGCGAGAAGCGCACGGAACCATGTCATTGTGTGTTGGGGTGGTAGGGGAGCCCGACCCTTAACATTCCGATTTCTCTCGTTTTCAGACGAGTCGACCGACCAGCTCCGCGAGCGTCTCGAGGTCGTACTGTCCCGGCGCAGTCGCCGCTTCGGGATCGACGGGCGCATACCCGATCTTCGACCCGTACACCGGTGCCACGGCACGCGTGTGGCTTCCGACCTCGCCCATCGCCATCGTCGCGACGGCATCCCCGTGAGCGGTCAATTGCTCGGTCGCCGACAGCAGCGCGAGCGCGTCCGCCTTCGATTCCGCGGTCACCGCCAACTTCGCCACGTCGGCGTACTTGCCCGCCTCGGTCAGCGTCCGGACCATCTCGTTCCGAGGTGGCATCCCCTCGAAGTCGTGGGCCGACGCGACGATCGAGACGCCACGCTCGCGGGCCGTCTCGAGCAGCCCCTCGGCCTCGCCCTCGAGGATCGACTCGAGTTCGACGTCGATCGCTTCGACGCCCTCGAGCGCGGTCGCTTCGGCAAGCGTCTCGAGTCGATCCTCGTCGGTTCCGTCCCACTCGCCGCCCTCCCACGCGGCGCGGTTGGTCGCGAGGATCGGCAACTCGCCGTCGTAGGACTCGAGGGCGGCGAGGGGGTCGTCGGCCAGGTCCATCCGGAACTCGATCGCGTCGGCGTGGTCGCGGGCCGCGGGTTCGTCGGCGAGATCGGCCGTCGACGCCGCGAGGACGAACGAATCGAATCGAAGGCTCATTGCTACCCTGTGGGTTCGAGAGCGACAAAAACGGTATCGTTTCGGCGAGTAGCCGCGCTGCGAGTTACGCCAGCCCGATGGTCTCCTCGGCCTCGAGGAGTTCGTGGTAGCGGTTTCGAATCGTGACCTCCGAGATGTCGGCGACGTCGCTCACGGCGGCCTGCGTGGTCTTCTCGTTGGTCAGCAATGCGGCGGCGTAGACCGCTGCCGCGGCGAGGCCGACCGGCGACTTGCCGCTGTGGACGCCCTTCTCCTTGGCGTTCTGGAGCAGGCTCCGCGCGCGGTGTTCGGCCTCGTCGGAGAGTTCGAGTCCGGAGGCGAAGCGAGGCACGTAGCTCTCGGGGTCGGCGGGCTGGACCTCGAGGCCGAGTTCACGAACCACGTAGCGGTAGGTGCGCGCGATCTCGTTTTTCTCGACGCGGGAGACGTCCGCGATCTCGTCGAGGCTTCGGGGGACGCCGGCCTGTCGCGCGGCGGCGTAGACGCAGGCCGTCGAGACGCCCTCTATCGAGCGACCGGGAAGCAGATCCTCGTCGAGCGCGCGCCGGTAGATGACGCTGGCGGTCTCGCGAACGTTCGTCGGGAGGCCGAGCGCGGAGGCCATCCGGTCGATCTCGCCCAGTGCCTGTTTCAGATTCCGTTCCTTGGAGTCGCGGGTGCGGAACCGTTCGTTCCACTTGCGCAGGCGCTGCATCTTCTCGCGCTGGCGCGAGCCCAGGGAGTTACCGTAGGCGTCTTTGTTGCGCCAGTCGATGTTCGTCGAGAGCCCCTTGTCGTGCATCGTGTTCGTCGTGGGCGCGCCCACGCGGGACTTCTCGTTCTTCTCGGCGGCGTCGAAGGCACGCCACTCGGGACCGCGGTCGACGGAGTCCTCTTCGACGACCAGGCCACAATCCTCACAGACCGTTTCGCCGTGTTCGTCGTCGACGACGAGATTGCCCGCACACTCCGGACAGACGAGATCCTCTTCTTCCGTTTCGGTTTCCGTTTCGTTCGTTTCGGGTTCGCTACGTCGTACTCTCGTGTTCGATGGTGCGTTAGTCATATCGCGAATGCTCCCGGCCGAACCGATCGTAAAAGCCCGGGCGGAGTCGTTACCTCCCACGTTCAGACACTCGAGGGTTAAGGGTTTCGAAATCACGACCGTATATCCCGCGAAAACGGATAATTTGGGCAAAAGAGCATGATAGATAGAAGGATTAAAACTGAGAACGTGACCGGAAACGCAGCCCCCAAATCGGCCCCGTTCGAACGATCGGTATGGAGATCGCAGTCGGGAGTACGAACCCGGTCAAGGTCGACGCGGTCGAACGGACCGTCGAGCGAGACGAACCGACCGTCCGCGCGGTCGACGTCGACTCCGGCGTGAGCGAACAGCCTCGGTCGATCGCCGAGACGGTCACGGGCGCGGAGAACCGCGCCCGACGGGCGCTCGAGGCGACCGGGGCCGATTACGGCGTCGGCCTCGAAGGCGGGATCGCGCGACTCGAGGGGGCCCCGGGCCTCTCGCTGATCATGTGGGGCGCGGTCACCGACGGCGATCGGTTGGAACGCGGTGCCGGCCCGACGATCCGCCTTCCGGACGACGTCGCGGCGCGACTCGAGGACGGCCGGGAGCTGGGGCCGGTGATGGACGAACTGCTCGGCACCGAGGGGCTCGCCGAAGGGGCGGGAGCGGTCGGCGTCTTCACGGATCGGCTCACCGACCGGACGGCGGCGCTCGAGCAGGCGGTTGCATGTTCGTTTGGCCCGTTCCTAACAAAGTATTACGACGCCGACTCCTGATCGACTCACCGTTTTCACGGCTTTGTGGCCGGCCGATTCCGGCGATCGGAGACCGACACGTACAGATGACAGTCACCGATAGAAATATATTAACCGCACGTACCAACGAAAGCTTTCGGCGGCGGTATACACCGATTACCGGCAACAGAAATCGCAAGACTGCAGCGGGTTAACTGCACGTACCAAACCCCCTAAGGGCGTACCTGCCATCCGACCGTGTATGAGCACTGCAATGGCCCCCGACCTCACGAGCAAACAGCAGCGGATCCTGGAGTACCTTCGGAACAACGCGGCGACGAAGACTTACTTCAAATCCCGTCTGATCGGCCAGGAACTCGGCATGACGGCCAAGGAGGTCGGCTCGAACATTACAGCGCTCCAGGAGGGCGACTACGACGTCGACATCGAGAAGTGGGGGTACTCCTCGAGTACTACCTGGAAGGTCGACATCTGATACGGACCGCTGTCAGTCAGTTCCGGTGCGACCGCGACCTGCGGTCGCTCGGGAAACAGCGATAGCAGACCGTATGAGACGACGCAGGGGCTCATTTCACTGCCGTTTATCGATCGGTTCACGAGCCCCGCGGCTGCCGAACCCTCTTTTCGCTCGCACCCCTAGCGGGGACGAATGACGACGACGGTGCTGTTCGACATGGACGGGATCGTTCTCGAGGGACCGCGCACCGACCCACAGGTGTACGCCGACGCCGCCGACGCGGCGCTTTCCGACCTCGAGGTCGACCCGTCGCCGACACGGCGGCGGGATTTCAGGCGACACGACGCCGACCGAATCAGAGCGCACTGCGAGGCGTTGGGGGTCGACCCCGACCGCTTCTGGGAACTGAAAGAGCGCTACGCCTCGCGAGGGACCCACGACCGACTCCGCGCCGGCGAACGGGGGATCTACGACGACGTCGCAACGATCCGCGACCTCGCCGACCGGACGGCGGTGGGGCTCGCGACCAACAACCGCCACGAAACCGCCGAGTTCGTCGCCGACTACGTCGGGATCGACTTCGACGTCGTCCGGGGGCGAGATCCCACCTTCGAGGGCTACGAGCGGCGCAAACCCGAGCCCGACTACATCGAGGACGCGCTGGCCGCCCTCGGCGTCGGCGAGGGCGTCTACGTCGGCGACTCCCGAAAAGACGTCACCGCGGGACGGGCGGCCGGCCTCGAGACGGTCTACGTGCGACGCGATCACAACCGCGATCGCGAACGGCCGCCGAACGCGACCGTCGAACTCGAGGGGCTGACGGGACTCCCGGCGGCGCTCGAGTCGCTGTAACGGCAGTTGGGAGTACGGGTTCCGTATTCGGAATTGCGTGCGAAAATCACGGCCAGTACAACCGACCGCCGTCTCACGTCGCAGTCCATCTTATCGGATCCCGCTGGGAATACAGGGCGCGAGTTCAGTCGACCATATGACCACCACTTACTGACGGGTTCTACGACAGTTCAGCAGAAATCATAAAAATAACGAGTTCGTGTCGATTGTGGGTCATCTATGGGTCAGAGAGACGACTCGGAGCTGACACCGAAAGACCTCGCTCACAAGCACCTCCCCGAGCAAACGATGTACAAGGTACAGACGCCGGAGGCCCACGGCGCGGATTCCGAGGGCGTACGGCACTCGCCACTGATCATCAGGACGAACGAGTTCCGACTGCTCTACTTCGAACTCGAGCCGTCCGGACGGATCGACTGGCACACGCACGTTCCCGGACTCGACGAAGTAAACCTCTGTCTCGAGGGGCGAGCCAGATACACACTCGAACGAGAGGACGGGAGCCATCAAACCATCGAGATCGGCCCGATGGAGTTCGTCTACGTCCCCGGAGGTGCCCGACACAAAATCGAAGCGATTGGCGAGCAGCCCCACCGATCGCTGTCGGCCGCCAAATTCGGTACTGCCGCCAGGCTAGAGGACCTCGAAGACGTGCCAGAAACCGAGGAGACAGACGCCGACGGTCCCGAGTGGCAGGACGCGCTCTTCGTCGACCGCAAACGTGACGAAGTGGTCGCCAAAGACGACACCCTCGTCTCGAAATAGCTGCCGACAGTGCTCGGTCGGTGACCGATCGCCTCGACCGGATGTCCCGTCTCGAATTCGTATCGATTTCCGCTACTAACGCGCTCCGTCTGCAACACGCCTCATGAACAACAACGCCGCCTGAGTCGGTTTCAGGGACAGTTCTGAATGACAAATCCTCGCGACTCGCTACTGGGAAAACCGTATTACTCGGCGGCGTCGCCCTGATACGACAGATAGCCGTCGGCGTTCCGGGCCAGCGTTCGCGCCCGGTCGCCGAAGGAGTCGGCGTGGCGAACGACCAGCACCAGCACCGTCTCGGGGCGTTCGACCGCGTAGCCGTCCGTCCGCGAGAGCAGACCGGCCTCCTCGAGTTCGCCGGCGTACTTGCTGACCGTGGGCGCGGAGACCTCGAGCGCGTCCGCGAGGTCGGCGGCCGTCGCCGACGGGGTCAGGAGGAGTTCGATCAGCATGCCACGCGGCGTCTCCCGGCGGAGGTAGCCAAGCGCCCGCTTCTCGAACTCGTCGAACCGGCCGGCGGTGACGTAGCGCTTGTAGTCGCCGTCGCGGTAGCGTTCGATCGCGCCGGCGTCCTCGAGCCGGCGGAGGTGGTGTTGGGTCTCGCCGGTCCCCAGCTGGAGGTCGTCGCGGATCTTCGAGAAGTGGGCACCGGGGGTCGTCGAGAGGTAGCCCGCGATCGCGTCTCGCGCGTCGCTTTCGCCGGTCTCGGCCGCCGCTGTACCGGCGCGACCGACGAGCGGGGAGGCGGCGCCGAGGGCGGCGAATCGGCGCAGGGTCGCTCGTTTCTCGTCGTCGACCCCGTCGGGCGTCGTCATGTCTATCTACGGTCCACAACGGTTCGACCCGTAAAACAGGTTTCGCTCTCCCGTGTTCCGATAGCAACCGGTTACTGGACGGCTGTATCGGCGAAGAAGAGAGCGGAACGGACCGATCAGTCGCTGGCGGAGGGGTCGTCGCCGGCCTCGTCGCTCGGCACGCCGGTCCCGCCGTCGGTCTGACCCTGGAAGTCCTGGTCCATCTGTTCGATGACCTCGTCCGGATCCGAGATGTCCGCCGTGTCCTGGCCTTCCTTGATCGCCTGGGCCTCCTGTTCCATCGCCTCGACGTCCATCTCGGCCTCCTGGTCGATCTCGCCGATGATCTCGGCGATATCGTCCAGCCCGATCAGTTCGCGCGTCTCGTCGTCGAACTCGCGGCTCTCGAGTTCCTGACCGTCCGCCTCGACGTCGCTGCCCGAGAGATGCTTGCCGTAGCGCCCGACCAGCGAGGTGAGTTCCTGGGGCATGACGAACGTCGTCGACTCGCCTTGGCCGATCTCGCCGAGCGTCTCCATCCCTTTGTCGATGATGGCACGCTCGCCCATCGATTCGGCCGAGCGGGCTCGCAGCACGGTCGAAATGGAGTCACCCTGCGCCTCGAGGATCTGGCTCTGCTTTTCACCCTGGGCGCGGATGATCTCGCTCTGTTTGTCACCTTCGGCCTTCTCGACGGCGCTGCGGCGTTCACCCTGTGCCTCGAGGATCATGGCACGGCGCTTCCGTTCGGCGGAGGTCTGTTGCTCCATCGCGCGCTGGACGTCCTTCGAGGGGTTGACCTCGCGGACCTCGACCGACTCGACGCGAATGCCCCACTCGTCGGTGGGTTCGTCGAGTTCCTCGCGGATGCGGGCGTTGATCTCCTGGCGCTTGTTCAGCGTGTCGTCGAGTTCCATGTCGCCCAGCACGGCACGCAGGGTCGTCTGGGCGAGGTTCGAGACGGCTCGTTTGTAGTCGTCGACCTGCAGGAACGCCTTCTTGGCGTCCATCACCTTGATGTAGACCACGGCGTCGGCGGTCACGGGCGAGTTGTCGCGCGTGATCGCTTCCTGCCGGGGCACGTCCAGCGTTTGGGTTCGCATGTCGAACGCGTACGTGTTCGAGACGAACGGCGGGACGAAGTTGATCCCCGGCTCGAGCAGTTTCCGGTACTCACCGAAGACGGTTAGCGCGCGTTTCTCGTACGCGTCGACGATCTCGACCGCGCTCAGCAGCGCGGCGATCACGAGGACGAGCAAGAGGGCACCGACGAGTAGCAGGGCTCCACCGAGGGCCTGCATCGGCATGAGTTGGACCACCATATCTTCGCCTTACGGCGGCGGGGGGAAAAGCGTTCCCTTGTTTCGTCGACACTTCCGGCCTCGAGCGCGGGTTACCGCTCGGTCTCGGTCTCGGTCTCGGTCTCGGTCTCCGTTTCGAGGTCGCCGTCAGTGGGGTCGGTTACGGCGTCGCCGTCAGTCTCCGTGTCGGCCGCTTCGGTCTCGGCCTGGTCGCGTGCGAGCGCGCGATCGATCTCGTCCTCGCCGATCGCGTCGAGGGACTCGACGGTCAGGACGTTCCCGCCGCCCGGGTCGATGACGATGATTTCCGACCCCTCCTCGATCCGGCCGTCGGTGGTTCGAGCGCTGTAGTAGGGAGCGAAGCCGCCCTGCTCGAGTTTGACCTCGCCGCTGCGGGTCGTGACCGTCTCGGTGACGTAGCCCGTCGTGCCGGCCAGCGAGTCCGAGTCGGTCGTCCTGCCGGTGCCCTTTCCGCCGTAGAAGTCGAACTCGCGGTAGACGTAGGCCGCCGCAGCGCCGATGAGAAGCGTCAACACGGCCAACACGAAGACGTTTGCGAAGGGCGCGAACAACACCCCGAGTAGCCCCGCACCGACGAGCGCGACGCCGATGACGATGAGGTGTGCCCCGGGAGAGACCGCCTCGAGTACCATCAACACGAGTCCCGCGACTAGGAGCAAAAACGGCACGTTCCCCGCGAGGGATTCCACCATGTGCAGGGCTAAGGTCTCGCCCCGATTAAATGTTTACCGCAGTCTTCGAGTGATTTTATCGCTCGATCCCCTGACTCTCACGCGATCGGCAACGGTGAGCCCGTCAGCCGAGCGGGATCATCACGAGGCGAACGAGGACCAGTACCATCGCGATCGCGCCCAGGAGGACGAACAGCGCGCTCTCTACGTCCGGATCGCCGGGCTCGATGGGCGTCGAATTCGACTCCGGAGTGTACTCGTCGTCCGCGTCGACCCCGTCCGCGTCGGCCGCGTCGCTCGAGTCCGAGAGGTCGAGCGGGATGCGGTCGTCATCGTCGGTGCGCTCGTCCCGAACGGAATCGCCGCGTTCCGAGTCGCCGCTCCGGTCGGCGACGCCCCAGCCCCCGCCCGAGTCGGGCCGGTTCGCGTCGGCCCCGACGTCGGCGTCGGACTCCGCGACCGACCGCTCGGTCCGGTCGTCGGTGTCGTCTCGCGTCCCGGACGATTCGTCTACCATGGCTGATCGTAACGGATCCGCCGTCAAAAACCCGCGGTCCGAGCGCGAGGACAGACGGTCGGGTGTCCGTCGTCTCCGGTGGGACCGCGACCGTCCTGCGGTCGCCCCGGAAATCGGCACATCAGTCCGTCTCAGGGGCGTTGGGGACTGTCACCGATGTCGCCGCCGTAGACGACGCCGCGCTCGGCGTCGACGGTGACCGTCTCGCCACCCGACAGCGACCCGACGTCCGCGTCGCTGATCATCGGCACGCCCAGTTCGCGCGCGATCATCGCCGGGTAGCCGGTCATCCCGCGCTCGGCGTTGACGATCCCGCCGATCCGGTCGGTCTCGCTCGAGAACTCCGCGTCGAAGTCGACCGGCAGCGCGAGGATCGCGCCCTCGGGGACCCCCGAGAGATCGCCGTCAGTGGCGTGGACGACCGGCCCGGTCGCCCGGCCCTCGACGACCACCTGGCCGGTCGTCAGGGCGTCGGCCGCGACGTGGACCTTCAGCATGTTCGTCGTGTTCGCCCCCTCGAGTTCGGTCATCATACCACAGAGGACGACGACGGTGTCCCCGCTTTCGGCGACGCCGGCGTTCAGGGCCGCCTGAACTGCCTTCTCGACGACCGCGCCGGCCCCCTGTCCCGAGACGTTGGCGTACAGCGGCGTCACGCCCCAGGTGAGCGCGAGCTGGCGGCGCACCGACTGGCTCGGCGTCGAGGCGACGACGGGCACACCGGGACGGTACTTCGCCGTCTTCAGGGCGGTGTAACCGGACTCGGTCGCAGCGACGACCGCGTCCGCGTCGATGTCCCGGGCCAGAAAGCGAGCCGAGCGGGCCAGCGCGTCCGTCCGCGCCTCGCCGGCGGCCGGGACCCGCTGCTCGAGCAGTTCGGCGTGTTCCTCGGAGCCCTCGACCTCGCGGACGATGCTGTCCATCGCGTCGACGACGGCGACGGGGTGGTCGCCGATCGCCGTCTCGGCCGACAGCATGACCGCGTCGGTGCCGTCGAGGACGGCGTTTGCCACGTCGGAGGCCTCCGCGCGGGTGGGTCGCCGCGCCGTGACCATCGAGTCGAGCATCTCCGTCGCCGTAATGACCGGTCGCCCCGCCTCGCGGCACTTCCGGACGATCCGCTTTTGAATCATCGGCACGTCCTCCATCGGACACTCGACGCCGAGGTCGCCGCGGGCGACCATCACGCCGTAGGCGGCGTCGATGATCTCGTCCAGATTGTCGACCGCACCTGCTCGCTCGATCTTCGCGATGACGGGGATATCGACCCCCGCCGCCTCGAGTACCTCGTCGACCTCGTAAACGTCGTCGGCGTCCCGGACGAAACTCGCGGCGACGAAATCGACCTCCTTTGCGGCGGCCAGCTCGAGGTCCTGTCGGTCGGACTCGGTGACGACGTCGAGATCGAGTTCGACGCCGGGGACGTTGACCCCCTTGCGGCCGCCGAGGTCGCCGCCGGTATCGACGCGGGCTCGGATTCCCTCGCCCTCGTTTTCGAGAACGGTCGTCTCGATCAGCCCGTCGTCGAGCAGGATCCGGTCGCCGGGCTCGACGGCGTCGATCGACAACGAGAGCCCGACGGTCTCCGGCGTCGCCGTCTCGCCCTCGACGAAGCGGATCTCCGTGCCCGTCTCGAGCGTTACCGTCTCCCCCTCGGGGAGGGGCGCGGTCCGGATCTCGGGCCCCTGCATGTCGAGCATGACCGCGACGGGCTCCGTGCGCGCCTCGTCGACCGCGCGGACCCGGTCGATCAACGCGGCGCGGTCCTCGCGGCTCCCGTGGCTCGCGTTCAGTCGTGCGACCGACATCCCCGCCTCGGCCAACTCTCGGATCGTGTCCCGGTCGTTCGACGCCGGGCCCAGCGTACAGACGATCTTCGCGTTTCTCATGTCGGGGGCTAGCGTCAGGCGACCTAAAAGCCGGTCGCTTACTCGCGCTCGAGTACCCGTTTCGTCGAGACGCCGTCACCGGCCACGCCGCCCCTCGAGCGGCGGGGACCGGAGGGCGGTTACCAGAGTCCAGCGAGGTTGCCAAACGCCATGAGGGAAAACAGCGAGAGTGCGATCACGACGAGCGCCCGAGCTTCCGCCGATCCGCAAGCGATGGGGAGCCCCGCGAGCCAGTTCGTCCGCGCGTCTCGACCGACGACCCCTCGAACGCGCCCGTCACTCTGTGACATATGCGAACATATTGCATCTAGCCACATAGCTGTATTTGAGGTGGGTTGACAGATAGTGCCGTGACGGGAGGACGAAAGGCGAGTACGCGACCGTCCGCCCCCTCGCTCCCGAGGGGACTGCTTACTTGATCTTCTCGCCGACGGCGGCGTCACCGTGAGTCGTCAGCAGGTCTGCCTCCTCGCCCGCGGCGAGGATCATCCCGTCGGATTCGACGCCGAACAGTTCGGCTTTCTCCATGTTCGCGAGCAAGACACATTTCTCGCCCGGCAGTTCGTCGAGATCGTGCAGTTGCTTGATCCCCGCGACGATCTGTCGCGTCTCGAACCCGATGTCGACCTCGAGGCGCGCGAGATCGTCCGCGCCCTCGATCCCCTCGGCGGATTCGATCCGGCCGACCCGAATGTCCAGTTCCTGGAAGTCCTCGAACCCGATCCGTTCGTCGGCCAGCGGCTCGAGGTCTGTGGTGTCTGCCATACCGCCGGCTTCCTCCGCCGCGGCCTCGTCGTTTTCGGTTTCCGATTCGGCGTCCCCGTCGTCCGACGCCGCCGCGACGCGTTCCTCGAGCTTTGCGGTCAGCTCGTCGACGCGGTCGTCCTCGATCTTCTCGAAGAGTTCGCCGGGTTCGTCGAAGTCCCGCGGCGGGGCTTCGAGGGCGTCCTCGAGACGGGCGTCGGCGATATCGCCGTCCTCGCCGATCTGCTCCCAGAGGGCCTGCGATTTGTCGGGCGTGATCGGCTCGAGCAGGACGGCGACGGCCTTGGCGATCTGGACGCAGTCGCGGATGACCTGTGCGGCTTCCTCGGGGTCGTCGTCGGTGAGCTTCCAGGGCTCGTTGCGCTGGATGTACTCGTTGCCAAACTGCGCGAGTTCGGTCGCCGCTCCGCCGACCCCGCGCATGGAGTAGTCGTTGACGTTCTCGCGAACCTCGTCGATCGCGTCCTCGATTCGCTCCGCAACCTCCGTGGAGACGTCGGCGTCGGGGGTGCCCTCGTAGTTGCGGTAGGCAAAGAGCAGCGACCGGTACCAGAAGTTGCCGACCGTGCCGACGAGTTCGCCGTTGACCGTCTCCTGGAAGGCGTCCCAGGAGAAGTCGACGTCCTGCTGGAGCCCGCCGGTCGTCGTCAGGTAGTACCGCAGCAGATCGGGGTGGAATCCCTCCTCGAGGTACTCCTTGGCCCAGATCGCCCGGTTGCGACTCGTCGAGAGCCCCTTGCCGTTGATCGTGATGAAGCCGGTCGCGGCGATCCCGCGGGGCTTGTTGTAGCCCGCGCCCTCGAGCATGGCCGGCCAGAAGATCGCGTGGTGCTGGATGATGTCCCGGCCGATCACGTGCATGATCTCACCGCCGGACTCGCGCTGCTCGTCCGGCGAGCCTCCGCTCGCATCGCTCGCGGAGACGCCGTCTCCCTTCCAGACCTGCTCCCAGTCGTACTCGTCTTTTCCGACGCGCTCGGAGTACTGCTTCGTACTCGAAATGTACTCGATCGGCGCGTCGACCCAGACGTAGAGGACGAGATCATCGCCGTCACCGTCTTGCCCTGGATAATCGATCCCCCAGTCCATGTCGCGCGTGATACACCAGTCCTGTAGGCCGTCCTCTATCCACTGCCGGGGCTGGTTGCGCGCGTTCGAGGTTCCCTCGAGGCCGTCGAGAAAGTCGGTCAGGAAGTCCGCGAATTCGGAGACCTCGAAGAACTTGTGGGTGCGCTCGCGGTACTCGGCGGGGTTGCCCGTGATCGTACTGGTCGGATCCTCGACCTCGCCGGGCTCTAAGTGGCGCTGACAGCCCTCGTCGCACTCGTCGCCGCGGGCCTTCGCGCCGCAGTAGGGACAGGTCCCCTCGACGTAGCGATCGGGGAGATACTGGTCGGCCTCGGGGTCGTAGGCGACCTGAATCTCCTTCTCGTAGACGTAGCCTTCCTCGTCCAACGTGCGGACGATCTCCTGGGTCGTCTCGACGTTGGTCTCGTCGTGGGTGTGGCCGTAGTTGTCGAAGTCGACGTTGAACTTCGGGAACGTCTCCTCGTACTGCTCGTGCCAGTCCAGCGCGAAGTCCTCCGGATCGACGCCCTGCTGTTCGGCGTTGACGGCGACCGGCGTGCCGTGCATGTCCGACCCGCAGACGTAGGCCGTCTCCTGTCCCAGCGTCTCGAGCGCGCGTGAAAAGGCGTCCGCACCGATGTACCCCCGCAGGTGACCGATGTGGAGGTCCCCGTTCGCGTAGGGGAGCCCGCAGGTCACGACGGCGGGATTCTCCGTCGGAAAGTCCTCGTGGCTCATGCTCGTCACGTCGCGCTCGCGGGCGTAAAACCCGCCGGTTTCGATCGGCTCCCCGACGGCGGCTATCGACTCAGCGAACGACGGATCAATGTGGCGGCACACGCCGTCGATCGACCGAACGCTAGCGAAAGCGTCGACGAGCCTGCGTGAACGACCCAGCGGGGGAGGACGTGCCCGTTCGCTGTCGCCGGTCGTGGTAGAACACTCGCCGACACGATCATGCGATCCGACTCGCTCGAGAAATGCCGCCTCGCGGCCGTGTAGTGACCGATCAGTTCTAGTCGTCGCTCGTGATCGGCACGCTCGCACGCACCTCGAGCCGGTCTAAATCGCCGATGAACGACGCCAGCATCTCGCGGGTGACGTGGGGCATACAGACCACGCGCAGTTCGTCGGATGCGGTTCTCGAGATCCGCCAGCCCTTGGCCCGCAACGCGTCGAAGGTCGATCGGGGGACGTCGGCCGCGACCAGCGGCAGCGTCGGATCGGCGACCTCGTAGCCGCGTTTCTCGAGGGCGTCGGCGAGCCACTCGGCGTTGTTCTGCGACCGGGCGTACTGCCGGCGGTACCCCGCCGGCCACAGCTCCTCCATCGCGGCGACGGCGCTGGCGACGCCCGCGCCCGAGCGGGTGCCGGTCAGGGTCGCCTGCGAGGTCGACTCGAGGTAGGGCGTGTCGACGGCGAGTTCGTCGAGCAGGGCCGCATCGCGGACGAGCAAGCCACCTGACGGAACGGCGGCCTGGCCCATCTTGTGGGGGTCGATCGCCATCGTGTCGACCGCGGCGTGGTCGAAATTCCACTCGTAGTCGGTAAAGGGCAGCACGAAGCCGCCCCAGGCGGCGTCGACGTGCAGCGTCGCGTCGACCGAGTGTGCGATCTCGCCCAACTCGGGAATGGGATCGACGCGGCCGTACTCGGTCGTCCCCGCGACGCCGACCACCGCGGCGGTGTCCCCGTCGACGGCGGCCCGGACGGCCCCGAGGTCGGCCCGGTGGTCGTCGTCGGTCGGAACGATCCGGAGGTCGATCCCGAGCAGGTCCGCGGCCTTCTGGAAGCTGAAGTGGCCCGACTCGGGCATGACGACGTTCGGCGTCCGGCTGTCGGCCCGCTCGCGAGCGATCCGGACCGCCTGAATGTTCGCTTCCGTACCGCCGCTCGTGATGTAGCCCGCCGGCTCCTCGAGCCCGGCGATCTCGCTCAGCATGGCGATCGCGTCGTCCTCGAGTTCCGAGACGCCGGGGTAGGTGCCCGGATCCCCGGGGTTGGTCGCGAGAAACCGCTCGGCCGCGTCGCGCGCCGCCGGGTGGGGTTCCGTACACATCGAGGAGAGAACCCGGTCGAACGCCTGCGGCTCGATTTGCATATCACGTATGTAATCGGTCGTCGGTTTATTTGTTGCGTTTGGCGACGTTTCACGAGGGAGTCGTCTCGCCCTCTTCGGTTCCGCGGTCGGTTCGACCGGTCGGGCCGCCGGTAGCCCGAAAGCGTGCCTTCAAGTCCGGGGCCGCGCTACGGCCACGCATGAACCCAGGCGACCGCGTCCGCGTCGATCGCGCGGATCGTACGTACGAAGGCGTGTTGCTCCCCTCGAGCACGGACGAACAGCTCGTGGTGAAACTCGAGGGCGGCTACAACGTCGGCGTCGACCGGGACGAGGCCGACGTGGCGGTCCTCGCGGAGGACGTCTACGAGATCGACGGCACCGACGCCACGGGCGACGACGCCGGCTCGGAGATCGAGTTCGACGACGACTTGCCGACGATCTCGCTGATCTCGACCGGCGGGACGATCGCCTCGACGGTCGACTACCGCACCGGGGCCGTCACGGCGCAGTTCGACGCCGAGGACGTCCTGCGGGCGGTGCCGGACCTGGCCGGCCGGGCGAACTACCGCGGGCGCGTCGTCGCGAACATCCTCTCGGAGAACATGGAACCGCCGATCTGGCAGGACCTCGCGCGGGCGGTCCGCGAGGAGATCGAGGCCGGCGCGGACGGCGTCGTCGTCATGCACGGCACCGACACGATGCAGTACTCCGCGTCGGCGCTTTCGTTCATGCTCGAGACGCCGGTGCCGATCGTCTTCACCGGCTCCCAGCGCTCCGCGGATCGACCGTCCTCGGACAACGTGATGAACGCCGTCTCGGCGGTCGAGGCCGCCAAGAGCGACTGCGCGGAGGTCGTGGTCTGTATGCACGCCACCGAGTCGGACGACCGCTGTGCGCTTCACCGCGGGACCCGGGTCCGGAAGAACCACACCTCGCGGCGGGACGCCTTCGAGACCGTCGGCGCGGCACCGCTGGGCGAGGTCGACTACGAGACCGAGACCGTCGAGTTCCGACGCGAGTATCGGGAGCGCGGCGAAACCGACCTCGAGATCGCCCCCGACCTCGAGGGCGACGTGGAACTGCTGAAGTTCACGCCCGGGATGGATCCCGCGTTCCTCGACGTCGTCGAGGGATCGGACGGGCTGATCCTCGAGGGAACCGGGCTCGGGCACGTCCACACCGATCTGATCCCCCGACTCGAGGAACTCATCGCGGACGGGACGACGGTCGTCATGACCAGCCAGTGTCTCGAGGGGCGGGTCTGTGACCGGGTCTACGACACGGGTCGGGACCTGCTCGAGGCCGGCGTCGTCGAGGCCGGCGACACGCTGCCGGGGACGGCGAAGGTCAAGCTGATGTGGGCGCTCGAAAACAGCGACGACGTCGAGGAAGCGATGGGCACGTCGCTGGCCGGCGAGATTCAAGAGCGGTCGGTTCCCTGGGCGTAGATCTGGCTCACCGGGCTTGTCAGAGCGACGAGAGACGGTTTTCGTCGTGGGGCGGGTTCCGAGACGGAGCGTTCTGCGCACGCTGACGCCACTGAATACCCACATCCTCCCCAGCCGATTCGTTCGTTCGCTTCGCTCACTCACTCATCCCTCGCGCAACGTCAGCGGCCGGCTTCGCTCGGCTCACGGTTCCCTTCGGTCACCGCTCGCAGCATCGAGGCCCCACTGCGTTCGACCTCGCACCGCTCAGCCGGCCGCCAGCGCGCGCCACCGGGTCGGAAGACCCATCCCGACCTGGCGAAGGCATTTCCCGTCCGATCGCGTGAGGTATCACTGTTCGATCGACATGTCACCCGACTCGGATACCGACCCCGCAATCGAGATCCGTCGCGCAACCCACGACGACTACGACGCCGTCGCCGACTTCACGGGCGAGATCTGGCCCGACCGCGGCGGCGACTACATCCCGGCCATCTACCACGACTGGCTCGAGGACGAGCCGGGACGGGGCAAGAAAACCTTCCTCGCCGAAATCGACGGCGAGGCCGCGGGAATCGTCCAGGCCGTCATGCTCTCCGCGGACGAGGCCTGGTTCCAGGGAATGCGCGTCGCGGCCGACTACCGCCGGCGGGGCGTGAGCCACCGGCTGAACGAGGCGACCTTCGAGTGGGCCCGCCGGCAGGGCGCGACCGTTGGCCGCGTGATGATCTTCTCGTGGAACGCGGCCTCGCTGGGCGCGGCGCGAGCCAGCGGCTTCGAGCCGCTCACCGAGTTTCGCTTCGCCCATCCCGACCCCGACCCGGACGCCGTGGGCCCCCACGCAGTCTCGAGCGATCCCACCGACGCGTGGCGCTACTGGACCCACAGCGACGCTCGCGCGCACCTGCACGGACTCGGCCTCGCGCCCGAGGAGTCGTGGGCCGTCCGCGAACTCACGCGTGACGACTTCCAGCAGTTGGCCGACGACACGGCCGTCTTCGCCGTCGAGGGCGAGGCCGGACTCGCCGGAACGGCCTACCGCTCGCGGACCTACGAGCGGCCGGTCGACGGCGACGAGTCGAACGGCTCGAGCGACGACGAAACCGAACGGTGGGCCGAGTACGGCGTCGCCGCGTGGGACGGCGTCGAGGCCGCTCGCTCGCTGTTCGCCGCGATCGCTCGCGACGCGGCCGACTGCGATGCGGAACAGACGCGCGTGCTGATTCCCGAAACCGCCCGGTTCGTCACCGACGCGCCCGCTGCGGGCGTCGATATCGCCGAAGAACCGGACTTCGTGCTGGGGGTCGACCTGACGGCGACTCGCTGACGGCTACCCGCCGCTGACCGGCGGAAACAGCGCCAGTTCGTCGCCCTCCTCGAGAACCGTCGCCAGCCCCTCCTCCTCGACCAGGACGTTCGTCCCGTTGCGAAGCACGTTGATCTGGGAGCGCAAGTCGCCGTCCTCGAGGACGCGGCCCTCGAGGGCGGGGGCCTCCTCGAGCAGCGCCTCGAAGGCGTCGCCGACGGTGTCGCCGGCCCCGGCGTCGACGGTCACGTGCTTGTCGCCGGCGCGTTCGGCCAGATCCGCGAACAGTTTCCACTCCGTGGGCATACGTGGCGATATCGGTGCCGGCGGCAAGTAGCTACCGCTCCCGCGGCCGTTCCGGCGTCCGGTCGGTCGCGGGGTCGGCGTCCTCGCTCCGGGCGTCGTCCGCGGACGCCGACGGGGACTCGTCGGCCGGGGCCAGCGTCCGTTCGGTCACCCGGCGGAGCGCGTCCGGCCGGCCGAGGACGTACGCGACGTCGCCGGCCGCGAGCCGCACGTCGCCGGCCGGCAGCGGCCAGTGTTCGGCGTCGCCGTCGCCCTCGCGCTCGAGCGCGAGGACCAGCACCGGTAGCGAGTCGACCGACAGGCCGGCGAGGGGGTCGTCGGCCCCGACGGTGACGGTCCGGACCGTCTCGTCGGCCGCCCGCAAGAGGGAGACGAGGTCGCGCTCGGCGTCGGGGCTGCCGGGCAGCGTCACGAGCCGGTAGTCCCCGTCGGACTCGAGATAACGGGCGTCCTCGGCGTCGAGCGCGACGGTCGCGACGTCGCCGGCGGTCCCGCGGAGTTCCCCGCCCGCGACCCGCCGGGCACTGCCGTCCTCGCCGCGGGCCCAGAGACGGACCGCGTCGCCGGGACTGGCGTCGGCCGCGGGGTCGCCTTCGAGCGCAACGGCGACGGTCCCCGGGGCGAGCGTCGGGCCGAGACCCGCCGGCCGGCTGCCCACGGCGAGGTACGCGACCGTCCCGTCGGGCTCGAGATCGACGTCGACGTGGCCGATCCCGAAGTCCCGCTCGAGGCGGGCGATCAGCCGTTCGCGCAGTTCCTCGTCTGTGAGTCGTCGGGGGAGGAGAAACGTCTGCCCGGCGAGGTCGGCTTTCACCGACTCGTCGACCGGGTCGTAGCCCTCGATGTCGTCGATATCGTCGGGGAGTTCGACCGTGACGACCCGGCCGGCCGAGCGGACGAGCTGGGTGACCTCGGTGATCGTCCGCGGCGTCGCGACCACGAACACGTCCCGGGCGAGGTAATCGCCCAGCCGCCGGCCGCCGTCGGCCGCGACCGCGCTGGCGGCGAAGGCACCGACCGTGTAGATCGCGGTGCCGGGCTCGAGCAGGCCCGTGTTCCCGATGATCGCCTGCTGGAGCGCCGTCTGGGTGTTCAGCCAGATCGCGACGAGCGCGACGCCGAACAGCACCGCGATGCCCTCCGGGATCGCGTCGGCGCTGTACCAGCGATAGACGAACGCGACGCCGGCCCCGCTGCCGGCCGCGAGCAGGGCGAACCCGAGGATGCGGACGATCGCCTCGAGCAGCGTCTCGGTCGGGATCGCCTGCGCGGGGGTGATCATCGCGCGATCGCCTCCGCGAACGCCTCGACCGCGGCGTCGGGGCCCGCGACGAACGCCTCGTCGCCGGCCTCGAGCCGCCGTTCGATCCCGGGGGCGAACACCCATCCGTGGCGGCGCTCGCCGGTTTCGGCTCCCTGTCGGCGGACCGCGAGGACCGACACGTCCCCGTCGGCGACCGTCTCGTCGGTCGGTCCGGCCGGGCCGACCGTCAGCCGGCGGATGGCGTACCCCTCTCGTTTGACCGGCGAGAGCGCCTCGAACTCGCGGCTGGTGCCCCGCGAGCGCACGACGAGACGCGGCGACTCGGCCTCGAGGATCGGTTTCACGTCCCGTCGGGAGACGGCGATCGTCACCCGGCCCGGGCCGCCAGCGGTCGCCGCCTGCGGGTTCGCCGCGGGGGCGGGGTCCGTCCCGCCGTCGGTCGCGACCGCGTCGGCGGGCTTCGACGACCCGTCATCGCCGTCGGCCGCGGCGGCGTCGGCTTCAGTGCTGGCGCTGACGACGGTCCCGTCGATCGAGCGGTCGCCGACGCGGACGCTCACCGCGTCCCCGCTCGCGAGTCCCGTCGGGACCAGCGTCGTCAGCGAGACGGCCCGCTGGCCCGCCGGCACGCGCCGGGAGAGACCGCCCGAAGGCGGCGCGGCCGTGATCGTCGCCCGGGCCTGCTCGTCGATCGCGACGTCGACGTCCGCGAGGTCGTGGTCGGTCCGCAGGCGCTCCTCGAGGCGGGCCTCGAGTTCCGAGAGCGGGAGGTCGGCGGGGAGCCGCCACGAGCCGCCTTTCAGCGTTCGGCGGAGGTCGGCCGACAGCGCCGGGTAGCCCTCCATGTCGTGAACCTCGCCGGTGGGACGGACCGTGACCTGGCCGACCGAGCCGACGAGTTCGACGACGTCGGCCGAGAGGGTCCGCTGGCGCAGCGAGGTCAGCGAGAGCCGACGCGGGAGTTCCGCGCCGAGTTTGTCGCCCTGGTTGTGGGCGTACAGCGCGAGCATGAGGACGACGAGGACGGCGACGAGCAGCCGCGGCGACTGAGCGATCGTGGGTTCGACGAGGCCGAGCAGCCCGCCCTGGACGCTGGCGATCGACAGCGCGAGGACGACCACACCGAACCCGGGCAGGGTGACGCCGGTAAAATACCGGACGAGAAAGCCGAGCGAGCCGGCGACGAACGCGGGAACGATACCGGTCAGGAGGCCGAGATAGAGCCCGAGCAGCACTTCGACCGGAAGGGGTGGCATTGTGGGCCAGTGGGCCGGAGCGGTTAAAGTAGCACCGGCAGTCGTCGCCGACTCGAGCGGCGGTGGGCCTCGAGTTCCGAACGGGGACGTTTAACTGATACCGACGCCGACCGGCGTGTATGGCCGACGACCGGTCGCTTCGCGCGCGGTTGCCGGACAACTGGCGGCGAGTGCTGACCACGCGAGCGGCGATCGTCCTCGTCCTGCTCGTCGCCCTGCTCTCGGTCGCCACGGCGGTCGTCAACATCGGCACCAACACCGTCGGCGGCCCCTTCGCCGAATACGTCCCCGACGCCGTTCGAAGCGCAGCCGCCTTCACCGGCGCGCTCACCGGCTTCCTGATGGTCGGGAGCGCGCTCGCGCTCCGGCGCGGGCTCCGGACCGGCTGGTGGGCGTCGCTGCTTTTGCTCCCGCTGACCGCGGCACAGGGCCTGCTCCAGTCGAGCCCGTACTCGTTCCCGCTGGTCGTCCTCTCGCTCGTCTCGGTCCCGATACTGCTCGTTACCCGCAAGCGGTTCACCAAACCGCTCTCGCTGTCGACGACCCAGATCGCGGCCGGCTCGGCGCTGGTCGGCGTCCAGCTCTACGGCACCATCGGCGGCTACGCCCTGCGGGAACACTTCGACGGCATCTCCAACATCCTCGATGCCTTCTACTTCACGCTGATCACCTCGAGTACGGTCGGCTACGGCGACGTGACGCCGAGCCCGGAATCGGTGCAGGCGATGCTGTTTACCATGTCCGTCCTCGTCCTCGGCGTGGCCAGTTTCGGGATCGCCATCGGGGCGCTGATCGGCCCGCTCATCCAGGACCGCATCTCGAAGACGCTCGGAAAGATGACCGAATCACAACTGCAACTGCTCGAGGACCACCTCCTGGTCCTCGGCTACGGCGAACTGACGGAACCGATCGTCGACGAACTGGCCGACGGCGGCCGCGAGTTCGTCGTCGTCACCAACGACCGCGAGGCCGGGGCGGAACTGACGGACCGGGGGATCTCGGTCGTCACCGGCGATCCCAGCGACGAGGAACCGCTCCGGCGCGCGAAGATCGACCGCGCGGCCGCGATCCTCGTCGCCACGAACCAGGACGCCGAGGACGCACTGGCGATCCTGACGGCCCGCGAACTCGCGCCGAACTCCCGCATCGTCGCGGCCGCGACCGACCGCGAGAACACGAAGAAACTCGAGCGGGCCGGTGCGGACGCGGTGATCAGCCCCTCGGTGCTTGGCGGCCACCTGCTCGTGCGATCGGCACTCGGCAGCGACGAGAGCGGGCTGATCGACCGCATTCTCGAGCGCGAGTGACCTACCGTCGGCGACCCCGGTGGACGATCGCCACGTCCGCCTCGAGGTCGCTGAGTTTCCGGAACGTCGGCGGAGAGACAAAGCGGGAGGCCGCCGAGCGGTCGGTACTCGAGCCGACGAAACAGACGTCGTAGCGGGGCGCGACGCGGGCGAGGTAGTCCTCGACGGCGGCGGTGGCGACGTGGGTTTCGAAGGGGCCCGAGAAGGCGTCGATGAGGTCCGCGAGCGTCCCCTCGGCCGCCCTGCGGCGCGACTCCCGGTCGATGCAGGTACAGACGCTGATCGGCCGGCCGGACTCGGTCACCCGGATCGCGAAATCGAGCATCGCGCGGGCGGTGTCGCCCGCGCCGCGAACCGCGACGAGGCCGCTCCGCCAGCGCGTCCGTCGGACGCCGTTCGAGCGGAACGCGATCGCGTCGATCTCGCCCTCGAACAGTCCGGTGATAAACGACGAGAGACCGCCGCCCTCGCGTTCGGCGTACGGCGTGACGATGAGGTCGCAGTTCTCCGCTCGCGCGGTCTCGAGGGTCAGCCCCGCCGAGGGTTCACTGTCGGCCGCGACGACGACCTCGCAGGGGACGTCGTACGCGCTCCGGAGGTCGGCCGCGAGCGACTCGAGGCGGCGGCCGGCGTCGGTGGCCGCGCGTTCGGCGGGCGGCGATTCGGCCGGGTCGCCGTCGGTCGACGCGTCCGGTCGCTCGTCGTCGACCGCCTCGACGACGTCGAAGAGGACGACTTTTCCGGCGTCGTGGGCCCCGGCGATCGAGGCGGCGAAGCGGGCGACCGTCTCTTCCCCGTCGATCATCGGGACGAGGACGTGATCGTCTCCGCTGGTCGTCCGATAGAGATAGCGGGCGCGTCGCTCGTAGAACCGATCGCGCCAGACGACGAATGCGGCCGCGACGAACGAACTCGAGACGACGATCCCGAGGACGTAGGCCACCTGTGCGTTGCCGGTCACGAGGACGAGCAGGGCCGTCGAGAACGCCGTCGGCACCTCGAGATCGAGCGCCCACGTACAGACGCCGGTACAGAAGACCCCGAGGGCGGCACCCCAGGCGCTGACGCCGCCGCCCAGTCCGACGGCCGTCGTCAGCGCGAGCGCGAGCCAGCCACAGCAGGCCCCGACGGTCATCCCGCCGACGAACTTCCCCGGGGAGGCGTACTTCCCCTCGGGCTCCGCAAAGAGCGTGAAGGTCCCCGAGGCCAGCGGCGGAAAGAGCAGAAACGAGATCACGGGGGTCGCGTTCGCCAGCCACGTCACCGCGGCGATCAGCAGGGGGACGAAGACCAGCACCGACAGGTGAAGCAGGTTCCCCGTCTGCTCGAGCCACCGGACGACGGCGTCGAGTTCGCGTCGCTCTAGCCGTCGCAGCCGCCTCGCGAGCGCGCGGAGTTTCGCGCGGACCCCCTCGAGCATGGGATTCGTTGCTCGAGGGATGACCAAAACCGTTTGGCTTCCCGCGCGCGGCCGATCCCGGCATCGGCCGGGCCACGTGGATCGGGAGTCCGACGGCCGAGGCGTCGCGCACCCCGATCGCGAGCCGGCTATTCGGGTGCGCCCTCGAGGATCGCGACCCCGCTCGAGGCCCCGATGCGTTCCGCGCCGGCCTCGAGCATGGCCACTGCCTCGTCGTAGCTTCCGATGCCGCCGCTGGCCTTGACGGGGAGATAGTCACTCATGAGGGCGACGTCGTCGACGGTTGCGCCGCCCCCGCCGAACCCGGTCGCGGTCTTTACCATCGTCGCGTCGGCGGCCGCGGCGGCCTCGCAGGCCCGTCGCTTCTCGGCATCGGTCAGCAGCGGCGTCTCGACGATGACCTTGACCGGGATCGGGACGGCGGCGACCAGATCCGCGAGCGCCGTTTCGACGGCATCGTCCGCGCCGGCCCGCAGTCGACCGACGTTGATCACCACGTCGAGTTCGTCCGCGCCGTCCTGCCAGGCCCCGACTCCCTCAGTGCGTTTCGCCGCGGGAGCGTGCTGCCCGTGGGGGAATCCGATTACCGTCGCGAGGGTCACGTCGGGGGCGTACTCGGCTGCCATTTCGACCGCGTACGGCGGGATACAGGCGTTCATCCCGTACTCGGCGGCCTCGTCGAGGACCCGCCGAACGTCGGCCGGCGTCGTCTCGGGGCCAAGCACCGTGTGATCGATCAGGGGGGCGAGTTCGCTGCGATCCATACGCGGGGCGACTCGGCGAGCGGACAAAAACCCGGCCGGTCGTCTCGAGGTCGCCGCCGGCTCGAGTTCGCTCGAGTCGGACGGCAGTCGCGGTGGAGTGTCCGTTGCCGTCTCGGAACGCCTTTGACCTCGGCGGTCGCTTCCCCGGGTATGAACGTCGACATCGGGAACGCACTCGCGTCGGTCGCCTCGCCGGGCGTCTCGCGTGCGTCCCTCGAGCGACTGGACGAACAGGTCGCGGCCGCCCACGAGCGAATCGAGGCGGGGATGGAAAACGCCGACCACGGCTACGAATCCCTCAACCTCCCGGCGCGGACCGACCCCGACGAGATCCGGGCGGCCGTCGAGCCGGTCGCCGACGCCGACGCGTTGATCACCGTCGGCATCGGTGGCAGTTCGCTGGGCGCGGCGACGATCGTCGACGCCCTCGAGTCCGACACCGAGACGATCTTTCTGGACAACGTCGACCCCGCGTGGGTGTCGACCCGCCTCGACGGGATCGCCCTCGAGAACGCGGCGATAAACGTCGTCTCGCGGTCGGGGACGACCGCGGAGACGCTGGCGAACTTCCTCGTCGTCCGAGAGGTCTTCGAGGACGCCGGCGTCGACTGGACCGAGCGGACGATCGTCACCACCGGCGACGCCGGCCCGCTGCGGGACCTCGCCGACCGCCACGACCTCCCGTCGCTGAAGGTGCCCGACGGCGTCCCCGGACGCTTCTCGGCGCTGTCGGCGGTCGGCATGGTCGCCGCCGCGGTCTGCGGTCACGACCTCGAGGCGCTGCTCGCTGGCGCGGCCGCCGAGCGAGAGACGCTTTCCGGCTCGCTGTTCGAGTGTCCGGCCTACGCCTACGGCGCGACGACCTACGCGCTTGACGGCCGCGGTGCGGGGGTAAACGCCGTGATGCCCTACGCGGAATCGCTCGAGACCTCGGCGGAGTGGTTCGCCCAGCTGTGGGCCGAGAGCCTCGGCAAGGACGACCTCGGCCAGACCCCGGTACGGGCGCTGGGGGTCACCGACCAGCACTCCCAACTGCAGCTCTACCGGGCGGGCCCGCGGGACAAGCTCGTCACCTTCGTCACCGCCGACGCTGACGCGGACCGGTCGATCCCGGCGACCGACGTCGAGGACCTCGCGTATCTGGGCGATGCGACGCTTGGTGAACTGCTCGAAGCGGAGTTCGAGGCCACCGAGGCGAGCCTGGCGGCGGCCGGCCGGCCGAACGTCCGGGTCGAACTCGAGGCCGTCGACGAGTACGAACTCGGCGGCTTCCTCTACGGGATGGAGGCCGCCTGCGTCCTCGCGGGCGAACTCTACGGCGTGAACACCTTCGAGCAGCCGGCCGTCGAGTGGGCGAAGAATGCCACCCGCGGGCTGCTCGGCGGCGGCGAGTTCGAGGAGGCGGAGGCGGTCGCCGAGAAGACCGAGCTTCGGGTCGAGCGGTAGCCGACCGAGCCGGCCCGAATCCGTCGTCCGGTTGCGGTGTGCATATGAGCCCTCGGACGAACACCCACGTATGACCGAGACTGCACGGGCCGACGACGCCGGCCCGGTCGCGTCCGGAGCGATCCTAGGCATCGGGACCCTGCTGGCCGGGATCACGACGGTCGCCATGTTCGTCCCCGTTCGCAACGGCGCCGACGATCCCGTCGTCTGGGCCGGCACCGGCCTGGCCGTCGCCGCCGTTCTCGCCTTCCTCGTCCGCCGCCACGGCTCGCGCGAACCCCGGCTCCTCGCGGCGGTCGCCGCCGGCTCGAGCGTCGGCGTCGTCCTGTTGGCCGGTTACGCACTGAATCAAGGGATTACGACGTCGCTGCTCCCGATCCCGGCCGTGTTCGTCGCGTTCGTGACGGCCGGACTGACCGTCGGCGTCGCGGTCGCGGACTTCTTCGACATCGGCACGGCCGGCCTCAAGCGACGCACCGCACAGGCCCTCGTGATGACGGCGATCGGTCTCGCCGGACTCATCCTGCCACAGGTGCTGATGATTCTCTTTGCCGCACCGGTCTACCCGTTCCTCGAGACGCTGCCCGAGATCGAACGGCTCGTGGCCACGCAACTCATCACCCAACTGGGCGTGGTCACCGGCACGGCGATCGTGGTCGTCACCTTCCTCCGCTGGACCGGCCGGGGACTGTCGTTCATCGATCTGCGGTGGCCCACGCTGCGGGAGGTCGCCTGGACCGTCGGCGGCCTGATCGTCCTCTTCGGCGCGCTGTTTGCCATCTCGACGCTCATGCAGTCGACCGGCGTCGAGAGCGCGGACCACTCGACCACCCAGCGAGCCGCGGACAATCCCGAACTGATGCTGATCATGGTGCCGATCGCCGTCCTGATCATCGGGCCGTTCGAGGAACTGCTCTACCGCAACGTGATCCAGAAATCGCTGTACGAGACCTTCTCGCGGTTCGGTGCCGTCGCGGTGGCCAGCGTCATCTTCGCGGCGGTCCACGTCCTCGCGTACGCCACCGACGGACTGGGCGCGGTCATCGCCAGTCTCGGGACGATCTTCGGGCTCTCGATCGTCCTCGGTGTCATCTACGAACGGACCGACAACCTCCTGATCCCGGCGCTGGTCCACGGGATGTACAACGCGTTGACGTTCTTGAACCTCTATTTCATCTACGCCTGAGACGGATTATCGTCGCTGTTTACCGGTGTCCTCGCAGGACGGTCACGAGGACACCGGTACTGACTGACAGGAAACCGTCTGAGACGGCGATCGGTCGCGGGAACATCGATCGCGACCGGAGCCGATCTCGGGCTACGAGGGGTTCTTCCGGGCCAGTTCCGACCCGCAGATCGGACACCGGTCTTTCTCCTCGTCGAACTCGCGGCCACAGCCCTGACACTGGTAGGTCCAGTGGCGCTGTTCGTCGATCCCTTCCCGGGCGATCACGTCGACCGCGACGTTGAGCTTCTCCGCGACGTTTTGCATCGCGTAGTCGTCGGTCACCAGAGTAGCGTCGAGTTCGAAGCTCGCGGCGACGAGCCGAACGTCGGTATCCGAGAGGACCCCGAGATCACCGGATTCCCGGGCCGCGCGTTCGACCTTTTCCGTGGTATCGTCGTTCGGGATGTGGATGTGCATGCCCGATCCCTCCATCGCGTCGTAGCGATAGGCGCTCTCGTCTTCGAGTTCCTCGCGGACGAGCGGGATCGTCGCAGTCTGTTCTGTCGTATGGAAATCGTGGATAAAAGCCGAGGAGTCGAGAACGTACATACCGTTAGCGCTGGACGACGATGTAGTCTTTCACCGCTTGGACGCGGTTGACGGGAACGAGGAAGTGGCCGCCCTCGTCGAGATCGAAGTCGACGGCGCGGGTCGACAGCTCCTCGTCGGGCTCGATGACGAGATCGTGAAGCGTCCCCGATTTGAGATCCATGGTGATGTTATAGAGCAGTCCAAGCTCGGTGCCGTCGGAACCCATGACGGACTTCCCCGAGAGGTTTTCAGCGAGTATATCGCTCATGCATGCCCGTACTTACTAATCGGTATTAAACGATTGGGACCGCTCTCGAGGCGAGCGGAGCGCCGGAACGGCCGGTCCCGGCTCGAGCCGTCGGGCGCCGATACTCGGCGGTCGATCGCGGCGGTCCCGGAACGCGGATGACGATGGGTTTAACTACGGCGCTACGGACGATTTAGGTAAGACCTTCTCGGGTGGTTCATCATGTCGGACACGGATACACGCGACCCCACATCCCTCAGAACGCCGATCGTCGCCGTCCTCGGACACGTCGATCACGGCAAGACAAGTCTCCTCGACAAGATCCGCGGCTCCGCGGTCATCGAGGGCGAAGCAGGCGCGATCACTCAGCACATCGGCGCGACCGCCGTCCCGCTGGACATCATCTCGACGATCGCGGGCGATCTCGTCGATCCGGACGATTTCGACCTCCCTGGCCTCCTCTTTATCGACACACCGGGTCACCACTCCTTTACGACGCTACGATCGCGCGGGGGCGCGCTGGCCGACATCGCAATCCTCGTCGTCGACGTCAACGACGGGTTCCAGCCCCAGACGCTCGAGGCCCTGGACATCCTCAAGCGCTCGGAAACACCCTTTATCGTCGCGGCCAACAAGATCGACACCGTTCCGGGCTGGACGGAACACGAGGACGCGCCGATCAACGACACCTACGAGTCCCAGACCGATCGCGTCCGCGAGCGCCTGGACGAGAGCCTCTACGAGATCATCGGCAACCTCTCGGACGAGGGCTTTTCCGCCGACCTCTACTGGCGGGTCCAGAACTTCCAGCGCAACGTCGGCGTCGTCCCCGTCTCGGCGATGACCGGCGAGGGCGTGCCCGACCTCCTGACCGTCATGATGGGGCTCTCCCAGCGCTACATGAAAGAGGAAATGGAGATCGACGTCGCCGGCCCCGGCGTCGGCACCGTCCTCGAGGTCAAAGAGGAGAAGGGGTTCGGGACGACCATCGACACGGTGCTGTACGACGGCACGATCCGGGCCGACGACACGCTCGTCGTCGGCGGGCAAAACGAGCCGATCGTCACCGAGGTCCGGGCCCTGCTCCAGCCCCGCCCGCTCGCGGAGATCCGGACCGAGAGCCGCTTCGAGACGGTCGAGGAGGTCTCGGCCGCCTCGGGGATCAAGGTCGCCGCGCCGGATCTGGCGGACGCGATGGCCGGCGCGCCGGTCCGGGTCGTCCGCGACCGCGACCTCGACGACGTGATCGCGGAAGTCCAGGCCGAACTGGCCGACATCGCCGTCGACACGGCCGAGGAGGGCGTCGTCGTCAAGGCCGACACCCTGGGCAGCCTCGAGGCGATGGCCGATGCCTTGGGAGAAGCCGAGGTCCCGATCGTCCGCGCGGAGGTCGGCGACGTCGCGCCGCGTGACGTCTCGGTCGCCTCGACCGCCGAGGACCCGAAACAGCAGGTGATCCTCGGGTTCAACGTCGACACGTTAGACGACGCCGAGCAACGCGCGGAGATCGACGACGTCGAGATCTTCACCGACGAGGTCATCTACCAGCTCGTCGAGGGCTACGAGGAGTACGTCGAAAACATCGAGCAGGCCCAGCAGGACACCATCCTCGAGAACATCACCCGGCCCGCCCGCTTCCGCATCCTGCCGGATCACACCTTCCGCCAGAACGACCCGGCGGTCGTCGGCGTCGAGGTGAACGCCGGGACGATCCAGACCAACGCCAACGTCGTCACGTTCGAGGGCAACGAGCCCGAGCGCGTCGGGCAGGTCAAAGGCATTCAGGAACAGGGCGAGGACGTCGACGAGGCCCGCGCGGGCAACCGCGTCTCGGTCGCCATCGACGGGCCGACCGTCGGTCGGGACATCGAGGAGGGCGATCGGCTCTGGATCGAGATCCCCGAGAAACACGCGAAGATCTTAGAGCAGGAACTGGCAAGTGAGATCCCCGGCGACGAACTCGAGGCGCTGAACATGTACCTCGACAAGCAGCGCAACCGGGACCCCTTCTGGGGGAAGTGAATCCGTTCGGAATCGCGGGCGGCATCTCGTTCTTGACTACCCACTCGACGTGCGGTGGCGCGCGCTGCTCCGCGGTGAGTCGCTGACGAACCGCGGTGCGACACCGTGCGAGGTTGTCGCGAGTAGTGCGGGACCGTTGGTCCCGCAGACCATGCGAACGGGTGCTTTGCACCCGTGAGCAGATGAAACGAGCGACTGCTTGGAAGACGCGAAGCGTCTTCCAGTGGATGAGCGAGCGACTTCGGAGCGAGCGTTAGCGCGGGACTGCAGGTCCCGCGAACCGTCCGAACGGGTGCCATCGCACCCGTGCGGAGAAATCGGCTGGGGAGGGCGTGGCTACTCCGCGTTGCCACGGTAGCAGGACGCGTTCCCTTTCGCTCGGCATCGTCTCGAGTACAGTATCCCGCGCCGTCAGTCGGTTAGTCGTTCATCGCCTCAAGCCGAACCTCCGCCCCGCCCTCGAGCCCCGACAACGATCCGGGCTCCTCGAGTCGGCCGACGACGGTCACGGGTGCGGCGGCGCGGGGCTCACCCCGGCTTCGCCGGCCGGCGTCGGACCCCAGAACCGCTCAGTCGGCGCTTCCGACGGCCATCGAACGCTCCTCGGCGCGCCGACGGGTGCGCTCGAGCGCCGCGACGACCGCGTCGGCGTCGTCGATGGCCGCCCGGTCACAGCGGAGGTCGAAGACGCCGCTGTCGAGGCCAAAGCGCCGCCGTTCGACGACGAGTTCGTCGTCGGTCAGCCGGACGCCGTCGACCGTCTCCCAGGGGATGAATCCCTTCCAGAACGATCGGTCGACGACGAGGCCGGCCTCGTGGACGTGGACCGTCGGCGGGTTCCAGCGGTCGGTCTCGTCGAGTTCGTACCAGCCGTACCGCCGCGAGAGGATCATGACGGCGCCGTAGACGACCCAGAACGGCCCGAGGTACCACTCTCCCTGCGAAATACTGACGAGCCCGGCGAGGATCATGAACGCCATAATGACCGTATAGGCCGGTTCGCCGGTCCAGCCGCCGCTTCGCTGCCACGTCCACGTCGTGGCGGGGTCGTCGGCCGTGAGCGCGTCGACGTACCGGTTTTTCGCCATCCGGTCGAGGCCAAAGCCCGAGACGCCGGCCAGAACGGCTACAACGACGGTCAGGATGACGAACCGACCGGTGTCGTCGATCGGCATGATCTCGGCAGTAAAGAGAAGCGCCGTAAACGCCGCCGCCGGGGCGTAACAGCCGAGTCGTCGCCAGCGGCTCCGGCCGATACGCTCGGGCAGTCCCCGCGCCCGGCTGGCGTAGATGTGGCCGACGATGGCGACGGCAGTCACCGTACTCGGCAGGATGCCAAGCAGCGCCGCCGTCCCCACGTCGGCGAGCAGCCCCGCGATTGCGACGATCCCGGTGACGACGATCCCGAGGTAGAACCCGAACCCGGCCTGAAAGCCGATGTCGGGCTCGCTCACCTCGAGGGGACGGCGTCGTTCGTACGATGCCACGGTGTTCGAGACATCGGGTCCCGGGTATAAAATAAGATCGGTACTCTTAGTCCGATTACACGCCCGCTGATCCTCGATTTACCCGCCGGTGCCCGCGATCGACGGCGACGGACCAGTGACGCGAGATCGGCCGGCGAGTTCCAGTACGAGAGTTACCACACTGCAGCTCGTGGCTGGTGTATGCTCGTACAACTCCACCAGTACGAACACGAGGAGGTCCAGTTCGACGACAACCGAACGACCGGCGAGTCCCAGACCGAGGACGCGGTGAACCCGGACGCGGACGACTACTTCGGGGCCGAGATGGACGAGTTCGACGTCGAGACGTGGGACACCGTCGAGTACGAGGGCGACCCGAGCCAGCGCCGGTCGGTCACGATCGACGGCGTCACTGCCGTTTCGGTGCCACGGAACGCCGACGAGGACGATCCGGGCCTCCCCGGCCGGACGATCCAGATGCGAATGGAGGGCGGGAACGAATCCCTCGAGCAGGCCGAAATCGTCGAAGTACAGGACGAGGCACCCGGATGAGACTCGGCGCCGGACGAACGTGGCAGTGACAGTGAGCATCCCCGACGGTACTGGGAGATGACAACCCCTGTCGGGGGCAGTTCGCTCCCGAAATCGTTTTCAAGCGGTCGCGCGCACACTCGGTATGCCGACGGAATCGGACACTCATTATGACCCCTCGCTGGGGAACAAGTTCATCTTCGTCACCGGCGGCGTCATGTCGGGGCTCGGCAAGGGGATTACGGCCGCGAGTACCGGTCGACTCCTCAAAAACGCCGGGTTCGACGTCACCGCGGTGAAGATCGACCCGTACCTGAACGTCGACGCGGGAACGATGAACCCCTACCAGCACGGGGAGGTCTACGTCTTGGAGGACGGGGGCGAGGTCGACCTCGATCTGGGGAACTACGAGCGGTTCCTCGACATCGACATGACCTCGGATCACAACATCACGACGGGCAAGACCTACCAGCACGTCATCGAGAAGGAACGCGCCGGCGACTACCTGGGCAAGACCGTCCAGATCATCCCCCACATCACCAACGACATCAAACGCCGGATCCGGGAGGCCGCCGAAGGAACCGACGTTTGTATCATCGAAGTCGGCGGTACCGTCGGGGACATCGAGGGAATGCCCTACCTCGAGGCGCTGCGCCAGTTCGCTCACGAGGAACCCGAGGAGAACGTCCTCTTCACCCACGTCACCCTCGTCCCCTACTCGAAAAACGGCGAACAGAAGACCAAGCCGACCCAGCACTCGGTCAAGGAGGTCCGCTCGATCGGCCTCCAGCCCGACGTGATCGTCGGCCGCTGCGAGGATCGGCTGGATCCCGAGACCAAAGAGAAGATCGCGCTGTTCTGTGACATTCCCACGGAGGCCGTCTTCTCGAACCCCGACGTCGAGGACGTCTACCACGTCCCGCTGATGGTCGAGGACGAGGGGTTAGACCAGTACGTCCTCGAGCACTTCGGGCTGGCTGACGATGCCCTGCCGGCCGGCGAGCGATCGAACGAGTGGCGCGAGATCGTCACCAGCGAGAAAAACGGCGCGGTCGACATCGCCCTGGTCGGCAAGTACGACCTCGAGGACGCGTACATGTCGATCCACGAGTCGCTGAAACACGCCGGCTTCGAGGTCGGCAGCGACGTGAACGTCCACTGGGTCGCGGCCGACGACCTGAGCGAGGGCTACGACGGCCAACTCGAGGGCATGGACGGTGTCATCGTCCCCGGGGGCTTCGGGATGCGGGGCTCCGAAGGAAAGATCCGCGCGGTCCAGTACGCCCGCGAGAACGACGTGCCGTTCCTGGGCCTGTGTCTCGGCTTCCAGATGGCCGTCGTCGAGTACGCCCGGAACGTGCTCGGTCTCGAAGGAGCTCACTCCGCCGAGATGGACGAAGACACGCCCCACCCGGTCATCGACATCCTGCCCGAACAGTACGAGGTCGAGGACATGGGCGGCACGATGCGACTCGGCGAGCACACGACCGTCATCGAACCCGAGACGCTGGCCTACGACCTCTACGGCGACACCTCCTGTTCCGAGCGCCATCGCCACCGCTACGAGGTCAACCCCGAGTACTTCGACGCCTTCGAGGACGAGCCGCTGACGTTCTCCGGCACCGCGGGCAACCGGATGGAGATCCTCGAACTCGAGGACCACCCGTTCTTCGTCGGGACGCAGTTCCACCCCGAGTACACGTCCCGACCCGGCCAGCCGAGCCCGCCGTTCCTGGGGCTGGTCGAGGCCGTTCTCGAGGGACCGGCCGATGACGACGACACCGAACCCGCAGACGACGCCGACGCGGAAACCGAGGTAACCCACTGATGGTAGACACCGAGACGTTCGTACCCGACGCAGTCGCAGAGATCGAAGACGAAATCGGCGATGCAAACGCCGTCATCGCCCTTTCGGGCGGCGTCGACTCCTCGACGGCCGCCGCGCTGGCGTACGAGGCGATCGGCACCCAGCTCACGGCCGTCTACGTCGACACCGGCCTGATGCGGAAGGGTGAAACCGACGAGATCCGCGAGACGTTCGACTACATGGACAGCCTCCGGATCGTGGAGGCCCAGGACCGCTTCCTCGAGGCGCTTTCCGGCATCACCGACCCGGAGGAGAAACGCCACATCATCGGCGAGCAGTTCATCCGGGAGTTCGAGACGGTCGCGAACGAGGTCGACGCGGACTACCTCGTCCAGGGGACGATCTACCCCGACCGCATCGAGAGCGAGGGGACGATCAAGTCCCACCACAACGTCGGCGGCCTCCCCGAAGTCGTCGACTTCGAGGGCATCGTCGAGCCCATGCGCGACCTCTACAAGGACGAGGTCCGCGAGGTCGCCCGCGCGCTCGACCTCGAGGAGGTCGTCTCCGAACGCATGCCGTTCCCCGGTCCCGGCCTCGCCGTGCGGATCATCGGCGAGATCACCGAGGAGAAGTTGGACGTCGCCCGGGAGGCCAATCACGTCGTCGAGGAGGAACTCGAGGAGTACGAGCCGTGGCAGGCGCTGGCGGCGGTCATCGGCAAGGCCACCGGCGTCAAGGGCGACAACCGCGTCCACGGCTGGGTCGTCTCGGTGCGCTCGGTCGAGTCCCGCGACGGGATGACCGCCCGCGCTCAGGAGATCGACTGGGACACCCTCCAGCGCATTCAGTCCCGAATTACGGGGTCCCACGAGAACGTCGCCCGCGTCGTCTACGACGTGACCCACAAACCGCCCGCGACCATCGAGTACGAATGAGTGCCACGACCGCGGTCGTCGCCGGGGACGACGAGGACGGCATCGGCGCGGCCCTCGAGAACGCGGGCGTCGACGTGACCCGCGTCACGGGCGTCGTCTCCCGCCCCCAACTCGAGGAAGCCGGCGTCGTCGAGGCCGACCTCTACGTCCTGACCGACGTCGGGCAGGCAACGACGATCCCGATCGTCTGCGATCTCAACGAGGACGTCCGGACCGTCGTCTACGCCCGCCGGACGGTCCCGGAGTTCGTCAAGGGGCAACTCGACATCGCGATCGACCCGCAGTTGATGGACGCCGAAATCGTCGCCGACGAACTCGTCGACTGATACGAATTGCTGTCCCGATGTCCCGGCGCACCCGCCGCCGGGTCGTGGGTGCGCCGGCGACGATTGACAGGAAACCGCCGCCGGAACGCCGGTCACGGGGTGCCAACGCGGTAGCAGCTGACTTCGCCGTCGGCCGAGCGCCGGCCCGAAGCGTCCGTTCCGCGGACCGTCACCGTTCGCTTTCATTACGTTCGGGATACCCAGTATAAACCGTCTTACGGCGAATATCGAGCCGATAAAGCCGTGTTGAATTCGGTGAAACTCGGCGTAAGAGCGGTATACCATCACCGCCGTTCAAGTGGGAACGGCCGCTACTGTCGCGTGGAGGTCGACGGGCAGACCCCAAGGCACCCACCACCTGTTCCCGCGACTTCCAGCAACCCCACCACAGCACCCTTCCCCCACCACTGCCAACCGATTCTCGCCGACGCGAGCCCCCCACCGGCTCGCGTCACACCCTGCGACCCTGGCATTCGGGGCACGGCCGCGCCGTGCCCCGGGGATGGATCCCCCCTTTCCTCGAAGGCCGAACTACTGCTCCCGGAGCCGCCGGAGGACCGGGATCTCCGCGAGTCGCTCGTCGTCAAGCAGCGCCCAGTCGATGCCGGTCGGCTGGTCGCCGGTCTCGGGCCGAACGACGCGGTCGGGCGTGACCACGAGGTCCATCGCGACGTCGTGGCTCCCGATCGCGACCGGGCCGTCGATCACCTGCCGGTCGTGGATCGTCGTCGCGACCGGGGTCGCGTCGTCGACGAGGCCGAGGTCCCGGAGGACGGCGTACTCGAGATCGCTGTAGCCCTCGCCCTTGCCGATCCGGCCCCCGCTCTCGGTGACGGCGACGCTTCCCGAGACGATCAGGTCGACCCGGTCGACCGCGTCGGGGCCGACCTGCTCGCCGTGTTCGGACGAGCCCGAGACGGTCGTTGCCGCGTCGTAGTCCTCGAGTTTGGCGGGATCGAGCTTCAGGAAACACTCCTCGTCACGGAGACGGGGGACCGCCATGTAGACGGTCTTGCCCTCGCGTAACGCCCGCCGGCGGACGGGCAGTTGCGGCGCGTCGGGGTTGGCCTTGATCGACGTCGCCCGCTCCCATTCGGGTTGCTCGGCCAGTCGGTCCGCGGCGGCGTCGGCCCCCGCGAAATTCGGGATCCGGCCGTGGGGCGGGAACGGGAACCGCGCTTCGCCGCTGTCCTCGAGGGCGTCCTAGACCCGCTCGCGGACGGGCGCCTTCTCGAGTGGCTTGCCCACGTCAGGCACCCCCGTCGGCGGGTTCGGCTCCGTTCGCGTCGGTCGGTTCCTCGTCGGCGTCGGACGCCTCGTACCCGGCGCGCTCGACGAGGGTGGACGCTTCCGCGAGGACGATCTCCTCGAGGGCGAGCCGGGTCGCGTCGACGTGGCCCGGCAGGCAGAAGACCGGCGTGCCGTCGGCGACGCCCGCGAGCGTCCGTGTGCCGACGACCGCCGTGCCGACCCGCTCGTACCCGAGGACGGTAACGAGTTCGCTGAACGCGGCCAGCTCCTTCTCCAGCAGCGGTTCGACGGCCTCGATCGTGATGTCGCCGGGCTCGACGCCGGTCGCGCCGGCCGTGATCACGATATCGACGTCGTCGCGGTCGAGCAGCCGCGAGACGATCGACTGGACCGTATCGTGGTCCGATTTGACGTGTTCCCGCACCGTGACTTCGTGGCCGTCGGCTTCGAGGAGGTCGTTGACCGTCTCCCCGGCCGCGTCCTTCTCGAGGTCGCGGTCCGAGGCGATCGTGATGACGCCGGCACAGAGCGTGTCCGCGGCGTCGTCCGCGTCGGTCTCGTCCATACGCCGCCTTCGAAAGCCGGCGGGTAAAAGCTACGCACGAGCGGGCGACCGGCCGCGCCGTTCGACGGCAGCGATCGCCGTCGGCCCGGCGCGAAGTCTCCGCTCGAATGCTGGTAGCCCAACTGTTATGCACGCCGTTTCCGTTGGCTGGTGTATATGCAAGCGGTCCAAATCACGGAACACGGCGACACCGACGTCATCGAGTACGGCGAGTACCCCGACCCCGAGGTCGATCGGGACGAGGTACTGGTCGATGTCAAGGCGGCCGCGCTCAACCACCTCGACATCTGGACGCGCCGCGGCATGCCCGGCCTCGACCTCGAGATGCCCCACATCCCGGGCAGCGACGCGGCGGGCGTCGTCGAGGCGGTCGGCGAGGACGTGACCCGGTTCGAGGAAGGCGACCGGGTCGCGGTCTCGGCCGGCGTCGGCGACCTCCGGATGGACGACCCGACGCTCGACCCGACGTTCCACATTATCGGCGAACACGTCCGGGGCGTTCACTCCGAGTACGCTGCCGTCCCCGAGGACAACCTCATCCCCGTTCCCGAGGGCGTCGACTGGGCGGTCGCCGGCTCGAGCTGTCTGGTCTTCCAGACGGCGTGGCGCATGCTCATCGAGCGGGCCGACCTCGAGGCCGGCGAGAGCGTCCTCGTCCTGGGGGCAAGCGGCGGGGTCGGCCACGCCGCCTTACAGATCGCCGACTACGCGGGCGCGGAGGTCTACGCGACGGGCAGCACGGAAGAGAAGCTCGACTACGCCCTCGAACACGGCGCGGACCACGTCTGTAACTACGAGGAGGAGAACTTCGCGGACTGGGTCCTCTCGGAGACGGACGGCCGCGGGGTCGACGTGGTCGTCGAACACGTCGGCGCGCCCACCTGGCGGGACTCGCTGAAGAGCCTGACCAAGGGCGGCCGGCTCGTGACCTGTGGCGGCACCGGCGGCGGGAACCCCGAGACGGACATCCCGCGGATCTTCTGGGAACAGCTCACGATCATCGGCTCGACGATGGCCACGCCCGAGCAGGTCGACGACGTGATGGAACTGGTCTGGGACGGCACCTTCGAACCCGCGATCCGCGAGGAACTGCCGATGAGCGAGACGCCCCGCGCCCACGAGATCATCGAGAACCGGGAAGGCTTCGGGAAGGTCGTCGTTCGGCCGGACAGCGAACTCTGAGACGGTTTGCCGTCCCGAGTTATCGCATCCTGTGGTCACACCGGCAATAACGGGCAGGAGAACGAACGAGCCACGTCCCGATGACGGTCGGCCGGGTTGGCTAACCGTGAGGGCTTTGAGGATGCGGTCAAAGGATCAGCTAGTGAGTTCGAACGACGACGGCGGCTACGTCCACGATCCGGCGGCGTTCGACGCCGACGACGGGGAGGACGCAGAGTCGGGCGACGGCGGCGACGACTGGGAGCCGACCCACCCGGAGGCGGCCGACCGCGAGTTCGACTGGCGCGGCTGGGTCCTCGTCGGCGTCCTCGTGTTTGCCTTCCTGATCGCCCCGACCGCGATCTATCTCTTTCCGCCTGGCGCGGAGGGGTATCGGTTCGCGTTACTCATCCTGCCGCTTGCCCCGGCTATTCTGCTCGCTGTGACGGCCGTCTGGGCGACGACGCGTCCCTAAAAAACGGTCCCTTAGGCCTCGCGAACGCCTTCGAGGGTCTCGAGGGCGGCCGAACCGTGGACGACGTCCCCGTCCGGAGCGTCATCGCGGTCGACGTACGCCGTCAACGCGGTATAGAGCCGGTCGGCCTGGGAACCGGTGAGTCGCGTCTCGGCGTCGGCTTCGATCGCCTCGAGCGACTCGAGTACCCACTCCGGCGGCGTCTCGTCGTCGTCGAGGGCCTCGTCGAACCGGTTCGACAGGACGTGATGGGCGACCCATTGCTCGTCGCGGGTGAGCGTGACTTCGTACGTCTCGGTTTGTGGTGAGGAACTCATTTCGTCAGACGGGACCGTGTTGTCGGTCCTCGGGCAACGCTACGAACAGCGTGATAATAAGCCTTGTTACTACATGGCATGATTTCCGCGTTCTCCGACGACGGCGGGAGCGTGTCAGGCGGGGGAGATCGGCGGACCCACGGCCGAAAACTGGTCGGACGTCGATCAAAAGCTACTAACAGAATCGCGCCGAGGAACGGGACGACGGAATGGATCTCGCGACGCTGACGGAACCGATCGTGACCGGCCGCGTCGGACACGCGATCTCCCGGCTCGTACCGTCGACGGCCGTCTGGGAGCGCGAGTGGGACGTCTGTTGTGTCCTCGACGGCTGTCGGTACGATCTCATGCGCGAAACCGCGGCCGCCGGCCACGAGTTGCTGCCGGGGCCCGAGAGAGTGGGCTCGCTGTGGTCGGTCGGCTCCCAGTCCGCGGAGTGGATGGACCGGACCTTCGCCCCCGAGTATCGCGAGCGGATGGCCCGGACCGCCTACGTGACCGGCAACCCCTTCTCCTCGCAACCCTGCGAACACATCCTCGTGACCTCCGACGAGGTCCTCCCGCTCTCGGCCGCCGACTTCGGCGTCCTCCACGAGGCCTGGCGCGACGAGTGGGTCGACGACGACATCTCGACGATCCCGCCCGCGCCGCTGACCGACGCCGCGATCGCCGTCTGGCGCGCACGCGAGGAACTGGGAATCGACCGCGTCCTCGTCCACTACATGCAGCCCCACGCCCCCTTCCGGTCCCAGCCGGACTGGTTCTTCGGCTCGGCCGACATCGAACACTGGGGCCAGTTCGTCGAGGCCGACGACGACGAGGAGTTCGACCCCGAATCGCTGACCGCCGAGGAACGGGAGGCACTCGAGGCCTTCGCCCAGGCCGACGACGATGACTCGATGAACGACCCCTGGCTGCGGGTCCGCGAGGGCGACCTCTCCCGCGAGGCGGTCTGGGCGGCCTACCGTGACAACCTCGAGTGGGCCTTGGACGACCTGACCCGGCTCCAGGCAAACTGCGACGGCCGGCTCGCGCTGACCAGCGACCACGGCAACGGCCTCGGCGAGTTCGGCGTCTGGTCGCACCCGCCGGGCACCCCCGCCCCCGCCGTGCGCCGGGTCCCCTGGGTCGTCCGCGAGGGCCGCGACCGGGGGACCTGCGACCCCGAGCTTCCGGCGGGGATCCGCGAGCGCGGTTCGGCCGCCGAGAGCGACGGGGACGAGATCGAATCGCGCCTCGAGGCGCTGGGGTACCGGTGACGAGGACGCTCCGGGACGCGATCTACGCCGTTCGGAAGGCCCGGCTCGGCCTCGAGCGCCGCCGGCTCGATTACGGCCGGGAGACGCGCGAGCGGGCCGACCGGCTGGCCGACGTGCTCCCGGCCTCGGCCGACGAACTCCGCGGATACGAACGCGAGTACGACGACCTCGAGTGGTTCCACGACAGCTACGCCGACCGCGTCGACGAGATTCACGAGGCCGGCGTCGCGACCGACACGACCCACTGGCGCGACGGGGTGACGCTGTACGTCGTCTGTCGCGCGCTCGAGGTCGAGACGGCCGTCGAGACCGGCGTGCTGTTCGGCTCGTTCGACGCGCACATCCTCGCCGCAATGTGCGAGAACGGCGGCGGCACGCTGCATTCGGTGGACCTCCCCGGCGGCCCGCCCGGCCCCTTCGAGTACGGCCACCTGATTCCCGACCGGTGTCGCGATCGGTGGGAACTGCATCGGGGTGACGCGCGGGAGGTCTTGCCCGATCTGCTCGAGCGCGTCGGCCCCGTCGATCTCTTTTTGCACGACTCGGACCACCGGCTGCCCCACATGCGCTTCGAGTACGAGACGGCGTTGGGGCATCTCGGGTCCGGCGGGGTGCTCGCGAGTCACGACGTGCGGCTCTCCGGGCTGTTCGATCGGTTCACCGACGCGAACGGGTTGCAGTCGTGCGTGGTCTGTGATACGGGGATCGCGCGGGTTCCGTCGCGACCGTGACGGAGTGACCGAGTCGCCGTTCACAGCCGTCAGTGCGGTGCGAGTGTCTCAGTCGGTCCCGTAACTATAGTAGTCGCTGAAACGATTTACACACTGATCGCAGCGCTGTCGTGCGATCAGGTGTGCAATGACGTTCAGTGGCTACTATAGATATCGAGGCGACGCTTGAGGACGACACGCGTACCGAACGTCCGAACGATCGTCCCGATCCGGATAAACGCGAGAAGGTCGATCTCTGCCGCCGCGGGAGTCCGTCGAGGAACAGGAGCGGCCTGACACCGACGACCAACGAGTGGAGTCGCTCATGTACACCCACATGTTATTTATGTCGGTCGAGAACCACACGTCACCCATGACGCCGGAGATAGAGGAAGAGACGACAGTCAGTGCACGCGGCGGTGTCACGATTCCGTCCCTCGTTCGGGACCAGCTCGGCATCGAGGAAGGGGACAAACTCCGCTGGCATCTCGACGACGACGGCGATCTACAGATCGAGGTCGTTCACCAGCGAGAGGGCGTCTTCGACGACGTCGAACCGATCGACATGGGGGAGACGAACGCCGTCGACGCCAAAGAGGAGTTCGGGATCGAATGACGGCGGCCGTCGATACGAGCGTTCTCTTCGCCCATCGAAGCGCGCACGACGAGTTTCACGAACGGGCCACGGAGATCATCGCAGGGGTAGATCACGGGAAGTTACCGGAACTCCACATCACGGAGCACGTCCTCGCCGAGACGCTGAACCTCCTCCTCAACAAGGGGACCCACCGGAAGGCGACGCAGACGATGGATCTCCTCATCGAAGGGAGCCACTTTCGACTTCTACACACCCCGAAAACGGACTTCAATTCCACGCAGGCCCTCTTTCGCCGTCATCCGCATCTCTCCTTCGTCGACGCGTCGATCGTCGCGTACATGCAGCGAACGGGGATCGAGTATCTCTACTCGTTCGACGACGACTTCGACTCGGTAGACGGCGTGACGCGAGCGAATTCCGCCGTCGATCCGCGGTCGTAGTCGGCCCGTCTCGGCTTCGCCGTCGATGCCGGCCGTCACGGCGATCGCGTCGATCACTTGCCCGACCGGAATTCGGCCGGCGCTCGAGGCCGCCGATCGGGTTCTGTCCCACCGGGCGTCGGTGGTCGATACAGGTCGAGTCGATCCCCCGATAGCGCGCCGTCGGTTATCTGCTCGGTTTTTTCTCGAGCGACCCCGTCGATCGGCTCGAGCCGGCGTTCGTAGAGCCCCGCGAGGCGTTCGGCGCGCTGGAGCAACAGCGCGCGCCCGGCGTCGGTGAGCCGGTAGGTGACCCCCTGATCGTCGCGTTTCGAGAGCAGGCCGCGCCCGACGAGCGCGCGCAGGTTGGGCTCGAGTCGGGCGCGGCTCACTGCCGGATACCAGTGCTCGAGGGTCCACGCGATCCCCGACGGGTAGCAGGACTTGCCGTCGCGCTCGCGGCGGGCGACCGCCTCGAGGCAGTCGCGCTGGAAGCCGGTGAGTTCGATCCACGCGCGCCGGCCGTCTTTTGACGGGTAGTCGGCTGCTGATGCGTCCGCTCGAGCGGGAGGTTCAAGGTCCCGCGAGTCGTGATCCGACATGGCTTTCGGGTGGGTTACGGAAGCCACGCGGACCGGTGGTAGGGACACCGGGTCCGCATTTTCGAGGACCGAATCGGGCAGCGGTGGGTCCGTCTGGCCTCCATCTTCCACTAACAAGCGGAAGGGTATTATAATTACCCCATATGGGTCCATCAAGGACTCAAATAGTGGCCATCACTTGCATGCCACCAGAAGTTATCATAGGAAAGCGAGACTACCGATTGAATGCGTCCGCTGGTTTCATGGATGACAAAGTCTGATCCTGCAATTCTCGAGGTCTTCGAGGAAGCAGGGATTGCGATCCCGCCAGCGGTTGCAGAATACAATTTGGTAGGGATCTCGAAATCCACAGTAAAAAGACGTCTTCCGGTGTTAGTGGACCACGGCTTACTGGAGAAAGTCGACGATGACCGGGGCTATTACCGGATTACGGATCGCGGCCGTGCTTATCTCAAGGGCGAACTCGACGCCGAGGACTTAGAACCGAGTGAAGACTGAGTAGCGGTGATCCGGTGACTGGATACAGAATGCGACGGCCACGGGTGGACTGGATGACGCGGGCCGACGATGCGATCCTCGAGTTCCTGCTCAACGAGGGGAACCGGCCTCTCGTCGCGAATTTTTCTCACGAACGAACTGCAAGGGAAACGACGTCCTCAAGCGCGGTTTGGCCAAGTATGAGTTCTCGATATCCTTCGTCAACCAGATCACGAGGATTGACTGTTGCTAGTTCCGTAATCTCTCCTCTTTGCTCAACGACATCGTGTGCGTCAAGACAAATCCGACGGTCATCCCAAGGAATCTCAGAGAGTGCTTCATCGATTTCGGAGTAATCGTTTTCACGACTCCAAATTTCGGTTCTTGCTAGCAGCCACTGCCGGTTTTCGATGGCATTCTGTTCGATGTCACGTGCAAGTTCTCTGAGTCGCTTAATCAGCTCTTCCAACTGAATGAAATTTGTTACCTGGTTTCGGTAGAAATCGCGGAGTGACGTACTGGCGTTGTTATTTCCAACCAGGTTTTGGCGAATTTGTGAAGTATCCATGGAATCCAATTGGCCTTTGTAATCGGAGTTCTGGAGTTGGAAAATATGATCGCGAATCCCGTCCGCAATCTCCTCAGCGAGATCAGGTTCTCTGTTCAGGTATTCATCCTCAACATGGTCGGAGATATACAACGAGAATCCGTTCTCCTCCAGATATTCTCTGCACCGGTAATGGTGTGTGTCGTCCCGAAAACAGTAGCCGAGAGCGACACCAGTATCAAGAAACGAGGCATCAGTCATCGATTAGTGGGACCGAAGCCGTTCGATTTGTTCTTCAATGGTACGAGAGTATGCGCGTGAAACGCCGTCCAGTTCGGTGCTTCGAGAACGATTACCGAGTAGCTCTCGTCTCGTTTCCCGGACGTTGTTTGTGAAATCCGACTTCACGTCAGCTGCATCTTCCTCCCAATCAGCCAGTCGACTGTCGGAAATGTGTTGGCTGTAGTCGAATCGAAGCACTACTCTACTGAGAGCAAAAATGAAGTCGTCGAGGAATTCCGCGATTCGACTGTATTGGACAGATTGATCAAGCATGAGTCGGACCGTGTCATCCCATCGGAGATAGAGCGCCTTCATTTCCTCATGACGCCCTTCATTTTCGGGGTATGCCCCCACCATTGTATCAAGTTTCTGTCGAAGATACTCTTCGTTCGATTCCACCGTCTTCTCGGTTCCTCCTTCGGTAAAGTTCTCCAGACGTTGCTGGCTTCCAAGATCGATTGTGCTTAGTAGCCAGCGTAGTTCACTGTACTCCTGAATGAACCCGCTCTCAGCGTGTTCCTCATACTGATGTTGCTTAATCGCCTCAACATTCTCCCTTCCAAACTCTCGTACAGTCCACTCTACGGAGTCTGTAATCAGTTCGAAACCCTCTTTGGACACGTCAAATGCCTCTATGTCCAATGATTTCGGGATATATTGTTGGCCATCCCAGCCCATTGCTTGAGGTGCATTATAGAACCGCCCGGAGAATTCGTGCTCATTCGTGAGTTCTCCGTACATATACCAGTAGCGGGCAAGTCCAACATCATATTCGTGTGTCTCGAGGAGCTTCCGATCCGCGACACAACAAAGTTTGAGAAACTTCGAACGAGAGATCTGATCGTCGCTCTGATTTTTTAGCTCCCGGAGCAGATGCCAGCCTAAGAACTCCGGTTCGCCGAACTCCGGTTCCTCCTCAGACATTTTATTCGTCAAGCGCTTCGAAAGGGTTACAGTTAATGTTTCCCCTATTATGCAGTCATTTTGAATAGGATCAATGAGAGTACAAAATTCAGTATAATCTACTACCGACAGACATCCCTAAGAACACTCTACCTACTTTTGTTCCTGGTTTTTGGTATCTCAGGACGCACCTGCCCGAATCGGTTCATTCGCACACCGGCTCAGTAAACAGATCGCCGGCCGGCGACAGCCCCGACAACGCGTCCGCGGCCAGCACCGCCGCCCCGCCGGTCCACGTCGGCCGCTCGCCCGGCCAGAACTCCTCGTCCTCGAACTGATAGCCCGTCCAGAAGACCCCCGCATCGTCGGTCCACTGGAACAGCCAGTCGTAGATCTCGCGGGCGCGATCGCGCTCGCCGACGGCGGCCAGCGAGACGACGAGCTCGCAGGACTCGGCGACGGTCACCCACGGTTCGTCCGCGACGCAGCGACAGCCCAGTCCCTCCTCGAGGTACCGATCCATCCCGGCCTCGAGGCGCTTGCGCGCCGGGTCCCCGGTCAGGACCCCACAGAGGACGGGGTAGAACCAGTCCATCGCGTAGCGGGACTTGCTCTCCCAGGTGCGGTCGAACCGGTCGGGCCGCTCGCGGATCGCCTCGCCGAGGTCGGCGCGGGCCGCGAGCCAGCGCTCGCGGGCCTCGTCGCGGCCCAGCGCGTCCGCGATCGCCGCGCCGCAGGCCAGACTCTTGTAGAGCGAGGCACAGCCGGCGACCAGGGCGTCCTCGTAGGGCTCGCCGTCGGGCCCGACGGTCCAGTAGATCTCGCCGGTCGGGGCCTGCTGGCGGCAGGCGAACGCGAGGGCGTCCCGGACGGTCGGCCACAGTGCCTCGAGGAAGTCCCGGTCGCCGGTACAGCGGTAGTGGTGCCAGACGCCGACGGCGACGTAGGCGCTGCGGTGGGTTTCCTTGCGGGGTTCCTCGCCGGCGTGGGCCCCGTCGTTCTCGTCGGCCTCGCCGTAGGTCGCCCACAGCGCCCCGTCGTCGTGCTGTTCGTCGGCGATCCAGCGGTACGCGCGGCGGGCGGCGTCCTCGCGGCCGGCGATCGACAGCGCCATCGCGCTCTCGACGTGATCCCACGGGTCGGCCGGCCCCTCGGGATACCAGAGGATGAGCCCGTCCGAGCGCTGGGCGCGCTCGATGTGGTCGACGGCGGGCTCGAGCCCCCAGTCGGCAAGCGACTCGAGCGTGGCGTTGCTCACGCCGATCCCTCCAGTTCGAAGTAGTAGACGACGCTCTTGCCCAGCGCGGGGTCGAGCCCGCGCTCGAGCAGCCGCACGGGTCGGGGCGACTCGAGGACGTCCCACTCGAGGAACCGATCGTAGGCCCGCAGGGGAAGGGGCGCGTCACCCCGTTGGTCGCGGTCCCACCAGAGGCACTTCAGCCACCAGTAGGGGGCGTGCAGGGCGTGGGCGAAGTGGCCGTCGACCCGCTCGAAGCCGCGGCGTTCGATCGCCGCCTGCAGTTCCTCGCGGTCGAAGATCCGAACGTGGCCGCCCTCGACCTCGTGGTACTCGTCGGAGAGGGCCCAGCAGACCCGCTCGGGGCCGGCCCGCGGGACGCTGACCGCCAGCGTCCCGCCCGGCGCACAGACCCGCCGGAGTTCGTCGAGGGCCGTCTCGTAATCGGGGATGTGTTCGAGGACTTCGGTACAGCAGACGACGTCGAACGCGCCGTCTTCGAAGGGCAGCCGGAGCGCGTCGCCCGACAGGAACGTGACCGGCACGTCCGACTCGGGCGCGATGTACTCCGCGTGATCGTCGCGGGCCGCCTCGAGGTTCGCCCGCTCGAGGTCGAGCCCGACGACTTCGCCGACGTTCTCGAGGGCGGCGGCGTTGACGTGGCGGCCCTCACCGCAGCCGACGTCGAGGACCCGTATCCCGGGGGTCAGCGTCAGCCGATCGAAGTCGATCGTCTCCATCTCAGACACCTCCCGACCGGCTCTCGATGGCGGCCCGATACTCCCGGACCGTCTCGCGGGCGGCCCGTTCCCAGTCGAACTCCTCGACGATGCGGTCCCGGCCGCGTTGGCCGAGTTCGCGGCGGCGCTGGTCGTCGGTCAGCAGGTCTCGGACGGCGTCGGCGATGGCGTCGGCATCGCCCGGTTCGACGAGGACGCCCGCGTCGCCGACCACTTCGGGGAGGCCGCCGCCGGTGGTGGCGACCACCGGGACGCCACAGGCCAGCGCCTCGCCGGCGGGGAGGCCGAAGCCCTCGTAGATCGAGGGGACCACGGCGACGTCGGCGGTGCCGTAGAGTTCGACCATCCGCTCGTAGCTGATCTCGCTGTGGGTCTCGATCGCGTCTCCGATCCCCAGTTCCGAGACCAGCCGGTCGCAGTCGCCGCCCTCGTCGAACTCGCCGACGACGACGAGTTCGGCGTCGATCGACTCCCGGACGGTCGCGAACCCCTCGAGCAAGTGTCGGGCACCCTTCAGCGGAACGTCGGCGCTGACGGTCGTCATCACGCGCGGGCGGTCGTGGTCGCGGTCGATGGGACGAAACAGGTCGGTGTCGATCCCGTTGTGGACGACCCGGATCGAGTCGGGGTCGGCCCCGAAGTCGGTGACGGTGCGGTGTTTGGCCGACTCCGAGACGGTCAGGACGTGGGGCAACCCCTGAATGACTTCGCGTTGCATCCGCAGGAACCGGTACCACCGTCGGGTCAGGAGCCGCTCCGTCCAGTCGTCTGCGGCGGCCAGCGCGGCGTCGCGGTCGACGGTGATCGGGTGATGGACCGTCGCTACGACGGGATGGCCGCGCTCGCGAAGCGTCCGGAGGCCGTGACACAGCGACTGGTTGTCGTGGATCACGTCGTAGTCGGGGTCGTGGTTCTCGAAGTAGTCGACGACCCGGCGGCCGAAGGCGTAGGGATCGGGAAAGCCGCCGGTGAGCGCGCTCAGCCACTCGTAGAGCGCAAGCGGATCCCGCAGATAGGACGGTTCGAACTGCCCCAGCCGGTCGAGTTCGTCGACCACGTTCTCGCCGGGGAGTTTCACCAGTCCGACGTCGTCGTCGAGGTCGGGGTACGGTTTGCCCGAGACGACGTCGACGGAGTGGCCCAGATCGGTCAGCGCTCGACTCAGGTACTTGACGTAGACCCCCTGTCCCCCGGAGTAGGGGTTCGAGCGGTAGCTCAACAGACAGACGTCGAGCTGTCCGTCGGGCCGCTTCGCCTCTGCCGACGGCTCCGCCGTCGCTGCCGTGGCAGTCGACTCCCCCGTCGACGCGGCCGACGTACTGATACTCCCCCGGAGAAGCCGTCTGAGCGTACCCATCACCATCGCAGTCTATCCGCCATGTGTGGGCACTCCCCCATAAACCTCCCGCTCGTGTACTGTTTCTCGAAGGTGTTTCGTCGCGGGTTGCGTTATCGCACGTCCCGCCGCATGGCGATCTCGAACCACGGGCAGAGCCGCAGTTGGCGGTACCACTCGGGGTTCGAGTGGAGGCGCTCGTAGGGGACCCACATCAGGCCGGCGACCTCCTCCTCGTTGGGATCGAGGCTCCGGTCGGACAGGGTCACCTGCAAGACGGCACAGACCTCGTGTTCGACGCCCGCGTTCTCGAAGTAGCGCTTGTACTCGAACCGGTCGGTCAGCCGCAGGTCGTCGTACTGGTCGGGGGAGATACCAAGTTCCTCCTCGAGGCGCTTTCGGGTCGCTTCCTCCTGGCTCTGGCCCTCGACGGGGTGGGAGGCGACGGTGCCGTCCCAGTAGGTTCCCCACAGGCGCTTGCCCGGCGCGCGCTGGGCCAGCAGGATGTTGCCCTCGCCGTCGAAGACGAGCGAAGTAAAGGCCCGGTGGCGAATCCCGTCGCCGGTGTGGGCGTCGAGCCGGTTGACCAGTTCGAGTTCGGTATCGTCGGCGTCGACGGCGATCACGTCCTGTCCGGCGTTTTCGTGTTGGAGATTCTCCTCCGGTGTGCTCATACCCATATACTTACCGTGGCTCTTGAAACCAGTATCGCCTCGAGGCGGCCGTTTCGAATCGATATACACGCTATCCCGTCGGTTCGAGCGACCAGAGTTCGCCGCCGTCGGGCTCGGACCGGTACGCCTCCCCGACGGGGACCGTGAGCGCGCCGGGTTCGGTCTCGAGGCGGAGCCGGTCGGTCTCGAGGGTCTCGCCGTCTAAGCTGTACTCGACGGCGTCCGCGCGGCTCTCGATCGACAGCGTCGGCGTCCGCCGACGGACGATACGCGAACTGTCGCCGCCGAACAGTCCCTCGAGGGCCGCGCTGCCAAGCACCTCTCTCGTCGCGGCGTCCTCGACGATCGCCACCTCGAACAGGCCGTCCTCGACGTCGGCCTGGGCGGTCCGCGCGCCGGTAAATCGCCGGCAGTTCCCGATGAGGACGAACATCGCCTCGCCCTCCCAGGCGCGGGCCCGTTCGCCGTTCGGCCCCGCGGCCGTCTCGACGCGCAGCGGGAGCGAGTCGAACTCCCCGACCGTCTCGATCGTGTTCTTGACGTAGGCCAGCACGCCCAGTTCGGCCTTGCTCTCGGGGGTCGTCTCGCTGCTGGCCTCGGCGGTGATCCCGCCGACACAGGAGTTGACGAAGGGCCGGTCGTTGGCCCACCCGACGTCGATCTCCCGACGGCGACCCTCCTCGATCACGGAAAAGGCGTGCTCGAGGTCCCGAACGCCGACGTTCGTCGCGAAGTTGTTTCCCGTCCCCGCCGGGACGACGGCGACGGTCGTCGACTCGAGGGCGTCGGCGGCCGCGACGCCGTTGACCACGGCGTTGAGCGTGCCGTCGCCGCCGGCCGCGGCGACGAGGTCGGCGTCGGGCGCGGCCTCGCGTGCGAGCCGGATCGTGTCGCCCGCCTCCTCGGTCCGCCGGATCTCGAAGCCGTGTCGGTCCGCGAGCGCGGCGACGGTGTCGACGTGGTCCCCGCTGCCGCTGACGGGGTTACAGACGAGGACGCGGTCGCTCGAACGACCGTCGTCCGGCCCCTCCGATTGCATACCGCGGGAGACGCCGGCCGAGCGCAAAAGGGTCTGGCCGGCGTCTGCGTAGCCGTGTACACCGTCGACCTCCACGCGCACACGCGATTCTTCCACGGTCGCCGCGCGCTCGGCGACCGGTTCGATCCGCTGGGCGTCAGGCTCCTCACCGAGGTGGCCGCCCGGCGCGGCCTCGACGGGGTCGCGACCACCAACCACGACTACTACACGCCGTTCGATCCCGCGCCCGACGTGGCGACGCTGCCGGGCATCGAGATCACCACGGATCGGGGCCACGTCCTCGTCGTCGGCCCCGATCCGCCCCGCGCGACGAACCCCGGCGCGCTCTCGCCCGCGGAGGCCGTCGCGCTGGCCCACGACCGCGACTGTGCCGCCATCGTCGCCCACCCGTTCCGGAACAGCACGGTGCGGGAACTCGAGGACGTTCCCTTCGACGCGATCGAGGTCAACGGCAAACACCCCCGCTCGCAGCCCCTCGTCGAGGAGTTAGCGAAGGAACGGGACCTGCCGCTGACCGGCGGCAGCGACGCCCACTACCCCTTCGAGGTGGGACGGGCCTACACCGTCGTGGAGGCCGACCGGCTCACGCCCGAGTCGATCGTCGAGGCGATCCGCGACGGCCGGGTGAGCGCGCGCGTCTCGCGGTCTGGGTTCGACAGCCTGCTACGGCGGGCCTACCGCGCGATCCACGACCGCAAGGGCGTGATCGACGCGCTCGACCGTCCGACTCCGGGCGTGGGCGAACCGCCCGGCGAGGACGAGGAGTCGATCGAACAGTAACGACCACTCTGTGACGGCGAATCGACTAGCCGCCGTGCGGTGGCGCGCGCTGTCGGTCGGGTGAGCAGCGCGAGGCCGACCGACAACGACGTGCGAGGGATGAGCGAGGGAAGAGTGACCGAGCGAATCGGCTGGGGAGGGCGTGGTAACTCCGTGCTGCCACGACAGCAGCACACTCACCCTCGGAGAGGCCCTCTCTCGAGGATCATTTCTGTCGATCGCCTCGAGCTGACATCGACAGTTTCCATATCGTTAGCAGTGGATATAAGTAGCTACTAACCAACAATTAGCACGGAAGCCGATCTCCGACAGGGGACGTCTCGAAACGTCCCGGGTGGACCTAGCACCCGAGACTCGGCTTCCATCCGAGCGGATCGAAGCCATGATTGCATACGTTATACCGGGATATAAACGTCCCGCACGACGATCGCATCGCCAGTTACGACCGCGCTCGAGTCCGTCTCCACTCGCTCGAGAACCCACGGGGGCGGGCCGATGAGTAGCGACTCGGAGGCCGACGACGAGACGCCGTTCCCCGACTGTCCGTCCTGCGGCGACCCGGTCGCGTTCGTCGTCGCCACGGGGCCGTCCACCGGCACCGTCGAACCCTGTGGCTGCTCGCTGCCGCCGGCCCTGTTGACGCCCGATCGGGAGGACTGACAGGGGGCCGTCTGACCGGCGCTCGAGGACCGCCGGTGACCCGCTCGAGGCCGCACGCAACGCCTCGCCGACGGTTCGTGTCTCCGAACCGCGGCGGGCACAGTCGCCCCCGACCGCGGTCGGGCGGGCTACGTCGCCGGCGGCACCCGGAGCGTGACGATGCTGCCCCGGGGTTCGTTCTCCTCGATCCGCAGTTCGCCCCCGACGTTCTTGGCCACCCAGTAGATGAGCCACAGCTCGAGTCCGGTGCCGTGGACGAGCGGCGTCTCGTGGCCCAACTCGATCATCGGTTGTTCGTCCTCCGGGATGCCGGGGCCGTTGTCGGCGATCACGACGTCGACCCAGTCACCGCTGTCGGTCGCCTCGGGCGGGGTGACGCCGACCGTCACGTCCGGGACGGGACGGTCGTTGTGACTGACGGCGTTGTGGATCGCTTCTCGGATCGCCATCTCCAGACGGTCGTCGGCCTGCACCGGGACGGAATCGGGGGCCGTGACCGTGATCGCGGCGTCCGGGTACTGCTCGTCGAAGTCGGTCGCAACCCTCGAGACCAGCGCGCCGACGTCACAGGTCGCGTCGGCGTCTCGCTCCCGCTGGAACAGGTCCCGAACGGCGGCCGCGTTCTCGCTGATCTTGAGGAGATCGGCCGCCTGTTCTTCGATCGCCGTCACGGCGGTGTGACGATCCTCCTCGGCGGACGCCGTCCGGAGCCGGGCAGCGTTCCCTTCGATGACGTTCATCGCGTTCCGGATGTTGTGTCGCAGGATCCTGTTGAGGACGCTCAGACGCTGTCGCCGCAACCGCTGTGCCGTGATGTCGGTCTCGATCGCCACGAAGTGCGTGATCTCGCCCGCGTCGTCGGTGATCGGCGCAATCGTCTGGTCGACGTGGTACTGCTCGCCGGACTTGCGCCGGTTGACGAGTTCGCTTTCCCAGATCTCACCCGAGCGGATCGTATCCCAGAGGTCCGCGTAGAACGCCTCGTCGTGCTTTCCGGACTTGACGATCCGTGGGTTCAGACCGACGGCCTCCGTTCGGCTGTATCCGGTGTCCCGTTCGTAGGCCGGGTTGACGTACTCGATGGTCCCGCTGCGGTCCGTGATGATGATCCCGTGCCCGGCCTGCTCGACCGCTTTTCGGAAGAGTTGCAACTCCCGCTCGCGTTCCTTCCGATCCGTAACGTCCTGTACCGCGCCGCGTAACGCGACGACGGTTCCGTCCTCCGTGACGGGTTTCCCGACGGTCCGAACCCAGCGGTCGTTCCCCTCGGCCGTGACGACCTCGAGGACGCCGTCATACGACTCCTCGTCGCGTCGACACGCCTCGACGAACGAGCGGATCTTGGGCCGATCGTCGGGCCGATAGAACTCGATCGCGTCCGAAAGCGTCGGCTCGTAGCCGTCGTCGACCTCGAAAATCGCTCTCGTCCCGTCGGTCCACCGGAGATCGTTCGTTCGAAGATCGAGTTCCCACCCGCCGACGGCCGCGAGGTCCTCCGCTTTCGTCAGGAGATCCCGGTTCCGCTCGAGTTCGCGCTCCGCCGTCGCCCGTTCGGAGACTTCACGGACGATGCCGACGATCCGGCGCACCGGACCGCTCGAGTCGGCCGGGTGCAGCGTCGTCTCGACGGTTCGTTGGCCGACCGGGAACGAACGCGTCGCGCTGACGTCGACCGACTCCCCGACCTCGACACACTCCCGGTAGCGACGGAGGGTGTCGCCGTCGGAGGACAACTCGAACACGTCCTGCAGGGATTTTCCCGTGACCGACGCGTCGGTCAGGCCGGTCGCCGCTTCGTAGGCCGGGTTGACGCGTCGGAACGTGAACTCGAGATCCCGCACCGTCCGTTCGACGTCGATCAGAAAGACTGCCTCTTCGACGGCGTGAAACAGCGTTTCGGCCTCGTCTGGGGCCACCGGTCGGTCCCGATTCGAATCCCCCGTCCGATCGGTCGCGACCGACTCGTTTCGATTTCCGGAGCGTTTCTCGGCGGTCATTAGAACGGAATGTCGCCCCTCGGTGAAAAAAGCGGGCCGTACTTCTACCGAGTGGGAACGCCGTCGCGACTCGAGTCGCGGTCGTTTCGTCCCGGGTCGGAGCGAGCGGCGGATTCAGCCGAGTTCCTCGTCCAGAATCAACCGCGTTTTCGTACTCACGACCTCCTCCTGATCGCGGGCCTTGGTGATGAGATCGTTGACCCCGCGCGTGTCCGCGGCGTCGACGACGAGGACGACGTCCTGCTCGCCCGAAACCATCCAGACGAAGTCGACCTCGTCCCACTCGGCGATCCGCTCGGAGACGGCCTTGGTGTCGACGTCGACCGCGACGCTGAGTTCGATCATCGCCTGGACGTTGCCCGTCCGGGTCGAGATCGTAAAGCGCTCGATCACGTCGTCGTCTAGCATCCGCTCGACGCGGTTCCGGACGGTCCCCTCGCTGGTCCCTACTTCGTCGGCGATCTCCGTGTAGGGCGTGCGGCTGTCTCGACGGAGAATATCGAGGATCTGTCGGTCCAGGTCGTCCATGGAGATGCGTACCTACGGCGAACCCGCACTTACCGATTACGAAAATCGTAACTGAGCTTCGAAGACAACACTTATGCCGGTCCATCCGATACGTAGATCGTAATGACGGAAGCCTACGTCGCACTGGAAGGCGGCCACGTACTCGAGGGACGTGGTCGTGCCGACGGGACGGCCCGCGGCGAAATCGTATTCACGACAGCGTATACCGGCTACGAGGAGAGCCTCACCGATCCCTCCTACGAGGAGCAGATCCTCACGTTCTCGTATCCGCTGATCGGCAACTACGGCGTCCGCGAGGAGCGCTTCGAGGACGACCGCATCCACCCCCGCGCCGCGATCGCCAAGGAGTTCACCGACGAGATCGTCGACTGGTTCGAACGCGAGGGCATTCCGGCGGTCGACCACCTCGACACCCGCGACGTCGTCACCGACATCCGCGACGGCGGCGCGATGAAATGCGGCATCGCCGTCGGCGAGGACGTCACCGAGGAAGACGCCCTCGAGCAACTCGAGGCCTGCAAGGCGATGAGCGACCACACCGAGATCGGCGCACAGGTCAGCGTCGACGAGCCCGAGGTCCACGGCGAAGACAACGACGGCGAGACGGTCGCGCTGATCGACTGCGGCGCGAAGGGCTCGATCATCAGCTCGCTGCTCGAGCGCGACGCGACGGTTCACGTGCTGCCCTACGACGCCGACGTCTCCGCGGTCGCGGCCGTCGACCCCGATCTGCTCTTCGTCTCGAACGGTCCCGGCGACCCGGTCAACTTCGAAGGGGCCATCACGCTCGTCGAGGAATTCGTCGAGGACACGCCCGTCGCCGGCATCTGTCTCGGCCAGCAGATCGTCGCCGAGGCGCTCGGCGGCTCCACCGAGAAGATGACCTTCGGCCACCGCGGTGTCAACCAGCCCGTCCTCGACTTGGAGTCCGGGCAGGTCGTGATGACCACCCAGAACCACGGCTACACGGTCGCCGATCCGGGTGAGCACCTCGAGGTCACCCAGATCAACGTCAACGACGACACGCCGGAAGGAATCGACGGCGTCGAGTACGACGTGATCACCCGCCAGTACCACCCCGAGGCAAACCCGGGTCCGCACGACACCCTCGACTTCTTCGACGACGTCCTCGCCATGGCTTCCGGGCGAGCCGACTCGCAGGCGGTTCCGGCCGACGACTGACGGCCGCGACCCTCGTTTTCCGTTCGATAACCGCTTAGCCCCCTTCGAAAACGATAGCGACGCGATCCCGGTCACTCGAGCGTGCGATCGAACCCCCGGTCGACGTTCGCGGCTCGTCGATGCTGTCAGTCCCTCGTCGGCTCGTCGATACCCGTGTCGCGAACGTACGCTCGGATCGCGTCGTCGTCGACGGCCTCGAGCAGCAGTTCGTCGTCGAGCGCGGCCGCGAGCCGTCGCTGGCCGCGGTCGGCCCGCCGACTCGCAGTGTCGGGATCGACGTAACTCTCGTCGCGTTCGTCGGCGTAGGCCGCGGCGAGCCGGCGGCTCTCGGCCGCGTCGTACTCCTCGGGAGCGTCCGATTCGAACAGTTCGACCCGGCGGTCGGGATCGGCCCACTCGTCCGATCGGTCCGCGGCGTCGCGTCGCCAGTCGTAGCGCTCGGCGAACCGACCCCAGTAGCCCGCGTCCTCGCGGCGGTCCCGCAACAGCGATCGAGCGACCGTCGCGCCGTGACCGGCCGCGATGATCGCCTGGTCACCACAACCCGCCAGCGGGCCGGCGACGTAGAGTCCGTCGATCGGCGTCCGGCCGTCGTCGTCGGGATAGGTTTCGTCGAAGCGCTCGACCGTTCCGCCGTCGCGCTCCTCGGTGACGAACAGCGCGTCGGGGTCGTCGAGTCCGCGGAGGTAGGAGCCGTCGTACTTGCTCGCGGCGATCACGTACCGCGCTCGGTGGGCTTTGCCGTCCTGCGTCTCGAGGCGAAAGCCGCCGTCGGCCAGCAGCGCGACGGACTCGACGAGTGCCTCGCGGAGCCGACAGCCCGCCGTCTCGGCGTGGTCTCGCGCGAGTTTGCGGAAGGTCTCGACGTCGATCCCGCCGGGGAACCCGAGGTAGTTCTCGAGGACGGCACACCGCCGTAACGATGAGGGCCCGCGGTCGAAGACCGTCGTCTCGAGGCCCGCTCGAGCGGTGAAGACGCCGGCGGCGCAGCCGGCCGGCCCGCCGCCGACGACGGCCACGTCGGCGTCGAACCCGCGGTCGGTGCGGCCGTCCGCGTCGTCGCGGTCCGCGCCCATCCTACGGACCCCTGGTGACGATCTCGGCGACGCGCTGGCGGTCGAACAGCCGCTCGTCGGCCGGGATTTCGGGGTAAGACTCGCCGGCCTCGTAGCCGGGCCACTCGCCGAACTGTTCGGGATAGAGCTGTTTGGCCGTCATCTCGAGCTGGAAGAGGTTCATTAGCGGGCCCTGATAGCGCATCCCGCCGGGGACGACCCGGTCGTCCTGGACCGCTGTCAGCCGGCTCCCGGCGGAGTCGTTTTCCAGCCGCTTTCGGACGTTCCCGATGGCGTATCGGGGCGTGATCCCCCAGAGGTGGAGGAGTACGTCGGGGTCTTCCTCGAGCATCGCCTCGTAGCCGACGGTCCCCCAGTCGCGCTCCCAGTCCCGGTCGGCGAAGACGTCGCGAGCGCCGAGCGGTCGGGTGTCCGCCTGCCAGTAGCCGGGCGTATTGAGGTGGTAGGCGTAGAACTGGCCGTCGCCAAGCGTGACGCGGGCGACCGTCGGCCGGTCGCTCTCGGGCGGGAGGTTCGACTCGATGTGCGAGCGCAGGTCGGCGTGGACCTCGGCCAGCGCCTCGTATCGTTCCTTCTCGCGGAAGACCGCCGCGACCCGCTCGAACAGTTCCCAGAGCGTGTAGTACTCGTAGCTGTCGGCGTACTCCGCCGCGGGCTCGCTGTGGACGCCGCTGTGGAAGTTGCCGACCCACGGGCCGATCTGATCGGCAATGTCGTCGATCGTCGCGGCGTCCCAGTCGTCGTCGGTCTTGACCGGATACGAGGGATCGAGGAAGTGAACGTCACTGTCGAGGGCGTACAGCCGCTCCTCCTCGAGGCCGTCCGCGAGGGGATTCTCGAGGCCCGCCCACTCGAAGGACACGCCCTCGAGGCGGTCGTAGTAGGTGTTCATCGTCGCGCCGGACATGTCGGGCGCAAAGAGGGTGGTGACCGCGTCGCCGTGACCGAGCGCGACGGCCATGTCCGCGTACTGAGGGAAGGCGACGAAGGCATCCTCGGGAACGGAATCGAACTCGACCTCGCCCATCGGGGCCATCGACACCGTGTAGGAATCGCCGTCTGCGGTCGGTTCGGAGTCAGTCGTACCGATACAGCCGGCCAGTGTCGCGCTGCCGGCCGCCAGTCCCGCCGTGACGAACGCGCGACGGCTCCGGTCTGCGTGTGGGGTCGGATCCATACGATTTAGGCCCGCCTAATTCTTCAAAAAGCGTTCGGTTTTAGGCCGGCCGAAAGCGAGGAGATTCGCCGGACAGCCCCGCCGAAGCTGTCACTCCTCGAAACCGTAGGTGACCGTCACGCTCGCGGTCACGCTGACCGGATCGGTGTCGATCTCCGTCGGCGGGGCCCCGCCGGCGCTTTCGGCCGCGTCGTCACCGGCTTCGGTGCGGAACGAATGCACCTGGACATCACCGGTCGTAACGGCCGTCGTACCCGTGATCTCGACCCCGCGGTTGTCGGCGACGTGTGCCGCCTCCGCGTCGGCGTTTTCCAGCGCGGCGTCGAGCGCGTCCTCGCGCAGCGTCGATCGGGTCTCTTCCTGGAGTGTGAACCGGACCCGACCGACGTCGTCGGCACCCGCCTCGATCGCGGCGTCGATGACCTCGCCGACCCGGTCGACGTCGGTCAGGGTCACGTCGAACGAATGAGAGCCCTCGAACCCGTCGGCCTCGCGCTCGCGAGCGGAGTGGACGCGGTACCGTCCCTCCTCGACGTTCTCGTCGGGAATGTCGAGGTCGTCGAAGGTCTCGCGGAGCCGTTCGGCACCGCTCGCGAGTTCGTCGGTGACCGCGTCGGCGCTCTCGCCGGTCGCGGTGACCCCGACGTCGACCGTCGCCTGGTCCGGCTCGGCCTCGACCTCGCCGTCGGCGCTGACCGTGATCTCGCCGTCGACGTCGTCGCCGTTCGCGGCCGAGTCCGTGGTCGACCCCGACTCGGGGTCGTCGTCGCCGTCGGTCGCGCTGCCAGTACACCCTGCCACTGCGGCCGCGAGCCCGATACTCGAGGCCGCGAGGAACCGTCGTCGGTCCATACCGTACGGCACGGGGGAGAGCGGAAAAAGCCCATCCCAAGCTCAAACGCGGCTTTGAGCGACGGCTGCGAGTCGCGAACGCTGTGTGAACGTATTCGGGACGACGCGGACTCGAGTCGCGGAACTCGCCTCGGGCGCGACTGACCAGAGTCGAGTCGCACTCGAGCGGCGGTATCGGCAGGACGGAACCGCAGCCACGCTTAACCGGGTCCCGCGCAATGTATCGCCCATGGAATCCGTTGGCAGTGGCCTCGCGGCGATCGACTGGAACGACGACCGGGCCGACGTCTACCTCTCGCGGCCGGACAAGCGAAACGCGATGACCGTCCCGCTCATGGACGATCTCGTCGCGGCCTTCGAACGGGTCGATGCGGACGGAGACGTCCGCGTCGCCACCCTGCTCGGCGAGGGACCGGTCTTCTGTGCCGGGATGGACCTCGAGATGATGCGCGACCGGGTCGAGCCCGACGCCGAGATCGACCGCAACAAGTTCCCCGACGTCCTCGAGGCGATCGAGGAGACGCGACAGCCGGTCGTGGCCGGCATCAAGCGCGCCGCGCCCGCGGGCGCGTTCGAACTCACGTTGCCCTGTGACTTCCGGATCATCGGCCGGAACGCGAAGTACGGGCTGCTCGAGGTCGCGCTCGGCACCTTCCCCCACGGCGGCGGGACCCAGCGGCTCCCCCGGCTCGTGGGGCTGTCGAACGCGAAGGAGATCGTCCTGTCCGGCGAGTTCGTCGATCCCGAGGAGGCCGCCGACATGGGACTGGTCCACGAGGTCGTCGACACCGACGCCGTCGACGAGCGGGCGAAGGCCCTCGCCGACGACCTCTGTGAGAACGCCCCGCTCGGACTTCGAAAGGGAAAACAGGCGCTCAATGCCGCCTTCGATATGCCCCTCGAGCGCGGCCTCGAGTACGAGCGCCGACTGGGACACGAACTCGACGACACCCGCGACTACCGCGAGGGGTTCGAGGCCAGACTCGAGGGCCGGGAGCCCGAGTTCTGCGGCGAATAACAGGCGGTGGGGCGGGCCCGTGATAGCACGTCAACGCCGATCGTACACCCGGACCGCCCGGTCGTGGCGCTCCGAGAGTCCGTTGGGGTTCCGTCGGCTCGAGCGGTCGGCGTACCGGGCGCGGACCCCGTCCCAGAGCCCGCGTGCGATATTCGTGGCGACGTCGGCGCCGTCCGAGATCCAACCGGTCGGCGTCGCCTCGCCGGCCGCCAGTCGGCGAACGCCGCCGGCACCGTCCCGGAGCGCGCTCCCGAGGGTCCGGGCGAACACGCCCGGTCGAGGACCGTAATTCTTCGCGAGTCGGTAGGACAGCGATCGGTAAGTCGCTCCCCAGTCGAGGTCGGCCCGGCCGCCGTCGGTCCCGACCTCGCGGCGGGCGGCCATCGCCGCGTCCCACGAGACCTCGTACTCGAGGCCGGCCACGCGGTGGGCGCAGTCGCACTCGCTTTCCGTGACGAGGTACTCGTCGAACCCGTCCAAGGCCTCGAGGACGGGGCGCTCGAAGGCGACGTTGTCGCCGTGGAATGCCGTCACCGTCCGGCCGCCGATCCGCCGGGACGAGCGATCGTGGTCGCGGTCGGAACCGCCGGTGACGGGGCCGGTGACGACGTCGGTCTCGTCGGCCATCGCCCCCTCGATGGCCGGATACCAGCTGTGGTCGATCGTATACTCGCCGTCGAGAAAGGCGATCGCGTCCCCAGTTGCGAGTTCGAGGCCGGCGTTCCGGGAGACGCTGGGGCTTCGCTCGGAGATCTCGACGAGGACGTCGACGTCGTCCCGCTCGCGGACGACGCCGGTCGTCCCGTCCGAGGACGGGCCGTTGACGACGATGACCTCCGTCGACGACGGCGTCCGTTCCGCGAGGGCGTCGAGACACGACGGCAAGCGCTCCCGGTCGTTCAGCGTCGAGACGACTACCGAGAGCTTCATGCTGCCCGGTACGGGCTCCTGATAGTAAATAGATTGGATTGGCCCCGATGCCGTCACCGAACGCGCGCGTTCCAGTACGACACCGACGCGAAGTGATCGGTGACCGGGAGTTGCCCGACCGCCTCGTCGATCGCCCGAAGCGGCGAGGCGAGTGCGTTCGGGATCGATCGATACAACCCGTAGGGGAGGAGGAAGTCGTCTTCCACGTCGACGAGCGTGAGATCGGTCTTCGCGAGCAGGACCGCCACCTCGCTCTTCGAGTAGAGTCGCGACCCCATCGGCAGCGCCCAGTTGTAGACGCTCCGACTCGAGAATCGGTTGAAGGTGTCGAAGACGATCTGATCGCGGGCCACCCGTCGCATCTCCTCGAGGAAGGCCTCGGGGTCGTCAGCGAGGTGGAAAAAGCGCATCGCGATGACGGTATCGAAGTGATCGTCCGGGAACGGCAGCCGCCCCGCGTCCCCCCGGAGGAACTCCAGCGTCCCCGAAAGCTCGTCCTGTTTCGCCTTCCGGCGTCCCTGCTGTAACATCGCCGCCGAGATGTCGAGCCCGACGACGTCGGCACCCTGATGGGCCAACATGACCGTAAATCGCCCGGTACCACAGGCGATCTCGAGGACCTTGCGGTCCTCGACCGGCATGATGGCCTCGAGGACGGCCTCTTTCTCCCGGCGGTCGATCAGCTGGCCGCCCCGGGAGAACCGCTTGTCGTCGTATTCCTCGGCGATGTCGTCGGCTTGGTACCACTCCTGTCCTTTCACACTGAGCGAACCTACTGTCGCGATGGGATAAAACGATACTGGAGTCGGCCGACGAAGCGGCGTCGACGGCAGTCACCCAGCCGCCTGCGGTCGATCGGGTCAGACACAATATATTGTGTTAATACCCCATTCATACCCCTTATATAAACTGCATTGTTCGTATCCACATATAGGGAAGCTTTACCACTGGCGATTGCACTCAAGTGGGTATGAGCATGAGTACAGCCGAGGACCGTGGCGCCGCTGCCGAAGAAACGCTGTCGGAGGACGAATACCGCGACCGACTCCGCGATCTGCCCCCGAGCGCGAAACTCGTTGCGAAAGTTCTCGAGACCGACTCCCCGCTCTCGCAGGGCCAACTCGCCGAGGAGTCGCTACTGCCCGACCGCACCGTCCGCTACGCGCTCAATCGTCTCGAGGACGTCGGCCTTGTCGGCTCCCGATACAGCTTCCGCGACGCGCGCAAACAGGTCTACTACCTCAAGCACTGAGCGTCTCGCCGCCGACATCTCCGCTGCTCGGGGGTCGCGGGGAGGGTTCGAGTGCCGGTCGCCGCCGATACGTCTTTTTTCACCCGGTCGTACTGTCCGCACATGCACGTTACTCGCTGGTCCGTCCCCGTCGCGACGCGCGCGCCGTCCGGCGACACCAACGCGTATCTCCTCGAGGCGGCGGAGCCGTCCCCGGACGGCGAACCCGATCCCGAATCGGCGCTCCTCGTCGACCCCGCGGCTCGAACCGACGCCCTCGACCGGGCGGTCCGCGAACGATCCGTCGATCATGTTCTCGTTACTCACACTCACCCCGATCACGTCGGCGCCGTCGCGGCCTACGCGGCCGAAACCGACGCGACGGTCTGGGCCCGCTACGGTCGCGTCGACCGCTTTCGCGACGCGACCGGAATCTCCCCCGACCGTACCTTCTCGCCGGGGACGACGATCCCAGTGGGCGACGACCGCGTTCGCGTCCTCGACGCGCCCGGCCACGCGCCGGACCACGTCGCCCTCGAGGCCGGCTCCGGCGGCCCGATCTGCTGTGGCGACTGCGCCGTCCGCGAGGGCAGCGTCGTCGTCGGCGCGCCCGAAGGGGACATGCGTGCGTACGTAACGACATTGCGTTGCTTCTGGGCGGCCGATCCGCCGGCGCTGTACCCCGGCCACGGCCCCGAGATCGACGCGCCCCGCGAGACCCTCGAGCGACTGCTGGCCCACCGCGCCGACCGCGAGCAGCGCGTCCGCGAGGCCGTCACCGGCGGCGCGGAAACGCTCGAGGCGGTCCTCGAAGCGGCCTACCATAAGGACCTCTCGGGAGTGAAAGACCTCGCGCGAGCGACGGTCCTGGCCCACCTCGAGAAACTCGCCGTCGAGGGCCGCATCGCGTGGGACGGCGAGCGCGCCGCGCCGCCGGAGGGCGACTGACTTTTCCGCCTCGGCCGCCTCCCCTCGAGCGTGCAATCGCTCGAGGCCGAACTCGAAGACGCCCGCCAGCTCTCCGTCGCCGACCTCGCGGACGCGATCGAGTCCATCGGGTTCGAGTGTACCCGTTGCGGGGCCTGCTGCAAAGCCGACGACGCGGACGACCACACCGCGACCGTCTTTCCCGACGAAGTTCGAAATCTCGAGGCGAGCGACAGTTACGACGGGGAGTACGACTGGCGTGATATCGCCCGGCCCATGCCGTACGGCCTCTCGGCGACCGACGACGGCGACCTCGAGGGCGAGACCTTCGAGTGGGCGCTCCGGACCGACGACTGCGGCGACTGTACGTTCTACGCGGAAGACGAGTCCGGCACCGGTGCGTGTACCGCTCACGACGACCGGCCGCTGATCTGTCGTACCTACCCCTTCAGCGTCGCGCTCGCGGGAACCAGCCAGCCCATGGGCGAAGCCGTCGACGAGGCCGGCATGGTCCGCGCCCACGAGTGCGAGGGACTGGGCCGCGACATTTCGCGTGACGACGCCGAAGAACTGGCTCGAGCGCTGAAAGAACGAGCCGTGCGGGAACTCGAGGAAGCCATCGCCGTCCGCGACGAGTACGCGCCGGTCGATCCCGACCCAGGCGAGGTCGTCGTCCACGACTCCGAGGGTGCGAAGCGGGCGGACGGGACGCCGCTCGAGAAGTAATTCCTGGCTCAGAATGAAAGAATGAAATCATTATGTAGCGGCGGCCACCGCTATCACGTATGGATCCCCGACGACGGAACGTTGCGAACACCGAGCGATCGACGCACGAAACGATCGCGGACCGGTTTCCGCTCGCGAAACAGCAGTTCCGGACGTACGTCACGAAGCCGCGATACTGGCTCTTCCCACTACTGATATTCGGCCTGGGTGTCGCGTCATCACTGGAGTTAGCGTTCGGTAATGCCGACGCAAAACGGTACCTCGGATCACGGTACCCACTCATCGCTTTCCAATGGTTTTGCTCGATTATCGGCGGTTTCGTCGGTATTTTCGCCGGATACGCATCGGTCACCAGCGATCGAAACACCGGCCGACTCCCGCTTCTCTTGAAGTTACCGTACTCGCGGAGCGAGTACCTGCGACAAAAATTCCTCGGTCACGCGGGTGCGCTCTCGGCGCTACTGATTTTCGCCCTGGGTACCGGCTTCGTGGTCTGCGGGTTCGTCCTCGGCCCGCCACCGATACTCGCGACGCTCGCGTTCGTCACTGTTTCGGTCCTTTACGTTCTCGTCTGGGTTTCCATCGCGATGACCGTCTCGATGCTCGTCAAAACGGGTCGCCGAGCGATCGCCGTCCTTCTTCCCGTTTTTATCGGAACGGGAATGCTCTGGCGCATGACGTTTACGTCGATTCTGACGCCGATCGTCGGCAACCTTCCGCAGCCGGTATCGCTCCTAGTTACTCGTCTCGTCCCGTTCCGAGCGTACCTCGTCGCGACGAACTGGATCGCCGGACTCCCGAACTCGCACAGTTACGGGACGTGGATCAGTCAAGAACTCAATACCGAATTCGTCTCAGACTCGACCATTGTTTCGATGGAACTGGGCAGTTCGGTTCCGTGGTATCTGTCCGAGTGGCTGGCGATTCCTGTACTCGTGTTCTGGCTCGTCGTCCCGCCGCTCGTCGCGTCCCGGCGATTCGAGGCCGTCGACATCGTCTGAAATTCCGCTTTCGACGCTCCCGCTCTACGCTGTGGCAGTGTATTCCGAGAAGACGTCCTGTAGCGACGCCGTCTCGAGGTCGAAGTCCTGCGGTCCGGCGCCGAGGTCTTCCAGCGTCGTCAACACGTCGACCGTCGCGTTCTCGGAACACTCGAGGACGATTGTCCCTTCGCCCGTCCGAACCGACGCGACCGACTCGAGCGCCGACAGCGGCGACAGATCGTCGGGGACGCGTTCGACGGTCACCCGCATCGTCGTACTCGTCGCGAGGCCCGACCGGAGCGTCTCGAGGTCGTCGACGGCGACGAGGTTGCCGTCCCGGAGGATGCCGACGCGATCACAGACCGCCTCGACCTGTGCGAGGAGATGACTCGAGAAGAAGACCGTCGTTCCGGCGTCGGCGCGTTCGCGGATGATCTCCTGCATCAGTTCGACGCCGTTGGGATCGAGCCCCGTCGACGGCTCGTCGAGAATCAGGAGGTCCGGATCGCCCGCGAGCGCCATCGCGAGGAGGAGTCGCTGGGTCATCCCCCGCGAGTAGTCGGTCGCGACGCGGTCGGCGTCGTCGGCGAGCCCGACTCGCTCGAGGAGGACGTCGGGATCGTCGTCGACGCCGCGGGATTCGATCTCGAACGCGACGTGGTCGCGGCCGGTCCAGTCGGGCATCATCGAACAGCCGTCGGGGACGACGCCACACCGCCGTCGGATCGCCGGGCCGTCCGTACGGGGATCGAGCCCGAAGACCGACGCCGACCCAGACGTCGGCCGAATCAGATCCAGCAGGATATCGATCGTCGTCGACTTTCCGGCCCCGTTCGGCCCGAGAAAGCCGAACACCTCGCCCGATTCGACGCGGAGATCGAGCGACTCGAGGGCGACGGTGTCGCCGTACCGTTTCGTCAGCCCGTCGGTTTCGATCACACACATATTTCAGTGTACCAATCAGAACGAAGTTATTACTACCGGTAGCAATCCAGAATCGCCTCGGTAGAAAGGACGGTGCCAACAGGACAAACGGGAGCGAAAACGGTGTCGACACGGCTCGAGCGTACGGCGCGCTCCGCGCGCCGTTTCACCGAGCGCGAGCGGGGCGAGGGCTGAGCGAAGCGAAGCCCTCGGAAACGCGAGCGCTCGGCCTTTTTTCGTCCAGATTTTTTGCGCGAGCGGTCGGCTTCGCCGACCCGAGCGCAAAAAAGGTGGTTCTTAGAACGTGTCCTCGATGATCTCGCCGACCGCGAAGTTCGACTTGACCTCGGTGACTTCGATCTTGACCCGTTCGCCGACGTCGGCACCGGGGACGATGATGACGTACCCGCGCTCGACGCGGGCGATACCGTCTCCTTGCTTGCCGATGTCCTCGATTTCGACGTAGCGGGTTTCCCCGACGTCGACCGGTGGCTGCGGCTCCGACGGTGCGCTCTGGGGCTTGCTCGCCGACGTCGAGTCGTCGTCGGCGGTCGCCTCGTCCCGCGAGATGAGCGCGACGCGGTAGACCTCGCCGGGGTCGATGTCGCCGGTTTCGACCTCCTGACGGGGTACTTCGATGACGTAGCGATCCTCCTCCTCCGAAACGTCCGTACTGAACAGACACAGCAGCTTTTCAGATATCTCCACAGGTAGACCCTCTATTTCATTGCAGAGACCCATCCATAATAGAACTACCGACACCGAGCCGTCGGTTGACGCGGAAAGGACCTCGTGTACCCGTTCGACCGGCCGGCTCGAGGGGCCGTGCGAACGAATGACGAGCCGAACGCAGACGAGAGTCAGTCCGCGCGCTCGAGCGGGCGGACCGTCGCGAACTGCGACAGATCGACCTCGGTACCGAAGTCCGCGTCGGCGAGCGACTGGTAGGGGCGGTCGACGACGATGTCGCCGGCGGTGCTGTCCCCGATGCCGGGGATGGCGGTGAGTTCGTCCATCGAGGCCGCGTTGAGATCCAGCGGATGGGGGACGCCGGTCACCGAGCGGTAGCCGTGATCGACGACCGCGACGTCGATCGTCCGCCCGAGTTCGCGTTCGCCCGGAATCCCGACCAGCAGGGGGTAGGTGCCGAGCTGGCGGCCGAAGGTCTTGCCGTCCTGATGGTACTCGAGGTGGACGTCGGGGAGGACGGTCCCCAGCGGGGCGACCCGCTCGAGCATGGGGTTGTCGATCTCCTCGCGGACCCGCTTCTTGTAGCGTTTGAACACCCCTTTGTGATCGTTAGCGATCTCGGCCCCGGTGTCGCTCATGTCGGTGCCGTCGAAGGCCATCACCTGCCGGATGTTGATCCGGCGGAGCATGTAGCCCTCGTCGTAGACCCGCTGGAGGAACTCGCGGTTGCGCTCGTAGGTCTCCTCCCGTTCGCCCTTGAGCCCGTGCAGGAGGTTGATGCCGGGAAGGAGCTTGGGGAGCCGGTTCGGAGCGTCACGCCCGAAACTCGGTCCGTCTCCGGGTCCCTCGCCGGGACGCCAGCCGGCCTCCTCGTTGACGATCCGAACGGCTTCGAAACACTCCTCGGCGCTGACGTTCAGATTGTTCTCCGCCTGGACGACCGGATCGGCCGACTCGAGGCCGAACGCGGCCGTGTCGCCGGGCGTGTTGTGTTCGGCGATGATCCGGATCCCCTCGCGGCTCTGCTCGGGCCACTCGACGATCGTGACGGGATTCATGTTGTCCAGATGTAACGTCTCGAGGGCGGGCGCGACCTCGCGGATGCCGCCGTAGAGCTGGCGCAGGGCGTCGGGATTCGGGGCCTCGCCGTCGCCGCCGTAGGCGAGGATGTCGGCCTGCCGGCCGAGCCGGAAGTGTTTGACGCCGTAGTCAGAGAGGGCGTCGACCTCGCCGACGACCGTCGGCGGCGGCCGGAACTCGGGGTTGCCATAGAGCGGTTCCGTACAGAACGAACACCGGTAGGCACAGCCCCGCGAGGTCTCGAGTTCGGCGATGAGGTGGTCGGGATGGTTGGGGTGTTGTTCGACGACGAACGCGCCCTCCCGGGCCCACCGCGAGACCTCCTCGACGTCGCGCATCCGGTTGTTGAAGCCCTCGAGGCCGCTCTCGACGAGATCGTAGACAGCGGCCTCGACGTCGCCCTTGGCGACGAAATCGAAGTCCAGGTCCTGCCGTTCGGTCTCGGTCGCACCGGCGTTTTCCTCGCCGACGCCGAACTTGACGGGGCCGCCCATCAGGCTCGTGCCGTTGGCGGTCCAGGCCAGTTTGCGGACCTCGTCGGGTTCGGCCGGCGTCCCGCCGACGTACTTGCCGGGGACGGTCATGCCGCCCAGATAGAGCAGGAGGTCGGCCTCGTCGACGTCCCGCCAGTAGTCGGGATCGTCGCGGAGCCGATCGATCGTGTGGTAGGTGATCCGCTCGCGGGGGACGCCCGCGTCGACGAGCGCGCCCGCCGCGTACCGGGGGTACGTCGAGATGTACGGCGGGACCCCGAAGTGTGCGGGCTCGTCGACGTAGCCGTCGACGATCGTCACCGACAGCGTCTCGGGGTCAGTCATAGCTCCCGGTAGCGCCTCGAGGGGTAAAACGGTGACTACACGCCCTGACCGAACGCCGCAGGAGTCCGCGAGTACCGGCCGCACGGCTACCGAGACTCGGTCTCGAGCGGGAGTGAGCCGGCCGGAGCCTGCAGCCGTCGTGGGTGAAGCCAATGTTGATTAGTTTCCCGACCGAACCGGACGGTATGCCGCCGACGGAAGAGATCGTGTGTACCGACGACGACTGTTTTCTCGATATCTTCGAGAACCACTACACCTACGACGTTCCCGACGACCTCGAGGTTTCCGACCTGTCGTGTCCGGTCTGTGGCGGGACCGACTGTCTCGAGCGGGTCGAACTCTGACGGGGGAATGGCGTCCGTCCGTCGCCCTGCTGCGGACGATATCGAGCCGCGCGTCTGACGTTTCTTTTGTTCCGGGCAAAAGGGATATGAAGCGGGCTCGTGTATCCGTTCGTACGGTCATGTCTACCACGTACTGCCAGTCCCTTCTCTCGGCCCCCACGACCGTCGCTCGCGCCGACTGTCCCGCCCGGGGTGAGTTTCCGTGAGTCTCAAAGACCTCGGCAGCTCAGTCGGCAGGACGTTGTATCGACAGATCGGACGCGCGAACGGCCGCGTCCAGAATCACCGCTCGCTCGCCGTCGATATCCTCGAGACCGACGACGCCTATCGGGTCGTCTTCGACGCGCCCGGTGCCGAACCGGACGACGTTCAGGTTCGATATCTCGATGGCACCGTCAAGCTCCGGATCGATCGCTTCCGAGGATTCCACGAGGGTTACGAGATGCGGTTCCCCGGCCGGGGGATGTCGCTGTCGGGCGTCGCCGAACTGCCCGCCGACGCCGTCGTCGACCCCGACGCCGGAACCGCTCGCCTCACCGAAACCGGAACGCTGAGCGTCGAGATTCCGAAAGGGTCGTCGCTCGAGGAATCCGACCGGAGCGCGTCCGCGGAGACGGACACCGAACCGGTCACCGTCGACGACTGAATCAGTTCGGCTCCGTCGTCGTACCCGTCGCGATCTCGAATTCTTCGTCGCCGTCGAATCTGGTTGGATCGAACGCCGCGACCCCGTCGCTGCCGAGGATCTCGTCCGCGAGTCGCTGTCCGATCGCCGGCGCGCGCATGAAGCCGTGGCCCTGGAACCCGGTCGCGACGTAGAACCCGTCCCGAACCTGTCCGACCAGCGGGTCCCGGTCCGGAGTCGCCGTACAGAGCCCGGCCCACGACCGCGTGACGGCGTTCTCGGCCGCGAGATCGAGCGCTGGAACCCGATGTGAGATCCGCTCGCGGAGGTCGGTTCGGAACTCGGGATCGGCCTCGCGATCGTAGCCGTCGGGATCGGCTTCGCGTTCCTCGGTCCCGTCGCCCGCGAGGACGCCCTCGGCGTGGGGTCGCAGGTAGAAGTCGCCGCTGGCGTCGTAACACATCGGCTCCGACAGGTCCACGTCCGCGACCAGCGCCTGGACGCGATAGGGCTTCACGGCCAGTTCGAGGCCCGCGTCCGCGAGCAATCCACCGGTCCGGGCTCCGGCGGCCACGAGGACCGCGTCGACCTCGTGGACCGCGCCGTCCGGGCGGATCACGCGGGCGGGATCGGGCCGGACTTCGACCGGCATCTCGGTCTCCAAGGTCGCGCCCGCACCGGTGGCCGCGGCCGCGAGACAGGCGGTGTACTCGGCGGGATCGGCGTAGCCCGCCGCGCCGGCGATCCCGGCGACGGCCACGTCGTCGGTCCGCAGGGCGGGGAACCGGTCCGAGAGCGCGTCGCCCTCGAGTTCGAGCGCGACGACGCCGTTCTCTTGCATGCGCCCGACCTGGTCCCGGATCGCGTCGGCGCGGTCGGGGTCGTCCTCGCGGGCGAGCCACACGTAGGGACACTCGGCGAACGCGAAGGTATCGTCGCCCGAGAGCGCGCGGAAGCGCTCGATGGCGTCGCCGGCGATCTCCGCGTCGAGCCCGTCCGCGAACGCGTCGTAACAGATCCCCGCCGCCCGGCCGCTGGCCCCGCTGGCGACGCTTCCGCGGTCGTAGACAGTCACGTCGGCACCCTCGCGCGCGAGGTCGTAGGCCGCGGTCGCGCCGACGGCGCCCGCGCCGACGACCGCGACCTCGAGGCCCCTGCCGTCCTTCGTGAACGCGTCCGCACCGACCGCTAGCTCGACGTCGTCCGGTCCGCTCATTGACGATCGCCCTCCGACGCGGTGGCCGATCCGTTCGACGCCTGCCCGTCGGCTGCGTGTTCGGTTCGCATAGCGGTCACTCGTGTGTCGGTCCACTTACCTCTGGGTGGTTGCGCTGTCCGAGCGAACGCATCGCCTGTGCGAAGACCGGCGCGTCGAACGAAAGGGGGAGTGGATGGGGGAAGAGGGGGTACGACGGCAGGGGGCGTGAAGCTCCATGGTTCAGCGCCGATCGTCCCTGCCGTACCTTCGGATATTCCCCGATCACGGATACGGTTACTCCCAAATAAATTTGGCCGAGCGCGACATCGACGCGGCTCAAGTCACGTACAACGAGTATGCGATCACGAAGAAGCCGGCCAGTACTAGCAGGCTCTCGAGGAGGATGCCGGTCATCAGCGGGACGCCGAGTATTTCATACAGCATGCCGGCCAGTACCAGTCCGAGGGTGACGAGACCGAAGCCGAGCGAGAGATAGCCCAGCGCGGGCTGGCGGGTGCGCCGGTAGGCCTTGTAGGCGAAGAACGTGATGACGCCGCCGACGATGAGAACCAGCGTCTTGACGACCGCGAGGGCGATCGCGGTCGGCATTGCCGCGGCGGAGATCCACATGACTATTCTCATTTCGATATTCAAGACCTGTACCAAGAATATTTCCTTTGTCCGATGAACTGGCACGTAATATCGAATATCGAGACTAGTTGCCTCAAAATCAGTCCAGATCGATGAGGAGATTTAGCAATCGGTCAAGGATATCATATAGGGCAAGGGAAAATAGCAATGTGAAATGATTTTATATTCCCCTATGATAGAAAAACACCTTTGGGTATTATGTTATATTAGTTCAATTGAATCAATTACGCGTGAGATTTAATGAAACAACTATTGTGCTCATTCTCTCAACGCAAACACATCAACTTCTGTGTCCCCAATACTTATTTCGTCAAAATCACAATGAGGGTAAATAAATTCCAATGAATACCTCTCTCCAATTTCTGGGTCGGAGATCGTTCTCTCTTCACTCTGGACAAGTGTTCCTGATTTAGAGTACAGATTTAGACGGACATATATCGGGTACTGTTCGTCTTTGTTCTCGACCTCTACTAAGGTACCACGACTGGTATCAGCACCACTATTAATTCCCCTCCAAGAAATATTATTCACCCTTACTTCTTCTGGTGAAACCATAGTCGGTCCCCCATCTTCTTCCGCTGCTAGTTGTATCTCATAATGATCAACTACTTTTGAACCCGCTTCAAAAGAGGCCACAAAACGATATTCTATATTTTCTTGACTACTATAGACCATATCAGAAGCGGCTCCTATCTTTGATGACTCTGAAAAAAATTCCACATTGATTTTGTTTATATTTCCTAGCTCAAGTACTCCTCTCACACTATAAACTTCGCCCCTATTTTTATAAATATTATGTGATTTTATTATGTCTTTTCTATGATTCACAACGCCATCAGCGTCAATTATATTGCATGGAGGGTTAGTCTTATTATCTTCAATATATGTGGTTTTATCGCCACTATTATTTGCATCTCTTGCTGAACAACCACTGAGATATGATATGAATGGTACACTACTAGCCAGAAACTTTCTGCGCTCCATAATATAGTTTCCAAGTGCTTTGAATATAAACTATTCTATATAGAACCGGTCCGTATTATTATCTCATTTGGGCATACATTCCCTATAAAGAATCCTTCATTTCCACATGTAAAGCCCCGTGATTTCTTACCTCAATCACAGGCTCTAAATCTATTTTTATAGTGTAATTATGTTTGTTACTTTCTCCATTTATCTCTACAGTATCTCCTTTCCCCCATTCTTTTCTCACTCTCTCGTCCTTATTTTTTATATTTGGAGATTTTGATATGTTAGCCTTCGCACTTCTAACTGGGAGTTTGTGTTTCATCATTTCTCCGAGATTCACCTCATACGGTTTCTGATTTACGTCCGTTTTAATATTCCCTCCCGAAGAGATTTTATTTACCCTAATTTTAGGAGTAGTATACTCTTCGGAGAGAGATATTACTGCTGCTGGAGCACCATTTTTTGTTAATTCGACTACTGGTGCGCTTGTCCGTCGTTCAAAGTGGATCTCTGATCCGGGTTTCTCAAATGAATTGTAATATATTACCTTTTTATTATTCCTCAATATTTCTAATTCCCTATCATCTAATGAGCGTTTATAGATAGTGACTTTCCTATTATTCGCCTGAATGTCAAACGGTCTAGGGTCGCAATATGTCGAGTAGTTCAAATTAGATATCTGTTCTTTATCTATATTAACCATATTGCTTTTTTCAGATATTATTGATAGATGAATCGGGCCAATTCCAGTTGAGGAAGCCTGTGCTGTTTTGCTTACTGCGCCAAGGCCTATGACTGAACTAGACTTCAAAAATTGCCGTCTCTCGATTTCTCTGGTATTTTCCTTCATATTATCACCTAATTGTTGTTTTCAAATGTGTGTTTAACAGCCTCTTTTTCACACTGTGTAAGGCTTGTTGTATACCCGACCTTAGAATAGGTAACTGATCTCAAACAGTCTCCATTTGACCACTCGTCGTAACCATATCCGCCTAAGAGGGGACTAGCTACGCCATTATAGTATCCACTACTGTCAGAGAGAAGCGTACCGAGGAAATGATCACGGTTGGTTTGGTTATCGCAACAGTCAACATTACCAATCAGATTATCAACCTCATCAATAGCATTGTTTACAGTGGTGTGAAGAGCTTCATGTACTGTCCGATTAGCAATCCTGTTATAACCGTTGATATCATCAGTTCCTACGGTCGCGTGCCTTGAGGTTGTAAACGCCTGTGAACCGTTAGATCTAATAGTTGAATTTCCGAGACCCCCGCCGTGTTTATTAGTGACTGATAAATGCGTCCCTGCTTCCCCTACTTCGTTTTCTACCCATTCACCGAAATCATTGTGTGTGCTTTTTAATTCGGATCCGACACTGAGATCTGTTTCTTCTTCAAGGTTACCCACAAACCGGAACACCACAAATGAACTGATAATGTCCTCCCTGTACAATGTATCACAAAAGTCAATCATGGCATCCTGTACTGTGGTATATAAGAGTCCCTCATCATCGCTTTCCCATGCGTAGAGGTACACTCTGTAGTCGTCTCCGATTCCATGCTTGTCGACTATCTCAAATTGCGCCATTCATAGGTGAAATTGATTGTTACGAACATGATACTTTCTGTTAAAACATACACACATTTTAATATACTATATGTTAATAAGTTATAGTATAACGGGATAGTTCTAAATGCGCTCTATACGGATTGGCCCAGTAATACGCTCATTTTCCTTGTCACTATGATAGCTCATATTTGCAGACGATTCATTCAAGTTTACAGACGCCAGCTCCTGCACTGAGTTTGAACAGTGGGTCTCGAAGTGCTATCGCAAATCAACACGCACTCGACTGAGGGTGAACGGGTTGGGAATAGACCCTGAAATCATCCTCGATGACGCGACTGGTCGAACTCGAGACAAAGAGCCCTAAAAGCTCGAACCGGACGACATCAACGACGAGAACGGCGACATGGCGGTCTGTCAGTGCGGCTCTTGGACGGCTTCCCCTTCTGTGACAGGAGCTACTGGCGGACCCACGACGAAGCGACGGAACAACCCACGTCTACGAGGACGAGGAGCAACGGGTCCTCGAGGAAGCGCTGGACCCTCGAGTAGCTGTTCGGACGATTGCCCCGGAAGGAAAAGGGAGCGTGGGTGGGGGAGAAGGGGTACGACGGCAGGACCGCGGAACTCCATGGTTCAGCGCCGGTCGTCCCTGCCGTACACTCACTCACTCCGGAAGCACGGATACGAGTGATCCAAATATATTTGACCGAGCACCGCCTCGGCGCGGCTCAGGTCACGTACAGGGAGTGCGCGATCACGAGGAACCCGGCCAGAACCAGCAGGCTCTCGAGGAGGATACCGGTCATCAGTGGGACGCCGAGTACCTCGTACAACATACCGGCGAGTACTAGACCGAGTGTAACGAGGCCGAAGCCGAGCGAGAGATAGCCCAGCGCGGACTGACGAGTGCGCCGATAGGCCTTGTAGGCAAAGAACGTAATGACGCCGCCGACGACGAGAACGAGCGTCTTGACGACCGCGAGGGCGATCGCGGTCGGCATTGCCGCGGCGGAGATCCACATAGCGATTTCTATCCTGATTTTCAATAGCCGAACCAAGAACCTTGCCGTTCCTGAAGGCGATGTTCCGTGCCACCACGACTCGTGGACAGTCGCCGATACTGGGAGTCGGCGTCGACGACCGATCACGGGATTACGGTCGTAACTGCTTTCGCCGTGGGGTGGCGCGCTGGCACGCCACACCGCCGTGACACGGCCGCGAGCGAACCGTTTTGACGACGGCGACACGAGACACACGCGATGACGCGACTGGTCGAACTCGAGGCGAACGGCCCTCGGAAGCTCGAGCCGGACGACATCGACGACGAGAAGGGCGACGTGGCGGTCTGTCAGTGCGGGCTCTCGGACGACTTCCCCTTCTGTGACGGGAGCCACCGGCGGACCCGCGACGAGGCGGACGGTACGACGTACGTCTACGAGGACGGACAGCGACGAGAAGTCAAGCGGGTCGTGACGACTGACGACGCGGAGGAGTAAGAGCACTCGAGCGTCCGTTTCCCGCCCCCATCACGGTGGCCCGCGTCTCACAGCGAGCGCGCGGAGTTACAGACGACGAGCAGGCTGCTCGCAGCCATCGCGACGGCGGCGAACAGCGGGTTCAACAGGCCGGCGACGGCTAGCGGGATCGCGACCGCGTTGTAGACGAATGCCCAGCCGAGGTTCTGCCGGATCCGTCGGTGGGTCGCCGTCGCCACGGCGAACGTCTCGCCGACGGCCGTGAGGTCGTCACCGACGATCACCGCGTCGGCCGCGTCCGTCGCGAGCTGTGTCCCTCCGCCCATCGCGATGCCGACGTCGGCCGCGGCCAGCGCGGGCGCGTCGTTGCTGCCGTCGCCGACCATCGCGACCGTCCCGCGGGCCCGGAGTCGGTCGACGGTCTCGGCTTTCGCCTCCGGCGGCACGCCCGCGAAGACTTCGTCGACGCCCTCGAGATCGCGGAAGCGCTCGGCCGCCGCTCCCTCGTCGCCGGTGAGGACGACGACCTCGTGATCCGCCGAGAGGTCGGTCAGGGCCGCCTCGAGGTCCTCGCGGGGCGAGTCTCCGACGACGACGACGCCGTGGACGTGGTCTTCCCAACCGACGACGACGGGCACGCGGCCCGCCGTTCGCGCGTCCTCTATCCGGGGCTCGAGTGCGTCGGGGATCGCCAGCCCGCGCTCCCGGCAGAAGTCGGGGTGGCCGACGACGACCCGGTCGCCGTCGACGCGGCCGCTGACGCCGCGGCTCGCCCGCTCGAATCCCTCGACGGCGCTGGCTGTCGTCGCATCGTCGGGTGCCGCGTCGGCGACGGCGGCCGCGACGGGGTGTTCGGAGAGGGCCTCGACCGCGCCGGCCCGCCGGAGCAGTTCCTCGCGGTCGGGGCCGTCGTCCCCGGCGTCCCCGGCGACCGTATGGACGGCGTCGACGGTCATCGTCCCGGTCGTGAGCGTCCCCGTCTTGTCGAGGACGACGGTATCGACGTCGGGGGCGTCCTCGAAGATCGTCTCCGCGGCGACGACGATCCCCCGTTCGGCGGCGGACTGGATCCCCGCGGCGATGGCCAGCGGCGTCGCCAGCCCCAGCGCACAGGGACAGGAGACGATGACGACCGTGAGCCCGAGCAACAGCGCCGTCGCCGGGCTCGAGCCGGTCGCCAGCGAGACGGCGACCGTCCCGATGGCGAGGGCGATCACCAGCGGGACGAAGACGGTCGCGAGCTTGTCCGCGAGCCGCTGGACGCCCGGCCGGGAACTCTGGATCGACCAGAGCAGGGAGACGAGCCGGTCGAGGGTACTTTCCGCTTCGTCGCCGACCGCGACGACGAGCGGGGCGTCGGTGACGACGGTTCCCCCGCGGACCGGATCGCCCGGCCCCTTCTCGGCCGGCAGCGACTCGCCGGTGACCAGCGACTCGTCGACCGCGGCCGATCCCTCCGCGATCTCGCCGTCGAGGGGAACCCGCTCGCCGGGACGCACGAGCAGGCGGTCGCCGGGCTCGACCGCCTCGAGGGGTACCGTCTCGCCGCTCTCGCGGCGGGCCTCGTCGACCTGCCGTTCGGTCAGGTCGGAGAGCAGGCCGGTCGCGCGGCGCTTGACGATCCGTTCGTAGCGCCCGCCTGCGGTGACGACGAGGACGACGGCGACGGTGACGTCGAAGTAGAGGTGGGCGTTGCCGAGCAGGATCGCGACGGCGCTGTAGCTATAGGAGCCGAGTGCCGCCGTCGCCACCAGTAGGTCCATGTTCGGGCTGCCGGCCCGGAGGCTAACGTACGCCCCCCGAAGGATCGGACCGCCGGTATAGAAGAGAATAATCGAGGTGAACACCCATATGTTCGCCGACAGAAAGGCGCTTTCGTACCCGCCGAAGTCGGCGACCGGCTGGTAGCCGAAGTACGTCGGGTAGAGAAACAGGACGTACCACATCATGACCATCATGCCGAAGAAACCGCCGAACAAGAGCGGCGCGAGCCCGTCGTCCGAGCCGCTCGTCTCGCCCGCGGCGGATCGGTCCGACGCGGTGTACCCGTATCCGGAGACGAGTTCCGGGAGGTCGTCGGTATCGAGTCGATCGGGATCGTAGACGAGCCGAATCGTATCCGTCGCGTAGCTCGCCGTCGCGCCGCGGACCCCTGGTTCTCGCTCGGCGGTGGTCTCGAGGAACGCCTCACAGGTCGAACAGTGCATGCCGTCGACCGCGAGATAGGCGTCCTCTCCGTCGAGATCGTCGAGGTCAGGCCCGTCGTCTCCGGAATCGAGACGGGATTGGACCGCCGACTCGTCGGGTGCGTCGTCGGTCCCGTCGAGCGCGCGAGCGACCTCGAGACAGCCGCGACAGCAAAACGTTCCGTCGACGTCCGGGTCGGTGATCGGCTCCGCCGGCGTCGGCAGGTCACAGAGGTCGCAGGCGTCGGGGGCCGAGTCGCCGACCGCCGCCGTCCCGTCGGTCGCACTCGAGCCGTCGGTGTCGGCCGGTGACGACATCGAACCCCCGGCGGGTGGTGAGTCCGGAGCCATCGTTAGAATAGTGGTTCGTACGGGAGCGGAAGATGGGGCAGGTGGATGCCGTACAGCATCAGGCCGTGCGAGAGGGGGATGTAACCGAGGAGAATAAACGCCGCGCCCAGCGCGCGGTGAAGTCGCACCCGCGTGTCGACGTCGATCGCAGTCATAGCGGTGCCGTAGACGAACAGCGTGGGGATCGTTCCGACTCCGAGGACGGCCAGCGAGAGCGCGCTACGTGCCGGCGACCCCAGCGCGAACGCGTAGAGATACGCGGGATAGATGATCGGACACGGCATGACCCCGTGAACGGCACCGAGCGCGACGATCCCCGGCGACGTCGCGAGCCGATCGATACGGCTCGAGAGCAGCTCCGAGAGCCGGCGAAACAGCGTGCCGACGATCGGGAGCCCGTGGCCGGGAACGGCGGTCTTTCCTCGGAGGTAGTAGAGCCCGCTCGCGACGATCGCGATCCCGACGAGGATGCCGGTCGCCCCTCTGACGCTATCCCCGACCGCGGCGACGGCCTCGCTCGAGGCGATCGTCACCGCACCGAGGAGACCGAACAGGCCACCGATCGCGGCGTAGCTGATCGTCCGGCCGAGGTTGAACAGCGCGTGCTGGCGCACCTCGTAGCCGGTCAGCGTGTCGTCGCGGCGCTTGTCACTGGCGTCGCCGATCCGGTCGGCGTAGGTCGTCACGAGCGGGCCGCACATTCCCAGACAGTGTGCGCCGGCGAGCAGCCCGACGACGAAGAGGACGAATAGATTCACGTGCCCGAGGTCGAGTCCGGATCCCGGACTCGCCATCAGCGGTGTGCCGACGGAGAGCCAGGCGGCTCGGTGCCCCGCACCAGTCGTCAATAGCTCCAGCGGGAGTGAAAGGGGAGTCATCTCGCGGGCGGCAGTCACCCGGCAGTTCCGTTGCCGTTACCGTGGTGATCGCCGTGCGAGCCCTCGACCGGGGACATCGCGACGTACAGTGAACCGACGATGAGAACGACGTTGACCGTGCTGACGGCACCGGCGTATACCGAGTTGGTGAGTCCGTAGACGAGCAACGGAACGATCGCCAGTAGCCCCGCGGTCGCAGCCAGCCGCGGCGATACTGTCTCGAGATTCATACTCGCCACTGTGCGCGACGAGGGCTTAATACCCCACCCTCTTCCCATCGATCGGGAACCAAGGTTGATGGTAAGTCGCCCCTATTCCCTACTCGTCCGTATGAGTCCCAGAACAGAACAACGGGAGCCCGATCAGGTTCGAACACTCGGGCACGAGGAGTACGACCCGATCGGGACGGCGATCCTAATCGGAATTTACTTCCTGATACTGGTACTGCTATGGATATTCATGTACTTCGTTGAGTTCCTCGGCAACGGGCCGACCGTCGTCGGAATGGCCCTGACGGTGGTGGGAGTGGCATGAACATTCACACCTACGAGAAGGTCTGGATCGTCGCTTCCATGGTGTTAATCGTTGGTTTCATCGCGACGATCACTTACGGGGCGGTCGGCCCGGGTATCGCGATGATCGACGACGACGGTGGCGACATCAATCCCGACAAAATCAACGACGACGAACGGTTCGCCGAGCCCGGCGTCGAACACGTCGGCGGCAACGAGTACGAAGTCACGGTCGTCGCACAGGCGTGGTCGTACACGCCCAGCGAAATCGAGATACCGGCCAACAGCGAGGTGACGTTCTACGTCACCAGCCGGGACGTGACACACAGCTTCTCCGTCGTGGGAACGAACGTGAACACGATGGTCGTTCCCGGGCAGGTCTCGGAGATGACCGCGAAGTTCGACGAACCCGACGAGTACGGCATCCTCTGTAACGAGTACTGCGGCGAGTTTCACCACACGATGGAAGGAAAACTGAACGTCGTCCCCGAAGACGAGTTCGACCTGACCGAACTGTCCGTCGAGGCCGACGACGAGATCGACGCGGGCAACGAGACGACCATCACCGCAAACGTGGAAAACGGCATGCAAGAGGACCTCGAGACGACCGTCTCCCTCGAGATCGGCAATCAGACGCAGGAAGAGGACGTGACGGTGCCCGGCGACGGCAGTGAGGAAGTCGAGTTCACCGTCGACAGCGCCGACCTCGGCGAGGGTGACAACGACTGGACCGTGACCGTCGACGACTACGAGGAAAGCGGAACGCTGTCGGTCGTGACTTCCGAGGGCAACGAGTCCGCTGACGGAGGTGACGGCGATGCGTAACGCCTACCTCGATCAGTTCCCCGACGAGGCGCGAGTGATCAAAGCGGCTTTCTGGAGTTCCTTCATCGCGCTGGCGATCGGCGGGGTGCTCGGGCTGGTGCAGGCGCTTCACCGCACCGACGTCTTCAGGTTCATTCAATCACCCGACTACTACACCGTACTGACCGCCCACGGCGTGTTGCTGGTGATCGTGTTTACGATCTTCTTCCTCGTGGGGACTTTCACGTGGGCGGTAACGACCAGCCTCGATCGGGGCGTCGTCGACGTCCGGTTCACCTGGGCCTGGTACATCATGATGGTCATCGGCGCGGCACTCGCCGGGATCACGATCTTTAGCGGCTTCCTCAACTCGGCGCCGTCGATACTCGGCTCGAAGTTGAACGCCGACGTCCTCTTTACGTTCTACGCGCCGCTTGAGGCCCATCCGTTCTTCTACATCGGCTTGGTGCTGTTCGTTGTCGGCTCCTGGCTCGCCGGCGTCGACTGGTTCCGGACGTGGTTGGCCTGGCGGCGCGAGAACCCCGACGAGCGGATCCCGCTGCCGACCTTCATGGTCCTGACGACGACGCTGTTCTGGTACATCTGCACGCTGGGTGTGGCCACGTCGATCCTCGTGTTCCTGCTGCCGTGGTCGCTGGGGATCACCGAGTCGGTTAATCCGCTGTTGACCCGGACGCTGTTCTGGTACTTCGGCCACGCCGTCGTCTACTTCTGGCTGATGCCGGCGTACCTGATGTGGTACACCATGCTGCCGAAGTTCTCCGGCGGGAAACTGTTCAGCGACCCGCTTGCACGCGTCGTCTTCGTACTGTTCTTGCTGCTCTCGACGCCGCTCGGCATTCACCACCAGTATCTGGATCCGGGCATCGCCGAGGGGTACAAGTTCATCGCGATGACGAACACGATGTTCCTCCTCCTGCCGAGCCTGCTGACCGCCTTCACCGTCGTCGCGAGCATGGAACACGGCGCGCGACAGCGCGGTGGAGAGGGCTACCTCGGTTGGCTGAAGGCGCTCCCGTGGCGCGACCCGATCTTCACCGGGATGGCGCTTGCGGGCCTGATGTTCGCCGCGGCCGGCTTCTCCGGCATGATCAACGCCGGCATGAACATCAACTACCTCGTCCACAACACGTGGTGGGTCGTCGGGCACTTCCACCTCACCGTCGGCACTGCCGTCGCGCTGACGTTTATGGCCGCCTCCTACTGGTTCATCCCGCAGCTGACGGGCAAAGAACTCTGGAACCGGTCGGTCGCACTCGGACAGGTCGTCCTCTGGTTCATCGGCATGACGTTCATGACCAACGCGATGCACCGCTCCGGGCTGTTCGGGCTTCCCCGCCGGACCGCCGAACCGCAGTACCAGGGCTTCGACTTCGAGCCCGCCGTGGGTACCGTCGGCGAGATCAACATGCAGGTCGCACTCGGCGCGGCCATCCTGACGCTGTCGCTTGCCCTGTTCCTCCTGAACATGGTCATGACCTCGATCGGCAGCAACAGCGAGTCGATCCCCGACAACACCTACGCGGATACGCTCTCCGGAGCCGAGGACTCGCCGCGCATCCTCGACAATCTCAAACTCTGGACCGCGATCGCCGTCGTCCTCGTGATTATCGCGTACACGCTCCCGCTCGCGAGCATCATCGACGCCGGCGGCCTGTTCGGACCCAACATCGAGGGCGTCAGACTCTCGACGTGGGTCGATCCCGCCGTCATCGAGTCCCTCAGTGAGGTGATCCGATAGATGCGCATCTCCGAAGGGGCGCTCCTCGTCGTTCTGGCCATGCTCGTCCCGTTCATCGTCGAACTCCGGACGGCGCTCTCGTGGTTCGGCATCAAACTAACCATCCTCGAGACGCTCATTCTCGGGTCGGTGATCACGCTGGCGGTCCTCGTGTGGGCGATGCGGCCCGAAAAGAACGATACGAACGGGGGATCGTCCCGGCCAAGCTGACCTGCCCCGTTTTTTCTACCGACTCCTCGCGACGGCTCGATTCTTAAAACCCGTCGCGATCGCGCAGCAATTCGACGACCTCGCGGACCCGCTGTGACGACTCCCGCGGCGCGACGAGGATCCGATCGTCGTAGGCGGCGACGATCAGCTCTTCGACCTCGAGCAGGGAGACGTGCCGGTCGGGCGCGGCGACGACGTTGTCGGTCGCGTCGACCGAGAGAATCCCACCGGCGACGCGGTCGTTCGTCGCGTCCGCGTCGCGGTTCGATCGGGTCCGCCCGACCGCATCCCACGTCCCGAGGTCGTCCCACGCGACCGGCAGCGGCGTCACGAAGACGTCGCTTGCCCGCTCCATGATCGCGTAGTCGACGCTGACGGCGTCGATCGCGTCGAACCCGCGCTCTGGCTCGCCGGCCTCGAGGGCGTCGACCAGCCCCGCGAGCGGCGAGTCCCGCGCCTCCCGAAGGAGGGCGGTCGGCGTCCAGGCGAAGATCCCGGCGTTCCAGTACGCACCCGACTCGCGGAGCCGCCGCGCTTCCTCGCGGTCGGGTTTCTCCGTGAAGCGCTCGACGGCGTCGTAGTCCGTCCCTCCAAGGGCGTCTCCGCCGTCCGCGGGAACGAGGTAGCCGTAGCCCGTCGCCGGTCGCGTGGGTTCGACGCCCAGCGTCACGAGACCGCCGGTCTCGGCGGCGATCTCGGCGGCGCGCTCGAGGCGAGCAACGAACACCGCGTCGTCGTCGACGTGGTGGTCACTGGGAAGCGAGAGCAGGACCGGCTCCCGGTCGAACCGCTCGCGGAGCCGCCAGGCGGCGTAGACCAGCGCCGGGCCGGTGTCCCTGCCGGCGGGTTCGACCAGCAGGCCCGCCTCGGGCGCGCGGTCGTGAACCGCGTCGACGAACGATTCGCGAGTCAGGACGTAGCGTTCGTCGGCGAAGGCGGTCCGATCCACCGTCCGCGAGAGCAGCGAGCGGGTGCCGCCGAACTCGAGGAACTGCTTGGGGCGATCCCCCCGACTCGCGGGGTAGAGCCGGCTGCCGATGCCCCCGGCGAGGACGCAGGCGACGACGGGCCGGTCCATCTCACCAGGTCTCGATCCGCCCGCGTCGGACGTCTTCGGCACAGCCCTCGCAGTCGGGATGGTCCGCCTCGTAACAGGCCGGTCGGTACTCCTCGTCTAATTTCGCCGCCCGCTGTTGGGCGTAGCGTCGACAGACGATCTTCGCCCGGCCCGCCTCGTCGGTGGGTAACTCGCGGGCGTTTCGCGCCACCTCGTAGGCCTCGCGGGCCTCCTCGAGCTGGCCGTCGGTCGATCTGCGAAGCTCCTCGAACTGCTCGCCGGCTCCCTGCAGCGTCGAGCGCAGGAACCGCTCGAGTCGACGCCGATCCGCCATTACCCCCGATTCGACCGCCGGACACATAGGCCCGCCGGTGGTCCGGGGCGATCGCCGACCGATCCCGATCGCGGAACCGATGATAACGACTTTCATTATCCCGACGAAGGCAACGACTATGGCTATCCGAGATGCCCTCCGGGGAATCACCGCACCGACGGTAACCCCCTTCGACGACGGCGCGATCGACGAGGCGGCTCTGACCGACCTGCTCGACCACCTCGAAGACGGCGGCATCGACGCGGTCTTTCCCTGCGGGACGACCGGCGAGTTCCCGAGCCTGACCGCCGACGAACAGCACCGGGTCGTCGAGGCGACGGTCGAGCGCGTCGACGTCCCGGTCGTCGCGGGAGCGGCCGCCACGAACGTCGCCGACACCGTCGCGGCCATCGATCGGGCGGCCGAGGCGGGGGCCGACGCCGCCGCGATCGTCGCGCCGTATTTCACGACGGCGAACACGCCTGCAGGCAACCGAGAGTTCTTCGAGGCCGTCCTCGAGGACGCCGCGCTCCCCGTCTTGCTGTACAACATTCCGCAGTGTACGGGCCGGCGCATCGAACCCGAGACCGTCGCCGCCGTCGCCGATCGCGATGAGGTCCTCGGGATCAAGGACTCGAGCGGCGACCTCGCGTATTTCCTCTCGGTGCTGCGGGCGACGCCCGACGAGTTCCGCTGTCTGCAGGGATACGACGCCCTGCTGGTACCCGCCTTGCGGATGGGGGCCGACGGCGGAATCAACGCCCTGTCGAACGTCGTCCCCGAAGTATTCGGCGAGGCGTTCGCCCGGGCCGACGAGGAGCGCGGCCGAGAGCTACAGCGCGACGCCATCTCGCCGCTGTTCGAGGCCTGTACGAGCCACGGCTTCGCGCCCGCGACGAAGGCCGCTCTCGCTGAGCGCAGCGTCCTCGACGCCGACGAGGTCCGTCCACCGCTGGTCGGCGTCGACGACGCGGGGACCGAGACGATCGGTGACGCCCTCGAAACGGCGCTCGAGGTCGGCGGGCAGTAACCCTTCTCCCCGCTCCCGGCACCCGCCGCCGGCAGAACCCGGCCACACCGCCGTCGGCCGGCAGACTGAATCTACTACACAACGCCGTCTTGCGGTTTCTTCCGCTGTCGTTCACTTTCGCTCCGGTGCCGGTACTTTAAATACTATCGGGCGTGAACGGACGTATGCCTCCCACTGAAACCGAAGAGGAGGCGTGAAGCCAATGAGCGACGTACGACAACACGCGGACGACATCCACGAGCAGTTTTCGGACCACCTCGACGTCGACGTCGAGGACGTCGAGGAGCGCCTGACGACGCTCGTCGACGAGTACAAAGTACCGATGGACGAGGCGCGCCGAAGCGTCACCAACCACTACCTCGAGGAGGCCGGCTTAGAGCGCGAGGACATCTCGAGTGGCGACAGCGAGGCGGCCAACGTCGAGGACGTCGACGAGCCCGAGGAGTGGATCGACCTCACTGCGAAGGTCATCGAACTCTGGGATCCCCGGAGCGACTCCGTCGCGCAGGTCGGCCTGCTGGGCGACCCGACGGGGACGATCAAGTTCACCAAGTGGGCCAAATCCGACCTCCCCGCGCTCGAGGAGGGCGGCGTCTACGAACTTCGCAACGTCGTCACCGACGAGTACCAGGGCCGGTACTCGGTCAAACTCAACTCGACGACGGTGATCGAGGAACTCGACGAGGACCTCGAAGTCGGCAACGACACGAGCGAGATCGAGGGCGCGCTGGTCGACATGCAAAGCGGCAGCGGGCTGATCAAGCGCTGTCCCGAGGAGGGCTGTACCCGCGTCCTCCAGAACGGCCGCTGTAACGAACACGGCGAGGGCGAAGGCGAGTTCGACCTCCGCATCAAGGCCGTCGTCGACGACGGCATCGACGCCCACGAGGTCATCTTCGACAAGGACGCCACCGAGAACCTGACGGGGCTGAGCTTAGAGGAGGCCAAGGAGATGGCGATGGACGCCTTGGACACGACCATCGTCGCCGACGAGATCCGCGAGGACATCGTCGGCACCTACTACCGCATCGAGGGGCCGACCTTCGGCCGGTACGTGCTGGCCGACGACGTCGAGGAACTCGACGGGCCGATCGATGGCGAGGAACTGCTGATCAAAGCGAGGTCGATGTGACATGAGCGAGGCAGAACTCACTCGCGAAGTCGCCCGCCGCGTCTTCGCGTCCGAATTCAACGACTCGACGTACACCTTCAAAGAGAGCGACGACGAGCGCGCGCCCAACTACGCGCTCTTACCGACGGGCGACCGCGCGAACCGCGTGTTCGTCGTGGGCACCCTGACCGAGACCGAGGACGTCGGCGACGAAAGCGAGTACTGGCGCGGCCGGGTCGTCGACCCGACCGGGACGTTCTTCGTCTACGCCGGCCAGTACCAGCCGGAAGCCGCCGCGGTCCTGCGGGACACCGAGCCGCCGGCGTACGTCTCGATCGTCGGCAAACCACGCACCTACGAGACCGACGACGGCACGGTCAACGTCTCATTGCGGCCCGAGTCCATCGCGGTCGTCGACGACGCCACCCGCGACCGCTGGGTCGTCGAGACCGCCGAACGTACCCTCGACCGCATCGAGGCCTTCGAGGCGTGGGAAGCCGAGCAGGAAGCGCCCGAAAGCGGCTCGACCGCGCCGGCCAACGAGTACGCCCGGATGGCCCGCGAGCGCTACGACTCGCCGGTCGTCAACTACCGCAACGACGTCATCCAGGCCCTCGAGCAACTCGAGGACGTCGAGGAGAGCGACGACGCGGAAGCGACGGTCTGAACCGCCGACCATCGTTCGGTTTCCGGTGCCTTTTCGCGTCTACTATAGTAGCCGCTGAAAGGGCAGACGTCTCCAGAGGAAAAGCGGGAAACGGTCGGATAGCATATCACCCGTGAACGCGATTACTGCGGGCAGACGGGAGAGACGGACTGCGTTCGAACTGGCACCACCCCTCGGCGAGCCCACTCCGAGGTCTACCCCACCGAATTCGGGTCGCATACCGCAACAACGTCAGTATCCATACCGCCGTTCTCGGGGTGAGCGCAAATCTTTTCGTCACTAGCTGACTAATTCGCGGCCGTGAATCTCAGTAAAGGGTTTCTCCTGGCTCTCATCGCCGTCCTTTTCGTACTGTCGGTCTTACTGATTCAACCGTTTCTCCAGTACGTCCTCGGTGCCGTACTCCTCGCGTACGTACTCTACCCGCTGCAAGTCCGATTCGAAGAGTACACGTCGCCGATGGTGGCTGCACTCTCCCTCGTCGTTCTGGCAGTCGCCGGAGTCGTCGCGCCGTTCACCGTAGTCCTCGCGACCGTCGCGGATAGCGCCGAACGAATCCTCCAGGACTACGACGCCGACGCGATGCAGGTAGAGGTAATCGAATCCCGTATCGAGGACGTGACCGGACAAGAGGTCGATATCGTTTCTGAACTCGCCAGTTACGGACAGGAAATCGGAACGACCGTGTTAGCACGGTCGACCCAGACGATCAGCACGGTCACGTTCCACCTCATCGGGATCGCGCTGGCGCTCTTTCTCGTCTACTATCTCCTCAAAGACGGCACCGATCTCGTCGACTGGCTCCACCGAACGGTTCCACTCCCCAGGGACATCCAGCGCGACCTTTACGCCGAAATCGACGACGTGATGTGGGGCGTTCTCTTCGGGCACGTCTTCGTCGCCTTCGTCCAGGGAGTCGTCGCCGGGATCGGGCTCGCGGTCACTGGCACCCCAAACGCGGCGTTCTGGACGGCCGTCATGATCGTTCTCGCGATGGTTCCGCTCATCGGTGCGATCCCGGTTTGGGGTGGGGCCGTGGTCCATCTGTATCTCGCCGACGAACCGTTACTCGCCGTCGGACTGTTCGTCTACAGCGTTATCATCGTCGGGCTCACCGACGACTATCTCCGTCCGTTCGCCGTCGATAGATACGCGGACCTCAACCCCGCCGTCATCCTCCTCGGTATCCTCGGCGGTGCGTACGCCTTCGGTGTCATGGGGCTGTTCTTCGGTCCCGTCGTCCTCGGCGCGCTCAAAGCCACCCTCCGCGTCGGCCAGGATCACTGGATCCAACTCGACGAGAGCGCGACGGTCGACTGACTGCTCGTGGACATCCTCGAGGCGACGGTAGCGCGATTCCTCGACATCTGTCGACTCGGAGACTCGTCTCATTCGTTCCGAGCGTCGTGGTGAGCGGACGGGTTCTGCTCCTCGTTTCGGTTTCTGGAGTACCGGTACCTGAGGGTAACAAACACATTTGGAGATGCCCCTCGTAGGACCTCGAAAGGTATGTACCAGAACATTCTGCTCCCGTTCGACGGGAGCGACGAAGCTGCAGCGGCGTTGCATCACGCTGCCGAGGTCGCACACTGGGCCGACGCCACCATCCGCGTCCTCTTCGTCGCTGATACGACGCGTGACA